>CALDYQ010000037.1 GCA_937944385.1 uncultured Burkholderiales bacterium | reverse complement strand
TGCGCTCGCAGGAAACCTCGTGATGCTGACCCAGCGGATCGCCAAGAACGCCAACGCTCTCCTCGGCAACGAGGTCGACTCCGACGTGGCCTTCCTGCTCGGCAAGGACACGGCGACGTTCCGCGACATCCTCGCGGGCTTGACGCAGGGCAGCGAGTCGTTGCGCTTGGCGCCGGTGCGTGATGCCGAAACGCGGCGGACGCTCGCCGAGCTGACGATGCGCTTCCAGGAAACCGAGCGGCGCTTGGCCGACGTGCTACGTGCGATGCCGCGTCTTCTCGCGGGCAAGCAGGCCTCCCGCGTCATCGCGCAGGAGTCCGAGGGCCTTCTCACGGCCACCCGAAACCTCACCGCCGCCTATGAGGGTAGCGGCAACACCTCCAACATCGCGGTCGTCCTCGCGGTGATCTTCGGTGTACTCACGGTGATCTTCGGCGTCCTGCTCGGCTACCTGTTCGTGAACGAAGCCCGGGAGCGCGCGAGAGCCAACGAGCTCGAGAACCAGCGCAACCAGGAGGCCATTTTGCGTCTGCTCAACGAGATGGGCACGCTCGCCGACGGTGATCTCACGGTGCGCGCGAGCGTGACCGAAGACGTGACCGGCGCGATCGCAGACTCGATCAACTTCACGGTCGATGAACTGCGCAAGGTGGTGACAGGCATCAACAACACGACCGCCGACGTCGCAAGCGCGACCCAGTCTGCACAGGCTGTGTCCCAGCGTCTCTTCCAGGCGTCGCAGCGGCAGTCCGGTGAGATCCAGCGGGCGAGCTCGCTCGTGCTGCAAATGGCGCAATCGATTGCCGAGGTGTCGAACTCCGCCTCCCAGGGGGCCAGCGTTGCGCAACAGTCGCTCGCCGTGGCCGAGCAAGGCTCCGTTGCGGTGCAGAACCAGATCGCCGGCATGAACGAGATCCGGGCCCAGATTCAGGACAGCGCGAAGCGCATCAAGCGCCTCGGCGAAAGCTCGCAGGAGATCGGTGAGATCGTGGAACTGATCTCGGACATCACCGAACAGACGAACGTCCTTGCTCTGAACGCCGCCATCCAGGCGGCCTCGGCCGGGGAAGCGGGCCGCGGCTTCACGGTGGTTGCGGAAGAGGTCCAGCGACTCGCTGAACGCTCTGCCGAGGCCACCAAACAGATCGAAGCGCTGGTTCGGACCATTCAGGCCGACACCCAGGATGCGGTGAGCGCCATGGAGCGCACCACTCAGGGGGTGGTCGAAGGGACGCGTCTGTCTGACGCCGCCGGCCAGGCGCTTGCCGAGATCGGTCGCGTGTCGAAGGAGCTCGCTGAGATCGTGGCCGGCATCTCGGCCCAGGCGCAGTCACAGGCGGCCTCGGTGTCCGAAGTGACGCGTTGCATGCAGGACATCCTTGCCGTGACTGAAGAGACCTCGCGCGGTACCCAGCAGACCAACAGCTCGATTGAGGAGTTGGGTCGACTGGCCCAGTCGCTCCGCATGTCGGTTGCTGGCTTCAAGGTCTGAGAGGTTGATGAGCGTGTCGATCGACATCCCTCTCGAGCTCGACACCGGGCCGATCACCTGGGTCAAGCCCGAAATCGAGGCCTCGCTCGCGCGAGTGCTCAGCGGCATCGCCGCGAGCCGGGAGCGGATCGAACCCGAGGTCAAGAAGTCCATCGCGCGCGAACTGCACACCGTGGCTGGCGCCTTCGAGCTGGTCGGTGTCGAGGGACTTTCCGTCCTCGTTCGCGAGTTCGAAACGCATTTCACTGCCCCATCGCAGCCGCCTTCCGTGCAGGCCTTGGAGCAGATCGAACGCGGCGTGCGACGGCTGCTCGCCCATCTGCAGGAGATCGCCGCAGGTGCGCCGGCTGTGCCGATCCGCTTCCTGCCCGAGTACCTTGCACTCGGCAAGCTGCGCAACGCCCGGCTCGGACCGGCAGATTTGTTTTTTCCCGATCTGTCGCGAAAGCCTGCCAAGGCACCGACCACGGTCGAGATCCCGCCCGGGCAGCTCCCGGCCCTTCTCATGCGCAAGCGGCGGGAGTTCCAGCAGGGACTGCTCCTGTGGTTGCGCGGGGGGGCGGGCGGCCTCGGGCTGATGAGTGGTGCGCTCGAGTCCATCGAGGAAGCGTTTCCCCTGCCCGCACAGCGGTCGTTCTGGTGGAGCACGCGCGCGCTGATCCGTGCGGTCGAGACCCGTCTGCTCGAACCGTCGGTTGCCCTCAAGCAACTGTTCGCCCGCGTCGATCTGCAGATCCGCCGGTTTGCCGAAGGCTCGACGCGCGTGGCGGACCGACTTCGTCGCGAAGTGCTCTACCACCTCGCGCGCAGCGATGACGGAGACCCGCTCGTCGACGAGGTCAAGGCTCTGTACGAGCTGGGCGTGCTGATACCGAAGCGGGTGCCGGTCGAGATCGACTACATCGCGATCCAGCCTGCGCTCGAACGTCTCGGGCAGGCGGTCGCTCGGGCCAAGGAGCGCTGGGGCACCTCCCTCGGCGTGGCGCGCGAGCGCGACCGGGACGAGTTTGTTTCTGCGGTGGACGAGATTGCCGCGCAGAGCAAGCTGCTCGGACACGCAGACTTCAAACGTCTCGGTGAGGCGCTGGCCGAGACAGTTCACGGTTTGGGTGCCGCGACACCGAGCGACGATCTCTCGATCGAGATCGCCTCGACGCTGATTCTCATCGAGACGGCAGCGAGCCAGATCGCATCGCTGCCCCGCAACTTCTCGGCGCAAGTCGACTTGACCATCCAGCGTCTCACCTACGCGCGCACGGGCGTTGCCATCCCGTCCGAGCTGCGCAACGATACCGACGCCGACAGCCTCACGCGCAAGGCGCAGGAACGAGCGACGGTTGCGCAGGTGGTGCGCGAGATCCGCACCAACATGCGGGCCGTCGAACAGGCGCTCGACACCGCGTTCCGCGATCGGAGCGCAGTCGATGAGCTTGCACCCGTTCCCGGATTGCTCGCGCAGGTTTCTGGCGCACTGCAGATCCTTGGCTGGACGCGAGCGAACGACATCCTGTCGGAGACGTCGGCACGCCTGCTCCAGGGCATCCAGAGCGAACAGCCGCTCGACGACAAGCTTATCAACGAGTACGCGGACACGCTGGCAGGCATCAGCTTCTACATCGACGCGAAGGGGCAGCGAGAGAACGAGGCTGAAGCCATGCTCGATGCGCTCGAACGTCGGGCGCGAGGCGAGCCGGTCGAAAGCGCGTCGCACGAGGACCAGAGTGTCGAAGCGTCCATCGCTGGACATCGACGTCAGTTGCGCGAATCCCTCGAACTGGCCGCCGAGCCCGCGGGTGCGGGCAGCGCGCGCGAGGCGGTTCTCGCGATCAAGTACGACGCCGAACTGCTCGCGGACACCCGTCTGCTTGGCGCCGCGAACAGCGCCCTCGCCGCAATCGACCAGGGCAAGCCGGACGCTGCTGCAGTCAGTGCGCTGCTCGCTGCGTCGGACACGAGCGTTCCCGTTCCCGAGGCCTCTCCCGAGTCGCAGCGTCTGGCCAAGGCCCGGGATGAGGAGCGAGACTCGCTGCTGCTCGAGATCTTCTGCGAAGAGGCGGTGGAGGTCGTGTCCACCCTCAAGGAAGGCGTGTCGAATCTCGTTTCAGCGCCTGGGGACCGCGATGCGCTGGTGACCGTGCGACGGGCGTTCCACACGCTGAAGGGCAGTGGCCGCATGGTCGGCTTGACGGACTTCGGCGAGGCGGCATGGCAGATCGAGCGTGTGCTCAACGGCGTGCTCGAGAGCGATCGTGCGCCGCTGCCCCATGAGGTCGCGCTCATAAAGGCCGCAACGACCCTGTTCGAAGGGTGGGTGAGCCAACTCAAGGAGGACACAGGGCGGGCCGATGTCGATGTCGGCGCCATCACGCGACTGGTCGCGGCGTGCGAGCGCCGCGAAATGCCGCCCGACGGCTGGATGACTTCGGCCACCCAGGACGTCGCGCCAGCCCGGACGACGGTCGAGCTTGGCGTCGTCGCCGCCGAAGTCCCCGCCATGCGTGCACTGGAGCTGGACGCGCAACTCCCGGAGTTGCCGCCGATTGCGACCGCCTTGGTCGCCGAACCGCCTTCCCCCATTGCGCAGAGCGGGCCGGCCGCCGCGCCCCTGCCCACGCTAGATTTCGTTCCGCCGTCGAGTCCGGATGCAGTATCACCGCCGCCGGTCGAGCCAGAACCTCCGCGCGCCTCGTCTGTGGCTGGAGAGCAGGTCGATGCGTTCGCGACCGCAAAGGAATCAGCCGATGAGTCGATCTCGTTGCCCGAGGTGATCGAACTGCCGGCGAGTGCCTGGACGCTCGAGGACGAGAACGTGGTCGTCGAGGGTGTCACGGTGCCGCGTACGCTGTTCTCCATTTTGGTGGACGAGTCACGCGCGCACCTGCAGACGCTCGAGCATGAACTGGCGCTGCTGCAATTCGACCCCGCGGGCGTGCCCAGTGAAAGCATGGTGCGTGCTGCACACACGCTGTGCGGGATTCATCGGACGGCGGGGTTCACCCACATCGGTGACCTCGCCGCAGAGATCGAGAGTGCATTGGTCACATTGAGCGGTGCCGCGCGCGACGGAGAAGCCTATGCGGTGATCGCTTCGGCGATCGCCGCCCTGCGTACCGCGTCCCTGCGCATCCAGACCAAGACCGCGATGCACGAGGAGGAGCGCCGGGCATTCGGCCAGGCGCTGGTCGCCATGCGTGGGCTCAATGCACGGCTCGGCGTACGGCTCGGCGCGCGCACGCGTGACGCCGTTGCCGCTGCCATGGCGGCCATTCGCGATGAAGCGACAGCCCCCCCGAGAACGCCTGGTCTGCTTGACGTCACCGAGACTGGGCAATCGACTGAGGCTACGGCGGCCGCCTCGCCGGTCGAACTCACGTCTCTGGGGGTCGGTGTCGAGCCGCTGGCACCGGCGCGCAGTGCAGCGCCGGTCGATGCGAGCGCCGTCGCCTCGATCCCATCACCGCAAGCGGAGCCCACGCTCCCCCCAGCACCCGAGGCAAGCGCGTTCGAGCAGTCCGATATCCACGAGCCGCAACCGGCCGCGTCGGTTCTGCTTGAGCCCGTCGCGTCGCTGTCCGAAATGGCTGCAGCTCCACGGGCTGTGGAGCAGGCGCCCGCGCCCGTCGCGCGCGAGCCGGGGTCAACACCCACGGCGCAGCCTATAGCTACGACGTCATCCCCGACGGTGGCATCGCCCGCGCCAGGGGCATCTGCCGCGGTTACGCCGCTCGGAATTGCGGCGGCAGCTGTGGCTGGTCGAGCCACGCTCGCGCCCACGGTGCTCACGCACGCAGAAACCGACAGCGCCGACCCGTTGGCCGACGTACGTGACGAGGTCGATGAGCAGGTCATGCCACTATTTCTCGAGGAGGCGCAGGAGCTCTTCCCGGCGGCGACCGAGCAGGCGCGGATGATGCGCGCGGCGCCGGGCGACGCCTCGGCGCGTGCGGCGATCAAGCGTACGCTGCACACGCTCAAGGGCAGCGCCCGCATGGCTGGAGCGATGCGTCTCGGCGAGATCACCCACTTGCTCGAAACACGCATCATCGAAGCGCCGGCCCTGCCCGATCCGGCATTTTTCGATGCGGTGGATGAAGCGCTCGACGATGTGGCCTTCCTGCTCGATCGGCATAGCCGGGGCGAGCACAACGTCGTGCTGCCGCGCTTCCGTCTGGATGCCGTCGTCGAAGCGGCGGAGGACGTCGCTCGGGTGCCAAGGGTGGAGGCGGCTCCTGTGCCTCTGGTGGCGGACGCGCCGCTCGCAGTGACCGCGCCGACGGCTGCACCTTCTGACCTTTCCTTCCCGCCAGTCGTACCCGCCGTGCCCGCCGCTGTGGTGGCGGCCGCCGATACACCCGCTCGTGTAGCGTTGGGGGCAGCCACCGCTCGGGCCGAGACCGCCTTCCTGCGCGTACGGAGCGATGCGCTCGAGACGCTGGCCGACGAGGCCGGTGAGATCGCGATCGCCCGCGCTCGCATCGAAAGTGAGCTGCGGGATCTCAAGACCGGGCTTCTGGATCTCACCTCCGCAGTCACTCGCCTGCGCAGTCAGCTGCGCGAGATCGAGATCCAGGGCGAGTCCCAAATCCAGTCTCGCCTCGATACCGAGAGCGCCTTCGACCCGCTGGAATTCGACCGCTACACACGCTTCCAAGAGCTCACGCGCGGCCTGGCCGAGGGGGTGAACGACGTGGCCACGGTGCAGCAGAATCTGCTCAAGAACCTGGCGGACGCCGAAGCCGCGCTCGCCGCACAGATGCGGCTCTCGCGCTCGGTCCAGCTGCGTTTGCAGTCGATGCGTACGGTTCCGTTCGCCACCCTGTCGGATCGCCTCTATCGCGTCCTGCGCCAGTCCGCCAAGGAGCTGGGCAAGCGTGCCAACCTCGATATCCGCGGGGGGCGCACCGAGATCGACCGCAGCGTTCTCGAACGTCTCGCCCCGGTGCTCGAACATCTCGTTCGTAACGCGCTCGCCCATGGCATCGAGCCGGCGGTCGAGCGCGAGCGCGTCGGCAAGTCCGCTACCGGCGAAATAGGGCTCGCCGTCACTCAGCAGGGCAACGAAGTCGTCATCGAACTCACGGACGATGGCGCCGGGCTGCCGCTCGAAAAGATCGAAGCACGCGCCCGCGCTCTGGGCATGCTGGCACCGGATGCGCAGGTCAGCGAGGACAAGCTCGTCGAGCTGATCTTTCAGACGGGTTTCTCGACGGCCGAGACCGTCAGCGCCATCGCCGGCCGTGGCGTCGGCATGGATGTGGTCCGCAGCGAGGTCACCGCGCTCGGCGGTCGTGTGGAGGTGCGCACGCAGGCCGGCCGCGGGACCACCTTCGTGCTGCGCGTGCCGCTCACGCTCGCAGTCACCCAGGTGCTGCTCGTGCGTACCGGCGATACGGCCGTTGGTATTCCAGCGTCCCTCATCGAAACCGTGCGCCAGGTGCGCTCCGCCGAATGCGAGGCTGCGCGTCTGAGCGGCACGCTGCTGCATTCGGGCAAGCAAATTCCGTATTTCGTTCTGACTCCGCTCTACGACAAGACACCGATCGATGTCGCCGAACATCGTACGCGGTCGGTGGCCATTCTCCGCTCCGGCGATCTCGTGGCGGCATTCGAGCTCGAAGCGGTCCTCGGCAACCAGGAAGTCGTCGCCAAGCCTTATGGCCCGCAACTCGCGCGGGTGCGTGGACTGGCCGGTCTCACCGTGCTGGGTGATGGCTCGATCGTCATCCTGTCGAACCCGCTGCAGCTGATGCTGTCGGCCGTCCTGCCCGGGCAGGCGCGCGACCCGGCACGTGCGGTGCGTCCTGCCCAGGTTGCGGGGCACGCCCAGAGCCCCGCCGAAGCGGCCCTGCGGGCGGAGGCCCCCCCTGCAGGCTCGGGTGTCGTGGCGCCTGTTGCCGCCACGCCCGCTGCGGCTCCGGTCGCTGCCGAAGTGATTCCGATCCGGCCGGACATCACCGTGCAGCCGCGCGCGCCGCTCGTGCTCGTGGTCGACGATTCGCTGACGGTGCGCAAGATCACGACCCGATTGCTCGAGCGCGAAGGCTATCGCGTGCTCACGGCGAAGGACGGGCTCGACGCGCTTCAAGTACTCGCGGATCACACGCCCAACGTCATCCTTCTCGACATCGAAATGCCGCGCATGGATGGCTTCGAGTTCGCACGCACGATCCGATCCGACGACCGTCAGCGGGGCATTCCGATCATCATGATCACCTCGCGGACGGCTGACAAGCACCGCATGCATGCGAAGGAGCTGGGCGTCGAGGAATACCTCGGCAAGCCCTATCAGGACGATCAGCTGCTCGGGTTGCTTGCGCAGTACACCGGCGGCGTACACTGACCCTCGATGCCCTTGCGGTCCCACGGTCCCAGACTGGGCCGCGGCGAAAAAAGAAGCCCCGAGTCGCGGGGCTTGACTCCTTCGAAATCTGAACAGACCGGAAGTGTTGAGGGGTGACTTCGAAGGAACCATCCCCAGCGCTCACCGTGCTGTCGGCGATGAACGGTGGGTATGATGACGTCATATTATCGGTTTTCTCGGTGTCGTCAACGTGTGCGTCGATCGGATGACGCCGTGGGCCCGAGCCCGCGCCCGAGGCGCCTCTCGCAGCCGACGCCTTTCACCTCATGATGCCGAAGGCAAGCGCAGAACGGCAGGTGGTTCGCGGGGCCTGTCCGCACGACTGCCCGGACACCTGCGCGCTCGAAAACCACATCGAGGCGGGACGGCTCGTCGAGGTCCGCGGCGCGGCCGATCACTCGGTCACCGCGGGCGTGCTCTGCACCAAGGTCGCCCGCTATCCGCTTCGTGTGCATCACCCCGAGCGCGTGCTCAACCCCCTGCGACGCCGCGGCCCCAAGGGGGCGCGGATACCCGCGTGGGAGCGCGTGAGCTGGGACGAGGCGCTCGCAGACATCGCCGCGCGGCTACACGCGATCTGCCGTGACCACGGTGCCCAGGCCATCCTGCCCTACAGCTACGCGGGCAACATGGGTATCCTCCAATACGGTTCGATGGATCGCCGCTTCTTCCATGCGCTGGGCGCGAGCCAACTCGATCGCACGATCTGTTCTTCCGCGGGGGCTGCGGGGCTCCAGGTGACGCTCGGCTCACGCCTCGGAATGGACATCGAGGCCTTCGCTGCGAGCGATCTCATCATCCTCTGGGGGACGAATCCCGTCGCCTCGAACCTCCATCTCTGGAGCCGCTGCCAGGAGGCCAAAAAGCGCGGTGCGACCTTGATCGCGATTGATCCCTACCGCTCGCTCTCGGCCGAGAAGTGCCACGAATGGCTGCCGATCCGGCCTGGCACCGATGCCGCACTCGCGCTTGCGATGATGCACGTGCTCATCCGGGACGATCTGCTCGACCACGACTACATCGCACGCCACACGGTGGGCTTCGAGGCACTGGCCGAGCGCGTGGCCGGGTGGCCGCCCGCGCGTGCCGCCGAGATCTGCGGCTTGCCGACCGAGGCGATCGAGTCGCTCGCGACCCGCTACGGCCGCACGCGCCGTGCTGCGATCCGGCTCAACTACGGCGTGCAGCGCCACGGCGGTGGCGGCATGGCGGTGCGCACGATCGCCTGCCTGCCCGCGCTCACTGGGGCTTGGCGGAGCGGGGCGGGCGGCCTGCTGCTCTCCACCTCGGGCGCCTACCCGGTCGACACGGTCGCGCTCGAACGGCCCGATCTCATGCCGCGCGATGCCGCGGGGCGGCCGCCGCGCATCATCAACATGAGCGCGCTCGGGGATGCGCTGTCGCCAGAGCGCGTTCCTGCTTCGGCCTTGACCGGCCGCGGCAGCGATACGCCCGTCAGGGCGCTCGTGGTCTACAACGCCAACCCCGCCGCAGTCGCACCCGACGGCAATCGCGTGCTCGCGGGGCTCGCGCGCGAGGACCTGTTCACTGTTGTGCATGAGCACTTCGTGACCGACACCGCGCGCTACGCCGACTATCTGCTTCCGGCCACGATGCAGCCTGAACACGTGGACATCCACCGGAGCTATGGCCACTACGACGTGCTCGTCAATCACCGCGCCGTCGAGCCGCCGGGCGAATGTATCGCCAACACCGAGCTCTTCCGCCGCCTCGCTCGCGCGCTGGGACTCGACCATCCCGCCCTTGCCGAGACCGACGAGGCGCTCATGCGGCAGGCACTCGATTTCAGCCACCCCGCGCTTGCGCACACGAGCTTTGAAGCGCTGATGTCGCGCGGGCATGTCCGGCTGGCTTACCCGCGTGTGGATGGCTTCATCGCGCCGTTTGCCGAAGGAGGGTTCGGCACCCCCTCGGGCCGCTGCGAGTTCTATTCGGCCGCGCTGGCCGAGCGCGGGCTCGATCCGCTGCCCAGCTACGTGCCACCGCATGAGGCGGCCGCCTCGCCGCTTGCGGCGCGCTATCCGCTTGCACTCATTTCGCCTCCCGAGCGCAACTTCATGAACTCGACGTTCGCCAACATTGCGGAACTCGCCCGTCCCCACGGGCCGCCGCGCCTCAAGCTCCACCCCGACGACGCCCGGGCGCGCGGGCTCGGCGATGGCGCTGCAGTACGGGTGTGGAATGGTCGGGGCGAGATACGGCTCACGCTCGAGGTCACCACCGACACCCGTCCGGGGGTCGCCACGCTGCTTTGGGGCCACTGGCGGGATGCGCCGGGAACGATGGGTCACGTCAACGATCTCACCGCACAGGCTCTAACCGATCTGGGCGGTGGCGCGACTTTCTATGACTGCCGGGTCGAGGTCGCCGCCGCCTGATGCTTGCCAACGATGGAAAAGATCATCAAGACCGACGCCGAATGGCGGGCAATCCTTACCCCCGAGCAGTACCGCATCACCCGCTGTCACGGCACCGAACCTGCATTCTGCGGCGGTCTATGGGATCACCACGAGCCAGGGACCTATCACTGCGTGTGTTGCGACCTGCCGCTCTTCGAAAGCAGCACCAAGTTCGATTCCGGCACCGGTTGGCCGAGCTGGCGGCATCCGGTCGATCCCACGCACCTCGAGGAGCGCATCGACCGCTCCTGGGGCATGGTGCGCACCGAGGTGCTCTGCGCGCGTTGTGACGCCCATCTCGGCCATGTCTTCCCTGACGGGCCACCTCCCGGGGGCATGCGCTACTGCATCAACTCGGCCGCGCTGCGCTTTCGCCCTGCCTGACGATCGCGGGCCTGCGTCGCAAGCCTCTCGCCCGGTATGGGTGGAGGCAAAAGTTGGGACCTGCCGCCAGTCGCACCCGGCGATCCGGACGATCGTGGGTAGGCGATGAAGGACGCCGCTCCGGGCATTGGCCTGCATGCGCAAGCGATCTCCGCTGGCCTCAGCGCTTGTCGAATCCGCTGCCCCGCCGGCCGATCCCGCCCCGCTTCACGCCAGACGCGGGGGCGGCCGGGGCGCGAGCCGATCCGACCGCTTGGGCCGCTTTCACCGATCCGCCCGTGGTGCGGTGCTCGGGTCGGAAACCGCCTGCGGATTCACTCGCGAGGATCGCCTCCGTTTCGCTGCTCGGGCGAAGTGCGCCGAGAACAGCCACAAACGTCAGGCCCAGGCCGATGACCGCGAAGATCCCCGCGCCGGCGGTCGCACCCGTGTCCACGCTCGTACCTTCGCCTGCGGCGAGCGAGAAGAGGGGCAAAGAGAAGCCCGACCACGCGCCGGCGAACCCGGTGAGCCAAAGAGTTACGGACATGTTGCGTCCGAAGGCTGCACGCGCCGCAGCGACCAATCCGGCGAGCGCGAGCAGGTTGAAGCCAACGGCCAGCGGTAGACGCGGCCACATCGACGTCCAGGGCAGGTCCCGCGAGGCGAGCGCGACCTCGGGCCGACGCGGGCTCACCCATACCGACGCGTTTGCGCCCGGCCGTCGCAGCCGCTCGATCACCTGCGCATTCGCGCGGATGTCGATGTCGGTGTCCTCGAGCACCGTCATGCGTATGGTCTCGTAGGACTGGCCATTGCGCTCGTAGCGCAGCACGAGATATTCGAAGCGGCCCTCGGCGTCCTGTGCCGTGCGCGTCTCGACGGTCGCAGGTACTTCGACATAGTCTGCCGCTTGCCGCCAGTTGCCTACGGCTGCAGCGAGCGGATCAATGCCGAAGAACCACGCCAAGGGCGCGAAGATCGCAGCGAGCAGCAGGCCGCCCACGATCTGCACGATCCGTTGTCCGACGTTCATCAAGCCCACCCCCGCAAGCCCTTCCATTGGTAAAGACGGAAGACGTCTGAACTCATGCGACACGCGTCACGGGGACGCGCGACCCGTCGTGGCGGATCACTTCGGTGCCGCATTGACCTCACGTCGCGAGCGCTCGATCAGCCGTTTGCGTCCAGACGCAGCCTTCGTCGTGCTCATGCTCGTTGCGGGCAGGCGATCAGGCGATGATCGCGGACACGCGTCACGTCATCGGTTCGTAGCGCTGTCGAGCCAGATCGTCACGGGCCCGTCGTTCACCAGATGGACTTGCATGTCGGCACCGAATCGCCCGGTCGGCACCGCGCGGCCCAACCGCTCGGCCACGAGGTCGACGAAGCAGTCGAAGAGGGGGCGCGCGTGCTCCGGGCGCGCTGCGGCAGTGAAGCTCGGGCGGTTGCCGCCCCGGGTGTCGCCGTAGAGCGTGAACTGGCTGACCGCGAGCAAGGCGCCGCCCGTGTCGACGACCGAACGGTTCATCTTCCCGGCCTCGTCCTCGAAGATGCGCAGCCTCACGAGCTTGTCGGCGAGCCGCGCGGCCATGGCTTCATCATCCTCATGCGTGATGCCCACGAGAACGAGCAGTCCGGGGCCGATTTCCCCCACCGTCTCGCCCTCGATTTCGACGCGCGCCTCACGCACGCGCTGCACGAGCAGACGCATCGTGACGTTCGCCCCCGTCAGGCCAGGTGGGCGCGCCGCATCCAGGCCATCTTCTGGTGCTGCTCCGCGAGACCGATGAGAAAGTCCTCGGTCACCGGATCCTTGGCCTCGTCGGCCAACTCCGCGGCCGCCACGAGCTGACTGGCGAGCGCCTCATGCGCGGCAAGAAGACCGGCGATCATCTCGAAGGCGTTCTTCGCCTCGCCCGCGCCGTCATCGATCGTGCGCGCCATCGCGTAGCCGCCCACCGTGGCCGGGGCCTTCTCGCCCAAGGCCCGGATCCGCTCGGCCACCTCGTCCATGATCTCGTCGAGGGCCTCGTACTGCTCCTCGAAGAAGCCATGCAGTGCGCCGAACTGCGGTCCGGTCACGTTCCAGTGGGCTCCGCGGGTGGCGATGTAAAGCGCCACTTCGTTGGCGAGGATGTCGGCAAGCGCACCGACGACACGCTTCCTGTTCTTCTCGCTGATGCCGATGTTCGGTTTCATGTGGATCGCTCCCTTTGCGTGACGTGTCAGTGCAATGTGTGTCAGTGCAATGCGCTGCACTCGATTATTGGGTCGTCCGGTGACCTGTCCAGTGACAAACTCGTGCCAGAGTGATCGCTTCAGTCGATGAGCTGGGGCACGCCAGGCGGTCGGCTCTCTAAACTTGTGCGCATCGAAGCGTCACGCAAGACCCGACCCAAATGCCCGCGCTGCCCTCCCTGACCCAGCTGCGCTACCTGATCGCGCTCCACGAAGAGCAGCACTTCGGCCGTGCGGCCGAGCGCGCCTTCGTTACCCAGAGCACGCTGTCGGCCTCGCTGCGCGATCTCGAGGACACGCTCGATGTCGTTCTCGTCGAGCGTGACCGGCGGCATGTGGCCTTCACCCCCATCGGTGAAGCCGTGGTCGAGCGGGCACGCGAACTGGTCTCCCAAGCCAAGGACCTGGTCGAGTTCTGCGCATCGGCGCGCCATCCGCTGACCGGCGACTTCCGGCTTGGCGTCATTCCCACGATCGCACCCTTCGTGCTGCCCAAATCGCTCGCCAAGTTGCGGGCGGCGTACCCGAAGCTCCGGCTGCTGTTGCGCGAGGACCTGACCGCCGTCTGCGTGGAGCGGCTCGTCGCCGGGCAGCTCGACGCCGCCCTGATCGCGCTACCCTACGACCTGCCGCCGATCCTTGAAACCGCCGACCTCTTCGACGACGAGTTCCTGTTCGTGACGGCCGATCCGAAGCTCGGTGCAGCCACCTCGCCGCTGCCGGTCGACCGCATCGATCCGGATCGGCTGCTCCTGCTCGAGGACGGCCACTGCCTGCGCGATCACGCGCTCGCCGCCTGCAATATGAAGGATGCCCGCAACCCGCAGACCTTCTCCGCGACGAGCCTCATCACGCTCACGCACATGGTCGAAAGCGGATTGGGCAACACCCTCCTGCCCGAGCTCGCGATCGCGGGCAGCGTGCTCTCGGGCACGAGCCTCTACACGCGTCGGTTCACGCCACGCGGACCGGCGCGGACGATCGCGCTCGCCTTCCGGCGCACCTCGGCAAGAAAGCACGAGATCGCCGAGCTCGGCCGCGTGTTCGCCCAGGCCCGAGCGTTCATCGGCGAGGCGCGCCAGAAGACCGCCCGCAAGGCGCGGCGGCCGCAGTAGCGCGGCCGTCCGTGCGCAGGGCACGCTCGGTTCGACGCCCAAAGACGCGCCCACGCCAGGGCCGGATCAGCCAAAAACAGGCTTCAGTGGCGGGTCGAAGGCGGGTCGCCCGCCGGAGAGCAGCATCTGTCCGAGCGGCGTGCGCGTCGCAACTTCGCGGTCGAAGAGGGCGGCGAGCGCGGCCTGTGCGGCGATTGTGGTGTGCGGCGATGGTGGGGGAGGCGGACTCTCGGGGGGCGACGCGGTCAGGCACGGCGTGCAGCAGAGGATGGAATGTCAGCGGTATGGCAGCTCGTCGCCAACCCGCGCCTGAGGTGTGTCAATCCGTGAACGGGGTGTCCTATCCAGTGTTGCGCAGTCCTGCCGCAAGCCCGTTGATCGTCAGATGCAGCGCGCGGCGTGTGCGCTCCTCGGTGTCTCCGGCGCGCACGCGGCGGATGAGCTCGATCTGCACGTGATTGAGTGGGTCGAGGTAGGGGTAGCGATTGCGGATCGAGCGTGCAAGCACCGGATTGTCGGCGAGCGGCTCATGGCCGGTGAGGAGGCGATAGGCCTCCATGGTCCGTCTCCATTCGGCGGCGATACGCGACCAGACCCGGTCTCGCAGGTCGGCGTCCTGCACGAGCTGGGCGTAGGCGGCGCCGATCTTCAGGTCGGTCTTCGCGAGCACCATGCCGACGTTTGACAGCACCGTTCGGAAGAACGGCCAGTCACGCGCCATGGCCCGCAGGGTGTCGAGCGCGTCGGGATTACGCTCGAGCAGGGCCGTGACCGCGGTGCCGAAGCCATACCAGCCGGGCAGTGCCACGCGCGTCTGCGCCCAGCCGAACACCCACGGGATCGCGCGCAGATCCTCGATACGGCCGCCGCCCTTGCGCGAGGCGGGTCGCGAACCGATGTTCAGCTCCGCGATCTCGTTGATCGGTGTGGCCTCGCGAAAGTAGGTCGCAAACCCATCCTCGCCGTAGACGAGCGAGCGGTACTCGGCAAACGAGAGCGCGGAGAGTTCAGCCGCGATCGCCTCGAATCGGCCCACCTGCGCGTCCTCCGTCGCGGTCGGCAGGAGCGAGCTTTCGAGCACCGCCGCGAGCAGGGCTTCGAGATTGCGTTCCGCCTGCTCGGGGTCGCCGTACTTGCTCGAGATGATCTCGCCCTGCTCCGTCAGGCGCAAAAAGCCGCTCACTGCCCCCGCGGGCTGGGCGCGGATCGCTTCATAGGACGGCCCGCCGCCGCGGCCCACGCTGCCGCCGCGGCCGTGGAACAAGCAGAGCCGGATGCCGTGCTTTCGGAATGTCTCGACCAGCGCCTGCTGCGCGCGGTAGAGCGCCCAGTTCGCCGTGAAGTAGCCGCCGTCCTTGTTCGAGTCGCTGTAACCGAGCATGACTTCCTTCGCCTCGCCGCGCGCAGCGATCCAGCGCCTGTAGAGCGGGTGGGCAAAGGCTTCGGTGAGGACGGCCGGCGCGCGTTCGAGATCCTCGATCGTCTCGAAAAGAGGCACGATCCCGAGCGCGAGGTGCGGTACCTCGCCCCCTCGGGCGAGCCCCACCTCCTTGAGCAGGATCGCGACCTCGAGGAGGTCGGAGACCGACTCCGCCTTGGAAATGATCGTCCGTGGGATGGCCTCCGGGCCGAATCGGGCATGGACCTCGGCCGCACGGCGGAAAATCGCGAGCTCCGAGAGCGCCGTCTCGGAGAGCCGCATGTAGGGCGAGGCGAGCAGGCGCGCATGGCCGAGTTCCTGTGTAAGCAGCGCGATGCGGGCGGACTCGTCGAGCGCACGGTAGTCGGCGCAGACGCCCGCGCCAGCGAGCAGTTCGGCCACCACGGCCTCGTGCACAGCCGAGTTCTGCCTGAGGTCGATCGGCGCGAGATGGAAGCCGAAGGTCTCGACCGCGCGCCTGAGCGGCACCACGAGATCCTCTGCGATCATGCGCCCGCCGTGCGCGGCGAGTGATTCGGCGATGGTGGCGAGATCCTCGGCCAGCTCATCCGGCGTCGCGTAGAGCGGCGCGTCGGCCCGACGAGGTGGGCGGGCAAGCGGCCGGCCGAGCAGCGCCCGATGTGTGGCCGCGAGCCGCGAATAGATGCCCGAGAGTGCGCGCCGGTACGGTTCGTCCTGGCGAAACGGCGAGTCATCGCCGCTCGCTTCGGCCAGTGCCGCGAGCGCGGGTGAAACCTCGACCACGCGGGTGGACATCGACAGCTCCGCACCGAGCGCATGCACGCGCTCGGCGTAATGGGCGAGGATCAGCTCGCACTGGGCCGTGACCACGTAGTCGAGCGTGTCGGCATTCACGAACGGATTGCCATCACGGTCGCCGCCGATCCACATGCCGATCTTGAAGAACGAGGGCAGTTCGACGCGCGTGCGGTCGTGTGCTTCGAGCGCGCGCACCGTCGCCTCGATGAGCCGTGGCACTTCGGTGAGAAAGCTCACACGGAAGTAGGTGAGCGCGTTGTCCACCTCGTCGCGCACGCGCAGCTTCGCCAGCCGAAGCATCGCCGTCTGCCAGAGCTGCAGCACCAGTCGCCGGAGCGTGCGTTCGCGGTCGTCGGTGTCGGGCTCGCCTGCCCGCAGGGCACTGGCAATCGAACGCTCGAGCGCGAGTATGCTGGCGCGCTTGATTTCGGTCGGATGCGCCGTGAGCGTGGGCGAGATGAGCGCGCGGGCCAGGCAGTGCCAGATCTCCATGCCGGAGACTTTCGCCGCAGCGAGAGCCGCAAAGGCGGCCGCAAGCGAGCCCAGCTGCGGCGGGGAGCCCGCCGCACGGTGGTGGCGTCGGCGACGGTGTTGATGCACATCCTCGGCGATGTTGGCCAGGTGCGAGAAGTACGTGAAGGCCCGCACCACGTCCAGCATCTGCTCGACCGTCAGGTCGGAGAGGATGGCCTCGAGCGGACGGTGGGTCGCCCCCTCGCGATGGAAGCGCACCGACTCGCGGCGGATCGATTCGATCAGTTCGAAGGCCGCTTCCCCCCGTTCGGCGCGAATGGTGTCGCCGAGGATGCGGCCGAGTAGGCGCGTATCCTGCCGCAGCGGTGCGTGTTTGACATCGGAAGCATCGGTGAGATCGTGGTCTGACATGCGAGGCATCTTCTCAGTGAGCGCCACGATTATCGACGAGCCTTTCGGAGCCTTTCCGGGCCGCGGCCGCGGTCACCCGCCTTCGAGCGCCTCCCAGCGCGTCATTGCGGCCAGGATCAACGCGTCGAGTTCAGCCGCTCGTCGCGCGAGTTCCGCCGCGCGGGTCGGGTCGGTGCGATAGATCGCACCGTCGGCCAGCAGGGTGCTCACCTCCGACTGCTCGCGTTCGAGCGCCTCGATGCGTGCCGGCAGTTCGTCCAGTTCGCGTTGCTCCTTGTAGGAGCGCTTGCGGCGTGCGGCTGCGGGCGGTGATGCCGGCGTGGCCGTCGCCTTGGGTGCGGATGCCGAGCGGCCGGCCGGGACCGTCGGCTCGGCGAGGCTCGCCATCACGCGCATCTGCGCCTGCCAGTCGGTGATGCCGCCCTCGTATTCGCGCCAGAGTCCGCCGCCTTCGGCCACGAGGCAGCTCGTGACCACATGGTCGAGGAAGCGCCGGTCGTGGCTCACGATGAAGACCGTTCCGGGGTAGTCGGCGAGCTTCTCTTCGAGCAGGTCGAGCGTGTCGATGTCGAGGTCGTTGGTCGGCTCGTCGAGCACGAGCACGTTGGCCTCGCGCGCGAAGTGCCGCGCAAGCAGGAGCCGGTTGCGCTCGCCGCCGGAGAGCATGGCGACCGGCGAGCGGGCGCGCTCGGGCGGGAAGAGAAAGTCGGCGAGGTAACTCATCACGTGCGTACGCCGACCACCGACCTCGATCCACTCGCTGCCCGGCGAGATGAACTCGGCGAGCGTTGCCGACTCGTCGAGCGCCTCGCGCAATTGGTCGAAGTAGGCCACGCGCAGGTTCGTCCCGGTGCGGACGCGGCCGGCGTCGGGAGCGATCTCGCCCAGGATCAGGCGAAGCAGCGTCGTCTTGCCGATGCCGTTCGGCCCGACGAGGCCCACCTTGTCTCCGCGCAGGATCGTGAGGTTCAGATCGCGCACGATGACCTTCTCACCAAACGATTTACTGACGCCTGCGACTTCGGCGACGATCTTGCCGGAGGGGGCGCCGCTCGCGATCTCGAGCCGGGCCTCGCCGATGCGTTCGCGGCGGGCCGCCCGCTCGCGCCGGAGCGCCTCGAGCCGGCGCACCCGGCCCTCGTTGCGCGTGCGGCGCGCCTCCACACCCTTTCGGATCCACGCCTCCTCCTGGGCGAGCAGTCGGTCGAACTTCGCGTTCATCGTGGCCTCGAAGGCGAGCTGCTCGGCCTTGGCCGCCTCGTAGGCCGCGTAATTGCCCGGATAGCTCGTCAGCCGCCCGCGATCGAGCTCGATGATGCGCGTGACGACACGATCGAGGAAAGCACGATCATGGCTCACGACCACCATCGCGCCACGAAAGCCGGTCAACACGCCCTCGAGCCAGCCGATCGCGGCCAGATCCAGGTGGTTCGTCGGCTCGTCGAGAAAGAGCAGGTCGGGGTTCGCGACCAGCGCCCGGGCGATGGCGAGCCGCTTCTTCTGGCCGCCGGAGAGGGCCGCGACTGGCGTGTCGGCGGCAAGGCCGAGCTGTGTGAGGGCATTGGCGATCTGCCCCTCCCACGCCCATCCGCCATGCTGATCGAGAAACTGCGTGAGGGCGGCGAGCTCGTCGGGCGGAGCACCCGCCGCCGAGCGCGCCTCGAAGCGTCTGCGGGCGGCGACGACCTCGGCGAGACCCTCGGCGAGCGCGTCGAACACCGTGGCCTCGGGTGCAAAGCGGGTTTCCTGCGCCACACTCGCGAGCACGAGCCCGGATTGCACGGTGCGCGTGCCATCGTCCAGCGCGCGAGCCCCGGAGAGGACTGCAAGCAGTGAGGACTTACCCGTGCCGTTACGTCCGATCAGGCCGATTCGCTCGCCGCGCTCGATCGCGAGATCGACGTGGTCGAGCAGTGGAGCCATGCCAAAAGCGAGCGATGCGTCGGTGAGTGTGAGCCAGGCCATCATGGGCAGTGTATTGGGCTCGAGCGCTTCGAATGGAGGACATCCCGGGCGCGCTGCTACCATCGGTCGAAAGAGCGAAATCGGCGAAGGAGGAGAGTGGAGATGGACCGCGTCTGGCTCAAGCACTACCCGAAGGGCGTGCCCGCCGACATCGACCCCGACCGCTATGTCTCGCTCGTGCAGCTCATGGAGGAGGCCTTCGCGACCCACGCCGCGCGCCCCGCGTTTACCGGCCTCGGCAAGACGATCACCTACCGGGACTTGGATCTCGCATCCCGCGCGTTCGGTGCCTTTCTTCAAAGCGAGGATCTGGCCCCAGGGGATCGCGTGGCGGTGATGCTGCCGAACGTGCTTCAGTATCCGATCGCAGCGGCCGGCATCATTCGTGCCGGGTTCGTGCTGGTCAATGTCAATCCGCTCTACACCCCACGTGAGCTCGAACACCAGCTGAAGGACTCGGGCGCCAAGGCGATCGTGGTCCTCGAGAACTTCGCCTCGACGCTCGAGCAGGTGCTCGCCCGGACCCCCGTCAAACACGTGGTGCTCGCCACCATGGGCGATCTGCTGGGGCCACTGAAAGGCACGCTCGTGAACTGGGTGGTGCGCAAGCGCCGAAAGCTCGTGCCGGACTACAGCCTGCCCGAGGCGACCGGCTTCAATGATGCGTTGGCCAAAGGTCGTCGCCTTGCCCTGACGCCCTCCCCGGCGCGTGCCGGAGACCCGGCAGTGCTGCAGTACACGGGCGGCACGACCGGTGTGTCCAAGGGGGCCACGCTGACGCATCGCAATCTCATCGCCAACGTGCTGCAGAGCGAGGCGTGGACGCAGCCCGCGCTCGACCATCCGCGCACGGGACGGGTACCCGAACAGGTCAATACCGCGGTGGCCTTGCCGCTTTATCACATCTTTGCCTTCAAGGTCTGCTTTCTGCTCGTGCTTCGCCTGGGTGGGCGCGGGCTCCTGATCCCGAATCCGCGCGACATCCCCGGCACGATCAAGGCGCTCAAGGGATTTCGGCTCCACGTGTTTCCGGCCGTCAACACGCTCTACAACGCGCTGCTCAATGACCCTGGCTTCGCGCAGCTCGACACCTCGGAGCTGCTCGTCTCGAACGGCGGCGGCATGGCTGTGCAGCGCGCGGTGGCCGAGCGCTGGCTTGCGGCCACCGGCTGCCCGATCGTCGAGGGCTACGGCCTGTCCGAAACATCGCCCGTGCTGACCTGCAATCCGGTCGACAACACCGAATACACGGGCACCATTGGCCTGCCGCTGCCGTCCACCTGGATCACGATTCGCGATGAGGCCGGACGCGACCTGCCCTTCGGCGAGCCGGGCGAGATCTGCGCCAAGGGCCCGCAGGTCATGGCGGGGTACTGGCAGCGTGCCGAGGAAACCGCGAAGGTCATGACTGCCGATGGCTGGTTCCGCACCGGCGACATTGGCGTGATGGATGAGCGTGGCTACGTGCGCATCGTGGATCGCAAGAAGGACATGGTCATCGTCTCGGGCTTCAATGTCTACCCGAACGAAGTGGAGGATGTGATCGCGAGTTGCCCTGGCGTGCTCGAGTGCGCCGTGATCGGCGTGCCGGACGAGAAGTCGGGCGAGGCGGTCAAGGCCTTCATCGTCAAGAAGGACCCTGCACTCACCGAGGCGCAGGTTCGGGACTGGTGCGAAAAGAACCTCGCGGGCTACAAGAAGCCAAGGCACATCGTCTTCCGGGCCGATCTGCCCAAGACGCCGGTAGGCAAGATCCTTCGGCGGGAGTTGCGCGATCTCGACCACAAGACTCGGTAGCCACGACAGGCACGGTCGAGCCCTGCCTACAATTGCAGGGGAACGTCTCACGAGGCCTCTCGCCATGAACATCCGCACTGCGCTCATCGTCCCCGTGGCCCTGCTCGGTCTCGCCACGGGTGCCTTGGCCCAGCCGGCACCCGCTGCACCCGCGCAATCAGCTCAAGGAAACAAAGTGATCACCACCGCAACCGGACTCAAGTACGAAGACACCAAGGTCGGCACCGGTGCCGAAGCCAAAGCCGGTCAGATCGCCCAGGTGCATTACACCGGCTGGCTCTGGGTCGATGGCAAGCGTGGCAACAAGTTCGACTCGAGCAAGGATCGCGGCCAGCCCTTCGAGTTTCCTCTAGGCGGCGGCCGGGTCATCAAGGGCTGGGACGAGGGCGTTCAGGGCATGAAGATCGGCGGTACGCGCATCCTCACCATTCCACCGGAACTCGGCTATGGCGCGCGCGGTGCTGGCGGGGTGATTCCGCCGAACGCGACCCTGCAGTTCGAGGTGGAACTGCTCGGCGTGCGCTAGGCGGCACGCAAATCAGGGCGGCCTCGGTACGCGGCCATCGCTTGTAGCGTGGCCTTGCCCGTGCCGCGCCCTCATGGCGAGGGCGGGGAGCCGTAGCCCCCGCCGCCGGGCGTCTGGATCACGAAGACATCGCCCGCCTGAACCGCCACCTCGCAGAGGTGGCCGAATTCCTCGCGCGAGCCATCGGCGCGCTCGACCCAGTTGCGTGCCGGCTGACCCGGCTCCCCGCCTGCAAGCCCATGCGGCCGGTTGACCCGGTTGTTGCCGAGGATGGCCGCCGTCATCGGCTCGAGGAAACGGATGCGCCGCTCGGCGCCGTCACCGCCGCGGTGCCGGCCCCGGCCGCCCGAGCCACGCCGGATCGCGTGACGCTCCACGCGCACCGGGTAGCGGAATTCGAGCACCTCCGGGTCGGTGAGGCGTGAGTTGGTCATGTGACACTGCACGACATCGGTGCCGTCGAAGTCGGGCCCCGCGCCCGAGCCGCCGGCGAGCGTCTCGTAGTACTGATAGCGCGCGTTGCCGAAGGTGAAGTTGGTCATCGTGCCGTAGGCGCCTGCGAGCACCCCGAGCGCGCCGTAGAGGCAGTTGGTCGCCGCTTGCGAGACTTCGACGTTGCCGGCGACCACGGCCGCGGGATAGGTGGGCGAGAGCATCGAGCCCTCGGGGATCACGATCTCGATCGGCTTCAGGCAGCCCGCGTTCATCGGGATGTCTTCATCGACGAGCGTGCGGAACACGTAGAGCACCACGGCGCGGGAGACGCTCCGCGGCGCATTGAAATTCGACGGGCGCTGCGCAGACGTTCCGCTGAAGTCCACCCGCGCGCTCCGGCGTTCGCGGTCGATCGTCACCTTCACGTGGATGTGGCTGCCGTCGTCGAGATCGACACCGAATTCGCCATCGGTCAGCCGGTGGATGACCCGCCGCACGCTCTCCTCGGCGTTGTCCTGCACATGTCGCATGTAGGCGATGACCACCTCGCGGCCAACGTGCCCGACCAACTTCCTGAGTTCGCGGGCGCCCTTGTTGCAGGCGGCGACCTGCGCGCGCAGATCCGCGATGTTCTGGGTGACGTTCCTCACCGGGTATTCGTCGCTCGTGAGCCGCGCGACCAGGTCGTCTTCGAGAAACACGCCCTCGCGCACGAGCTGCACGTTGTCGAGCAGCACGCCTTCCTCGCGGATGTGCTTCGAGAACGGGGGCATCGACCCCGGCGTGATGCCGCCGATGTCGGCGTGGTGGCCGCGGGCGGCGACGTAGAACGCAGGGGCGGCTTCGTCGTCGAGGAATACCGGCACCACCACCGTCACGTCGGGGATGTGCGTGCCGCCTGCGTAAGGCGCATTCAGCACGAAGGCATCGCCTGGCTTCATCTGCCCTGCGCGACGCTCGAGCACCACGCGCACGCTCTCGCCCATCGAACCGAGGTGCACCGGCATGTGCGGCGCGTTCGCCACGAGGTTGCCTTCGGGGTCGAAGATCGCGCAGGAGAAATCGAGCCGCTCCTTGATGTTGACCGAATAGCTCGTGTTCTGGAGCGTCACCCCCATCTGCTCGGCAATGGCCATGAAGAGGTTGTTGAACACTTCGAGCAAGACCGGGTCGGCCGTGGTGCCGATCGCATGCTGCCGCGTCTTGGGCACGCGGCGCGTGAGCACCAGGTGGTCGAGGTCCGTCACCTCGGCCTGCCACTCGGGCTCGACGATCGTGGTGGCGATCGCCTCCCGGATGATCGCGGGCCCGACGATCACATCGCCCGGCTCGAGCGCGGCGCGGTCGTAGACCGCCGTGGCCTGCGCGCGGCCGGCCAGGTGTGCGGTGACGTTGGCGAGCACGGGCGGCGGCCCCTCGCGTCTGCGCGGCTTGGGCAGCTCGGCGGCCGACTGCGTGGCACCGATCGCTTCGGCCGCGATCGACTCGATCACGAGCGCCCGGCCGGGCATCAGAAAGCCGTAGCGCTGGCGGTAGATGCGCTGGAACGCGGCCATGAGTTCGGAAGCGTCTTGCCCGGCTTCGCGCGTGAGTTCGATCGTCGTGTCGGTGCCGTCGTACTTGAGCGAGAGGGTCTCGACGATGCGGATACGATCGGCTGCGATGCCTTGCGCCGCGACGGCCTCGCGCGCGGCGGCTCCGAGTTCGGCCCACGCAGGGGCGAGTTCGGCCAGCCGCGCTTCGGTCAGGCGCGCCTCCACCGCACGCTGCCGGAGCGTGCGCACGTCGGCGAGGCCCATGCCATAGGCCGAAAGCACGCCGGCAAACGGATGAATGAATACGCGCGACATTCCGAGCGCATCGGCCACGAGGCAGGCGTGCTGCCCCCCGGCACCGCCGAAGCAGGTGAGCGTGTACTCGGTCACGTCGTAACCGCGGGCGACGCTCACATGCTTGATCGCGTTGGTCATGTTCTCGACCGCGATCGTGAGGAAGCCTTCGGCGATCTCCTCAGGCGTCTTGCGCTGCCCGGTCGCCGCCTCGACCTCGCGGGCGAGGGCCTCGAACTTTTCACGCACGGCGTCCGCATCGAGCGGCAGGTTGCCCTCGGGCCCGAATACGGCGGGGAAGAGCTCCGGCCGAAGCTTGCCGAGCATCACATTGCAGTCGGTCACCGTGAGCGGCCCGCCGCGGCGGTAGGCCGCGGGCCCCGGGTTTGCGCCCGCGCTCTCCGGCCCCACACGGAACTTACTGCCATCGAAGACGCAGATCGAGCCGCCGCCCGCAGCCACGGTGTGGATCTGCATGATCGGTGCCCGGAGCCGCACCCCCGCGACCTCGGTCTCGAAGGCGCGTTCGTATTCGCCTGCGAAATGGGTGACGTCGGTGGAGGTGCCGCCCATGTCGAAGCCGATCATGCGATCGAAGCCGGCGAGCTGCGACACGGCGACGGCTCCGACGATGCCGCCCGCCGGACCGGAGAGGATCGCATCCTTGCCCTGGAAGCGGTGTGCATCGGTGAGCCCGCCCGAGCTCTGCATGAACTGGAGCCGCACGTCGCCGAGCGCGCCTTGCACGCGATCCACGTAGCGGCGCAGGATCGGGGAGAGATAGGCATCGACCACGGTCGTATCGCCGCGCGGCACGAACTTCATGAGCGGCGAGACTTCGTGCGACGCCGACACCTGCGTGAAGCCCACCTCGCGGGCGATCGCGGCGAGCCGCGATTCGTGCGCCGGGTAGCGGTAGCCGTGCATCAGGCAGATCGCCACGGCCCGGAGGCCCCGCGCATGGGCGGCTTCGAGCCCTGCACGGGCCGCCGTCTCGTCGAGCGGGGTGACGATCTCGCCGTGGGCGCCGATTCGCTCATCGACCTCGAGCACCTCGCGATAGAGGAGCTCCGGCAGTTCGATCTTGCGCACGAAAAGCTTGGGGCGCGCCTGATGCCCAATCCGCAGCTGATCGGCAAAGCCGCGCGTGGTCACGAAGAGGGTCGCTTCGCCTTTCCTTTCGAGGAGCGCGTTGGTCGCCACCGTCGTGCCCATCTTCACCGCTTCGATCGCCTCGGCCGGGATCGGCGTGTCCGGTGCGAGCCCAAGCAGGTCGCGAATGCCCTGGACCGCCGCATCCGCGTAACGCTCGGGGTTCTCCGAGAGCAGCTTGTGGGTGAGGAGCGTGCCGTCCGGCCGCCGAGCCACGAGATCGGTGAAGGTGCCGCCGCGGTCGATCCAGAACTGCCAGCGGACGGGTGAGTCGGTCTCGTGCATGAGGGTGAAGATATCAGCGCAGGGCGGGGAAGAAGTAGGGCAGGAACAGCTCGGTGGCATCGCTGCCGACCGTGCGTACCCAGTCGTGGGCGAAGCTCTCGCCACCGCGCTACGGGCGACGTTCGACGTCGTCCGGCGGGTGCTCGATCTCGATGCCCTGGGCGGCCACCGCGCGGGGCGGCATCCAGTGCAGGCTCCGGTGAAGGATGCGTGTGTCTTGGCTCATTTCATCTGCCCGGGCAGCCAGGTCACGAGCGCCGGAAAAAAATAGATCAGCGCGAGGGCCATGCACATGAGCACGAACATCGGGGCGGTTACCCGCGCAATGTAGGGAATCTGCCGCCCGGTCATGCCTTGCAGCACGAAGAGATTGAAGCCGACGGGCGGGGTGATCTGCGCCATCTCCACGACGATCGTGACGAAGATGCCGAACCAGATCAGATCGATGCCGGCGGCCTGCACCGTGGGGAGGATCACGCCCATCGTGAGCACGATGATCGAGATGCCATCGAGAAAGCAGCCAAGCACGATGTAGAAAAGCGCGAGTGCCAGAAGCAGCCCCCACTCGGGCAGGCCCAGACTCTGGATGAACTCGGCGAGCGCCCGCGGCAGCCCAAGGTAGCCCATGGCGAGCGTGAGGAAGGCGGCCCCAGCGAGGATGAGCGCGATCATGCAGTACATGCGCGTGGCACCGAGGAGGCTCTCCCTGAAGCTCTGCCAGGTGAGCGCGCGCTGGGCGGCGGCGAGCACGAGCGCGCCCACGACACCGACCGCCGCGGCTTCGGTGGCGGTGGCGAAACCGCCGTAGATCGAACCGACGACGAAGGCAATCAGGAGCACGACCGGAATCAGGCTCGTCGAGCGGCGGAGCTTCTCGAAGAAGGGCACGCGTTCCCGCGCGCTCGGGATGGCAGTGCGGTTCACGAGCGACCAGCCGATCACGTAGCCCGAGAAGAGCAGGGCGAGCAGCGCGCCCGGGATCACGCCCGCGACGAAGAGCTTCGCGATCGAGACCTCGGCCGCCACCCCGTAGACGATCATGATGATCGAAGGCGGGATCAGGAGCCCGAGTGTGCCGGCCCCGGCGAGCGTGCCGATCGCCATGCCTTCGGGATAGCCGCGGCGGGCGAGCTCGGGCAGCGTCATCTTGCCGATGGTGGCGCAGGTCGCGGCTGAGGATCCCGATACCGCGGCGAAGATCGCGCAGCCGAAGACGTTGGTATGCAGGAGCCGCCCCGGCAGCGGCTCGACCCACGGCGCAAGGCCGCGGAACATGTCCTGTGACAGCCGCGTGCGAAAGAGGATTTCACCCATCCAGACGAAGAGCGGCAGCGCGGTCAAGGTCCAGCTCGTGGAAGAGCCCCAGATCGCCACCGCCATGGCATCCCCCGCGGGTCGCGGTGAGAAAAGCTCCATCGCGACCCAGGCCACGCCCGCAAGAGCAAGGCCGATGGTCACGCCACCCGCGAGCAGCAGGAAGAGCACGACCATGAGGACGACCGAGATCAGGATACTCATGTCGGGTATGTCACACGCTCAGGCTTCGCGCGCCTGACCGCAGAGCGAGCTTGCTGCCCCGCCACGGAGCTTGATCACGAATTCATCGATGAAGGCGATCACGAGCACGATGGCACCGACCGCCATCGCGATCTGCGGGATCCAAAGCGGGGTGGCGTCGTTGGCGGTGGAGATATCGTTGAACTGCCAGGATTGCCAGACCATGCGGACCGAGAACCAGGCGAACAGTGTGGCGAGCAATGCGCCCACGGCGAAGGCGAACAGATGGGCGCGCCGCCGCCACGGGGCGGGCAGGCGGTCCACCACGAGGGCGACGCGAATGTGTTCGCCGCGCTTCAAGGTGGCGGCGAGCGCGAGGAAGCCGCTGCCGGCCATGAAATAGCCGGCGTAGGCATCGGTGCCGCGCACATGAAAGCCAAGCTCCCGGCCGAGGATGCCTAGGAGCACCATCACGAGCAGGAGCACGAGAAAGAACGCCGCAAGCCAGAGCGAGGCGGCGTAGAGTCGATCCAGGGCGGAGCGCAAGGAGCGGCTTCGAACGGGCTGCTAGCGACGGAAGGCGTCAACCAGTTGCTTGCCTTCCGGGCCGGCTTTTTCGAGCCACTCGTTGAGCAGCGTCTGGCCAACCTTCTGCATGTCGCTCTTGAGAGCAGCCGAAGGCGGGAGGATCGCCATGCCGCCGCCCTTCAGCTTGTCGAGCGTATCGGTGTTGGCGCGCCGTGAGGCGTCCCATCCGCGCTGCTCGGCCGCGGCCGCGGCCTTGAGCACGGCGTCCTGGGTCGGTCGGTCGAGCGCATCGAAGGCGCGCTTGTTCACGATGACGGCGTTCTTCGGGAGCCACGCCTGCAAGTCGTAGTACTGCTTCACATGCTCATGGAGCTTCGTATCCCAACCTGTTGCGCCCGAGGACATCATCGACTCGACCACGCCGGTGGCGAACGCCTGAGAGACTTCCGCCGCCTGGATGGTCACGGGTTGGGCGCCCACGAGCTCGCCGATCCGGGCCGTGGCCGGGCTGTAGGCGCGCCACTTGATGCCCTTGAGATCCGCAGCGCTGTCGATCGGACGCTTGGAATAAAGCCCCTGCGGCGGCCACGGCACCGAGTAGAGCAGCATCAGGCCCTGTTCGGCCAGCTTCTTCTCGAGCATGGGTTTCTGCGCGCGGTAGAGCTTCATCGCCGCCTCATAGCTGTCGGCGAGGAAGGGGATGCCGTCGGCGCCGAAGATCGGCCACTCGTTTTGGAAGTTGACGAGCAGGATCTCGCCCGCCTGGGCGCCACCGGTCTGCACCGCACGCTTGATCTCGGGCGCTTTGAACAAGGCCGCATTCGGGTGCACGGTGATCTTGAGTTTTCCGCCTGTGGTCCGATCGACCTCGGCAGCGAACTCGTTGATGGTCACCGTGTGGAAGTTGCCTGCCGGGTAGGCGGTGGCGAGATCCCACTTGGTCTGTGCCTGGGCGCTCGGGGTCGGGACGTTCAGGGTCACGAGGCTCGCGAGGGCTGCGAGCGCGGTCAGGGTCTTGGGCGTGGACGTCGTTCTCCTCGGTTCGGATGGTGGGCACACGGCATGCGGGGTGAGCATCGTGCGCCGCGATCGGTCAAGGATAGCGCGCAGGGCGCGCGCAGACGATGGGTAGACTCCTACAGGAAATGCGCACCATGCCGCCACCGCTCGGGATCCCGAGACTCAGCGCCGCCACTCAGTGGCTGGCGTCCTGGCGCGGCAGCCATTGCTTTCGTTCGACTGGCTCGCTTCGGCCATGACTGGAAAACCGCACCCGGCGATCGACACCGAGCTCGTCGACCGCTTCACCGACCACCTTTGGCTCACCGACGGGCTGTCGCAGGCCACACTTGCGAGCTACCGGCAGGACATGGAGCGGCTCC
The DNA here is from genome assembly GCA_937944385.1 of uncultured Burkholderiales bacterium. GTDB lineage: Bacteria > Pseudomonadota > Gammaproteobacteria > Burkholderiales > Casimicrobiaceae > Casimicrobium. The sequence continues at coordinate 21,755 of CALDYQ010000037.1, read as the reverse complement.
TGCGCTGGCTCGCACGCGAGGGACTGGCCGTGAGCACGGTCGGGCGGCCCGCGCTCGAGCGCTACCTTGCCGCGCAGTATGCCGAGCGGGCGCGGCCTGCCTCGGTGCGGCGACGGCTCTCGACCGTGCGCCGATTCTTCCGCTGGCTCGTCGAGACGGGCCAGAGGGCCGATGATCCCTCGGCGCAGATCGAGCCGCCCGCACGCGAGCGGCGCCTGCCCAAGACCTTGACCGAGGCCCAGGTCGAGGCGCTGCTTGCGGCGCCCACCGGAGAGGAGCCGCGTGCAGAGCGCGACCGGGCGATGCTCGAAACCCTCTATGCGTCCGGCCTGCGCGTGAGCGAGCTCGTGGGGCTGCGCCTCGTGCAGGTGTCGCTCGATCAGGGTCTCGTGAAGATCGTCGGCAAGGGCAACAAGGAGCGCCTCGTGCCGCTTGGGGAGGCTGCCGTGACCGCGCTTCGGGGCTATCTCGCGGGCGCACGTCGGGCGCTTCTTGACGGGCATCCCCCGAGCGAGTTCGTGTTTCTCACGGCCCGAGGCGAGCCCATGACCCGGCAGGCGTTCTGGCAGATGATCAAACGCTACGCCGTCCTCGCGGGTATCGACCCGGCCGCACTTTCGCCGCACACCCTCAGGCACGCCTTTGCTACACACCTCTTGAACCACGGCGCCGACCTGCGTGTGGTGCAATTGCTGCTCGGTCACGCCGACATCACGACGACCCAGATCTACACGCATGTCGCGCGGGCACGGTTGAAGGCGATTCACGCCGCGCACCACCCGCGGGGTCGTTGAGCGTTCCGCCCCCGATCCGATGACCAAGCCAAACGATTACCCCGTCACCACGGCCGTTCGCGCGTTGCGCGCGGCGAAGCTTTCCTTCGTGCCGCACCTCTACGACTACGTGGATCGCGGCGGCACGGCGCATTCTGCGGCCTGCCTCGGCGTCGATGAACATGAGGTCGTCAAGACCATCGTGCTCGAGACCGACGCCCGCGTGCCGCTCATCTGCCTGCAGCATGGCGATCAGGAGATCTCGCTGAAGAATCTCGCCCGTCATCTCGGCGTCAAGAGCGTGCGCCCGTGCGAGCCGGAGATTGCCTTTCGGCACACTGGCTACAAGGTCGGCGGCACCTCGCCGTTCGGCACGAGAAAACCGCTGCCGATCTATGCCGAGCGCTCGATCGAGGCGCTTCCCCGGATGTTTCTGAATGGCGGGCATCGAGGCTTCTTGGTGGAACTCGACCCGCGCGCCGCGCTCGCTGCTCTCTCGGCCAGGCTGGTCGATTCAAGGGCCTGATTCGCTACATTTCCCGCATGGTCCAATCGGTTTCCGACCCACGCCGTGTTCCGTGGAGCTTCGCCCGACGCACGGATGTCGGGCGCATGCGCGCGCACAACGAGGACGCCACCTATCTCGATGCGGCGCACCGGATCATGGTGCTGGCCGACGGCATGGGGGGCTACCAGGCGGGCGAGGTCGCAAGTGAACTCGCGGTCAACGTGATTGCCGAGACTTGCCGGGAAGGGCCAACCTCCGACGAGGCGCTCGCCAGGATCGATCCGGATGCCGGAATCTCGGTGGCCATGCGCCAGATGCAGCTTGCGATCGAGAAGGCGAACAACCGCATCTGCGCGATGGCGATGGGCAAGCCGGAGCTTGCGGGCATGGGCACGACCGTGGTTGCCGCGCGCTTCTACGACGGTAAGGTGGGCATCGCGCACGTGGGGGATTCGCGCTGCTATCGGTTTCGCGACGGGAAACTCAAGCAGTTGACCCGCGACCACTCCTACGTCCAGGAGCAGGTCGCGCGCGGGCTCATGACCGAGGACGAGGCAGCGCGTTCGCACCAGAAGAACCTGATCACGCGCGCGCTCGGCATCAATTCGCTCGCGCAGGCCGATGTGCAGGAATTTCGGACCCGTGTCGGCGACGTCTTCCTGCTCTGCTCGGATGGACTTTCGGACATGGTGGATGTCGACCGGATGACGAAGACGCTGGCAGCGGGGGAGGATCTCGAGGCGACGGTCGATGCGCTCGTCGACTTGGCGAACAAGGCCGGGGGGCGCGACAATATTTCGGTGATCCTGGGTCGGGTCGGTTCGCCGGAACATGCCGACGCATGGTGGCAGCGTCTGGTCAAGCCCACCGAAGCGGCCCGATAGAGCCATTCGAGAATCCACGCAGGAAGCGCATTGGGGTATCGTCATGCCGCGTCTTTTCTGGTTGCAGCCGGACACCACGATCGTCGAATTTCCGCTCAAGGCCGAACAGTCGCTGATCGGGCGCGGCTCGCGCTGCGACGTGCGCATCAAGCACCCGGCCGTGAGCTCGGAGCACGCGCTGATCCGTGTCCTCGGGGATGTGGCGACCATCGAGGATCTGAAGAGCTCGAACGGTACCCGCGTGAACGGTCGCCGGATCGACAGTGTCCGGCCGCTCCGGCATGGTGACCAGATCGAGGTGGGCCGCGAGCGCCTGATGTATTTCGCCGATCTCGACACCGCGAACCAGTTCGTGCAGGGCAAACCGGTGGAGCCGTTCTCGCAACCGGCTCCGGCCGTCGAGACGGTCAAGACCGAGCCAACCACCGCGATCCACGTGCCGATCCGCGTGCGTGAAGAGCCGTTGACTGCCGCCGTCACGGTGCTCACCGGCCCGGGGCAGGGGAAACGCTTCTCGCTGTCGCAGGAGGTCACCTCCCTCGGGAAGGCTGGCAAGCAGGTGATCGAGATCCGCCGCACCCCGGGCCCCACCTGGTGCCTGACGCAGCGGGAGGGCGCGATTGCCGCTTCGGTGAATGGGGAGTCGCTCGTCGGTGAGCGCGACCTGATCGCCGGGGACGTGATCGAGTTGATCGGTGTGCAGCTGCGCTTCGAGGTGAGTCTCGCTCCGACGGCGCCGACTACTGGAGGCTGAAGACGTCGCGCTCCTCGCGCGGAAAGGTCAGAACGAAGCGCGCGCCGCCCAGGTCGCTGCGTTCGATCTCCAGCCGCGCTCGGTGCAGCATGGCGACCTCGCGCACGATGGCCAGACCGAGCCCGCTGCCCGCCACCCAATGCCCCGAACTCGGATCCTGACGCGGTGTGCGTGCAAACGGGGCGAAGATGCGCTCGCGATCGGCAGGATCGATGCCCGGGCCGCTGTCCTCGACCACGATGCGGGGCGGATCGGCGTGTACCGCAAGCCGGACGCTGCCGTCCGTCGGGGCGTACTTGATGGCGTTCTCGAGCAGGTTGCGCACGCATTCCCCGAGCAGCGTGGGTTCCGCGCGCAGCCTCACGCGGCGGGCCGGACGCACGAATTCCAGATCGATCGACTTGCCCATCGCCGCGGTCAGGCTGTCCTGCGCCACCTCGGCGCAGGTGTCGACCAGATCGATCTCGGTCAGCTCGCCGGTGACCGATGAGCTCTCCGCGCGGGCGAGCGAGAGCATCTGCGCGGAGAGTCGGCTCACGCGCTCGATCGTCCGGTCGAGCGAGGTGAGCGCCTGGTGACGCTCCGCCTCGCTTGCCGCATTCTGCACCACCTCCACCTGCGTACGCAGTGTCGCGAGCGGTGTGCGCAGCTGATGCGCGGCATCGGCGATGAAGCGCTGATGCGCATCGCGCGCCACGGCAAGACGCTTCATGAAGGCATTGATCGAATTGATCAGGGGCGATAGCTCCGCTGGTGCAGAGGCTGGGGAGATTGGCCGGAGATCGTCGGCTACGCGGCTGTCGATCTCGCGTTTCAACTGGTGCATCGGACGCGAGGCATAGCGCACGCCAAACCAGATGAGAAACATCGAGGCGACCAGCACGAGTGATTGCGGCATCGCCTCGCGCAGCATGATCGAGCGCAGCAGGCCGTCTTCGCGATCACGGGCCTGGGTCAGCACGAGAAAGACGTTGCGCGTACCGATCCGATCAATCCGTGCCCTGAGGACCCGCACGAAATGGTCGCCCCGCGCGGCATTGAAGCCGCGCAGTAAACGATCGTCCAGCCGCTCCGGCAGTTCGAGAACCGGCGAATCCGTAATCGAGAGATAGGGGACGAGCGCATCGTCACCCGCGAGCACCGGGCCCGACTCGAACCCGATCAAATAGGAAATTGGATAGTCGACATGCGCATTCAGCCAGCGCAACGTGGATGGGTTCATTTGCTCTGGCAATCCCTGCGCGATCTGGTCGCGGTAGATGTGATCACGCAGCACATGGGCGACGGTATTCAAACGGTCATCGAGCGCGCGCTCGACGATGTCCCGTGCCGTGAGAAAGGTGGCTCCGAGGCTGATGAGCCAGACAAAGAGTAGCGGTCCGACGAGCCACTCGAGAAGGCGGGCGACGAAACTCATCGCGCCGCCCGCCCTGTGCAAATTTGCCAGTGGCTCGGCGCGGTCTTCGGCCTGCACCGCCTCATTGCGGCTTTTCGATACAGTAGCCCAGCCCGCGGAACGTACGCACCTCGATGCCGGCCACCTCGAGCTTCTTTCTCAAGCGATGGACGTAGACCTCGATGGCGTTTAGGGAGATGTCGGTGTCCCACGCGCAGAGGCTCTCCAACAGTTGCTCCTTACTCACCGCACGGCCGGCGCGCAGAAGGAGCACTTCGAGGATGCCCGCCTCACGGGCAGAGAGCTCGAGCGGCTGGTCGTCAGCACGGGCCTGCCGAGACACCTGGTCGAAGCGCAACCGGCCGTGGACCAGTTCGCTCGAAGCGGCCGCATTTCGACGACGGATCAATGCCCGAACCCGCGCGTGTAGCTCAGATACGGCGAACGGTTTGACCAGGTAATCATCGGCCCCGGCATCGAGCCCCTCGACCCGATCGGTCACCGCGTCGCGCGCGGTGGTGATGAGTACAGGGGTCGCCGCTTTGGGATCACCGCGTGCTCGCAGCACCCGCAGCACCGCGAGTCCGCTCATGCGCGGCAGTCCGAGGTCGAGGATGATCAGATCGTAGGGCGCAGACTCGATCGCGCTCAACGCGCGTTCGCCCTCGCTGACCCAATCCACCGCATAGGACTCGTTCCTGAGGCTCTGGCGCGTGGCTTCACCGAGCGCAGCGTCGTCTTCAACCAGCAGGATGCGCATGGGTTGCCCGGCGCGTTGGTCTCGTCATGGCTTGTCCTCCTTTTTTCGGGTTTGTGCTGAACCGTCCCGTCGTGCCGCAACACGGGGAGGGCTTCGGCTCCTCCTCAAACCAAGCACACAATAGTGTAGGCCGCCCGCTGCCTCACGGGGTGCCTCGAGCCCAGGGGTGTGGGTCATCCCCCCGGGGTGCGCGCCTCAGAGCCGGGCAAGAGCTTCCTTGACGAGGCCCGGCGTCAGCAATTCAGGCAGCAGCTCTACCGGCTTACCCGGGGCGTGGAGCGCGTAGACCGGCACGCCTGAGCGGCCGAACGACTTGAGCGACTCGGTGATGCGCGGATCCTTGTTGGTCCAGTCGGCGCGCATGAGCACCACGCCCTTGCTCGTGAAGGCCGCCTGCACGTCCTCACGCGAGAGCACGAAACGCTTGTTCGCCTGGCAACTGACGCACCAGGCGGCCGTGTAGTCCACGAACACCGGCTTTCCGGCAGCGGTGGCGCTGGCCACGGCCTCGGGCGACCAGGGCGCCCAGCTCATGTTGAGTGTGCCGGCAGTGGTTGCGGGGCCAGTCGGGTTGGCTGTCGCCTGCGGCGCGCCGCCTTCAACCGGCCAGGCCAATGCGACCGCGGCGACTGCGGCAGCCACTCCGCCCCAGCGCACGATGGGTCGCGCCGATCCAATCAGCCACGCACCGAAGGCGAGCCCCACCAGACCGAGGAGCGCGATCGCCGTGCGGTCGACATCGACCTGCTGCGCAAGCACCCAGAGGAGCCAGACGACCGCAAGGAACATCGGGAAGGCGAGCGCCTGTTTCAGTGACACCATCCAAGGCCCCGGCCGCGGCAGGCGGTCGAGCCAGGCCGGGAACCAGGCGAGCAGCACATACGGGATCGCCATGCCGACCCCGAGCGCCGCAAAGACGAGCAGCGCCGCCCCCGCGCTCTGTGTGAGCGCAAAGCCAAGCGCAGCACCCATGAAAGGCGCGGTACAGGGGCTCGCCGCGATGACCGCGAGCACGCCAGTGGCGAAGGCATCCACGCCGGGGTGTTTCGCGGTGAAGGAGAGCACCGACGAGGGGGCGAGCTGGCCCACTTCAAAGGCGCCCATCAAGTTGAGTCCGATCAGGAAGAAGATCGTGGCGAGTATCCAGACGACCGCCGGCTCCTGCAGCTGGAAGCCCCAACCGATCGCATTCCCCGCCGCCTTGAGCGCGAGCAGCACCCCAGCAAGCCCGAGGAAAGAAACGACGACCCCCGCGGCGTAAACGATCCCGTGCGCGCGCATGGCGCGCGCCCCATCGTTTTGGCCGTGATGCTGCGCGAAGGAGAGAATCTTGAGCGACAGCACCGGAAAGACGCAGGGCATGAGATTCAAGATCATGCCGCCCACGAAGGCGAGCGCGAGCGCCGAGACGAGGCCGAGGCTCGCGCTGGTCGAGGTATCGGCGAGTGTTGGAGCAGACGGTCCACGGGCTACGCTTTCGCTGGCGTCCTTCGCCGCCAGGGCGGGCAGCGGCATGGCATCGCCGGGGAGCGCAATTGCGGCGACCGTCGTCACTGGCGCCACAAAACGCAGGGCAGGCGTGGGTTCGCCGCCACCGGCCGGGGTGAAGCCCTCCGGGGCAGTGACCACGAAGGCCAACTCGGCGGGAGGCGTCGCGCCATCGACGAGCTTGAGCTTGGCGAGGTACCCCGACGGCGTCCGATAGGTCGACTGCACCGTGGGCTCGGTGATTTGTTCCGGCTCGGGGAAGATGTCGAAGCCGACGAGCTGCGCGCTGGCAGGCCCGGAGAAATGCACCAACAGGTCGCGGCCCGAGGTCTCGACTTTCGCGTTGCCCCAACCCTCAACCGCGCGCGGTCGCAGACGGTCAGCCTCGGCGAAGCGCGGCGCGTGTACCGAGGACGCGCCAGGCGTGGCGGCCACCGCAAGGGTGAGACGGACCGGGCCGTCCTCGGGGATGCAGACGTCCTTACACACGAGCCACTCGGCCTGGCCCTTCAGTTCGAGCGTCGTGCCCGGCTTGAGATCGGCGGGCAGCTCGATCTGCGCGGGCAACAAAATCATCCCCTCATAGCCGAAGTTCACGATCGGGCCCGTGGGAATGCGCTTGGGGGCCGGCCAGTCGAACTCGCCCACGGTCACGCCGGGCGGCAACTGCCAGGTGACCTTGGCCGGATAGCCCGCGTCGCCGGGGTTCTTCCAGTAGGTGTGCCAGTGCGGCGCATGCTTGATGGAGAGTCCGATGCGTGCGCTCGTTCCGGGCGCGACCGCCGTCGTCTCAGCAACGAGTTCAACCTCGGCATGGGGCGTCTTGACGGCCGCAGCCAGAAGCTGCGCGGGGACGAAGAGCAGTGATGTGATGAGGCTGAGGGCAACCAGGCGCATCGCTCGTACTTTCCTAACTGGGGCGAGGTGGGGCAGGGGGGCGCGCTGACGCCCAGACGCGTCGATGTGGAGTGGTGAAGTCGACTCGGGGTTCCGCATCCGCTCCGGCGACCCCCGCCTAAACCCATAGAATTCAACTGTTTACGGCATTTCCCCGAAAGATTCTAGAGGCCGCTCCAAGGCGAGCTCTTCGGGCGTTCCCATGCAATCCACCTACGACCCCAAGGCCGTCGAATCGGCGGCCCAGAGCCATTGGCAAGCCACCGACGCCTATCGCGCGAAGGAGCACGATCCGCGCTACCCCAAGGGCAAGTACTACGCCTGCTCGATGCTGCCTTACCCGTCGGGCAAGCTGCACATGGGGCATGTGCGCAACTACACGATCAACGACGTACTCGCCCGATCGCTGCGCATGAAGGGCTACAACGTGCTCATGCCGATGGGCTGGGATGCCTTCGGCCTGCCGGCCGAAAACGCGGCAATGAAGGGTAAGGTGGCTCCCGCAGCGTGGACCTACGAAAACATTCGCGTGATGAAGGCGCAGTGCCAGGCGCTCGGGCTCGCGATCGACTGGTCGCGTGAGCTCACGACCTGTGACCCGGCGTATTACAAGTGGAACCAGTGGTTCTTCCTGAAGCTGCTCGAGCATGGACTCGCCTACCGGAAGACCCAGCTCGTCAACTGGGATCCGGTGGATCAGACCGTGCTCGCCAACGAGCAGGTGATCGACGGGCGTGGCTGGCGTTCGGGTGCGCTCGTGGAAAAGCGCGAGATTCCGGGCTACTACCTGGCCATCACCCGCTACGCCGAGGAGCTGCTCGATCACGTCAAGCACCATCTGCCGGGCTGGTCGGAAAAACTGCGAACGATCCAGGAGAACTGGATCGGCAAGAGCGAGGGCGTGCGCTTCGCCTTCACGCACGACATCCGTGCGGCTGATGGCACGCTCGTGGGCGATGGCCGCATGTACGTCTTCACGACCCGGGCAGACACGATCATGGGCGTCACTTTCGTCGCGGTGGCGCCGGAGCACCCGCTCGCGGTACGCGCGGCGGAGTTGAACCCGGCACTCGCCCCCGCGATCGAGGCCTTGAAGCGTGGCGGCACCACCGAGGCCGAGCTCGCGCTCAAGGAGAAGGAAGGCGTGGCCACCGGGCTTCATGTCACCCACCCGCTCACCGGCGAAGCCGTACCGGTGTGGGTGGGCAACTATGTGCTCATCACCTATGGCGATGGTGCAGTCATGGGCGTCCCCGCACATGATGAGCGCGACTTCGCGTTCGCGAAGAAGTACGACCTGCCCATCAAACAGGTCGTTCAGGTCAGCGGGCACGGCTTCTCGACCGAGGCCTGGCAGCCCTGGTATGCCGAAAAGGGACCGGGGGTTGCCGTCAACAGCGGCCGCTACGACGGGCTCGGTTTTCAGGCCTGTGTCGATGCGGTCGCGGCCGACCTCGTAGCCAAGGGGCTGGGCGAGAAGAAGATCACCTATCGCCTGCGCGACTGGGGCATTTCGCGCCAGCGCTACTGGGGCACGCCGATTCCAGTCATCCACTGCACGGACTGCGGTGTGGTGCCAGTGCCCTACGAGGATCTGCCCGTGGTGCTGCCCGAGCAGCATATCCCGGACGGTAGCGGCAACCCGCTCAACCGTGACGAGGCCTTCCTCGCCTGCACCTGCCCGAAATGCGGCAAGCCCGCGCGGCGCGAGACCGACACGATGGACACCTTCATCGACTCGGCCTGGTATTACATGCGCTACGCCTCGGCCGGGGCCGAGACGATGGTCGACGAGCGCAACGACTACTGGATGCCGATGGATCAGTACATCGGCGGCATCGAGCATGCGGTGCTGCATCTGCTCTACGCCCGCTTCTGGACCAAGGCGATGCGTGATCTCGGGCTCGTCAAGTTCGGCGAGCCGTTCCTGCGCATGACCAACCACGGCATGTTGCTCAATCACATCTTCTACACGCCGGGCGAGCATGGGGCGAAAAACTATGTGCCGCCGTCCGAGGTGAAGTTGCGTTTCGACGAGAAGGGTCACATCACGGGAGGCGAGCTCGCTGACGGCACGCCGGTGCTCTACGGCGGCATCGGCAAGATGGGCAAGAGCGAGCGCAACGGCGTCGATCCGCAGGATCTGATCGATCGCTACGGCGCCGACACCGCTCGGCTGTACGTGATGTTCGTCGGCGGGCCGGAGGACGCTGCCGTCTGGTCGGACACGGCGGTCGAAGGGGCGCTCCGCTTTCTGCGCCGCCTCTGGACGTACTGCGCCGAGCGCGCGGCAGAGATCGGAGAGGCGGGCACGGTGGATACCACCACGCTCGACGCAAGGGCGAAGGCGGTGCGTTACGAACTGCACGCCACGCTCAAGCAGGCCTGCTATGACTACGAGCGCCAGCAGTACAACACGGTCGTCTCGGCCGGCATGAAGATGCTGAACGCACTCGAGACCCTGCCGCCCGGCAGCGAGCCCGCGCTTGCCCGGGAAGGCGCCTCGATCCTCTTGCGCACGCTCTACCCGATCGTGCCGCACATCACCTGGCAGCTCTGGCGCGACCTGGGCTTCGAAAAGGTGCACGGCGAAATCCTCGACGCGCCGTTCCCCGAGCCCGATGGCGCAGCACTCGTGCGCGACGCGATCACGCTCGTGCTGCAGGTGAACGGCAAGACGCGCGGCGAGCTCGTCGTCGCCGCGAGCGCCGACCGGGCTGCGATCGAGGCCGCCGCAGCGGCTGCGCCCGAAGTCGCGCGCTTTGGCGAAGGGCGGCCGGTGAAGAAGGTGGTGGTGGTGCCGGGCCGCCTCGTCAATGTCGTTGTCTGAGGTGGATCGGCGCATGCCCACCCGTCGCCTGCTGTTCGCTTTGCTTCTCGGGGCTCCATTGCTCGCCGGCTGCGGCTTTCAGTTGCGCGGTTCGGAGACCTTTCCATTTCGCACGGTGCATGTTCAGGCGCCCGTGTCGCAGGCCTTGGGCGGTGCGGCCGCGCCGGTCGTGCCCGACGTGATTCGCGGGCTCGAGCGGGCCGGCGTGGCGGTCAAGCCGAGGATCGAAGAGGCCGAGTTCTCGATTCGCTTCAATCAGGTGCTCTTCGACAAGCGGGTGTTGTCGCTCTCGGGCGGCGGTCGGGCGCGTGAGTTCGAACTCGAGTATCTCGTTCGCTACGAGTTCGTCGATGCGCGCGGCCGCGCCTGGGGCGAACCCGGTGAGATCACGATCCGCCGTGATTTCTCCTTCGCTGAATCCCAGGCGCTCGCCAAGGAAGCCGAGGAGCGGCAGTTGATCCGCGACATGCAGTTGGACGCGGCGGCGCAGATCCTCAGGCGGCTCGCGGCGGTAAAGAGGCCGTCGTGAGCGACTCACCACAGTGAAGCCGCTCTACCTGATCCACGGCGAAGAGACTCTGACCAAGCTCGAGGCGGCGGACGCAATCCGCGCCCAGGCCCATCGCGCGGGCTTCACCGAGCGGATGCGCCATGTCGCCGAGGCGAACTTCGACTGGCGGGCGCTCGCGGATGCCTCAGCCAACCTCTCGCTCTTTGCCGAGCGACGCCTGATCGAGGTAACGCTCTCGACCGCGCGGGTGGGCAGCGACGCGGCGGACTACATCGCGCGCGTGGCGACCGAGCCCGCGCCCGACACGCTCTACCTCTTCGACCTGCCCCCACTCGACCGTGCGCAGACCGAAAGCGCGTGGTTCGCCGCCGCGCGGCGCGCGGGCGAGGTGATCGCAGCACCGCTCATCGAGCGCGAACAGTTGCCCGGCTGGATTGCCGAGCGGCTCGCACGTCATGACTTCATGCCCGCACCGGGCGTGATCGAGCTGCTCACCGAACGCTGCGAAGGCAACCTGCTCGCCGCGCGGCAGGAAATCGAGAAGCTTGCCCTCCTCGTACCCGCGGGCACGCTCACGGCCGAGGCCGTGCTCGCCGCGATTACCGACGTGGCGCGCTACGACCCCTCGGATCTCTCGCTCGCCTTCCTTACGGGCGACCTGGCGCGCTACGCCCGCGTGCTCGAGGGTTTGCGGTCCGAGGGCGAGCAGGCCCCGCGGCTCGCCTGGCTAGTGAGCGAGGATGTGCATGCGCTCGCGGGGCTGATCCTCGCCCGGCGCGAGGGAGTGCCGCTCGCGCAGGCGTTTCGTACGCTGCGGATCTGGGGCAAGCGGCAAGGCGCGATGGAGCGGGCCTTGAAGGCGATTCCGCCAGCGCGCATCCCGGATCTCATTCGCCGCTGTGCGCTGCTCGACGGCCAGAGCAAGGGACAAATGCCCGGCGATCCGTGGCTCACGCTGGCCGGGCTCGCAGCCTGCGCCCATGGGCTGCTCGATTGGCCAGCGGCGGCGGGCGTCTGATCGGCGCGGCGCTTGATGCTTCAGTCGGTGCGACCTGCTCAAGCGACGAGGCGCGCGAGCCCTGCAATCGCCGCGGTCTCGGTGCGCAGGACGGTCGGGCCGAGGCGCAGCCGGTGAGCTGCGCATTCACGCAGGCGTGCGAGCTCGGCGGGGGCAAAGCCGCCCTCGGGCCCGACGACGAGCGTGATCGCGGCCGCGGGCAGGGTCGCCGGTGCGTGCTCGCCGTCTCCATCGGCGAGCACGGTTGAGGCGGCCGTCGCCTGTCTGCGCTCGAGCCAGTCATCGAGCGGGGCGGGTGGGGCGATCGTGGCAAGCCGGTTGCGTCCGCACTGCTCGCTCGCAGCGACGATGATCCCGTGCCAGTGCGTGAGGCGCCTGTCGATGCTGCCGGGAAGGCGCTGCGAGCGCTCGGTCAGGAGCGGCTCGATGTGCTCGACACCGAGCTCTACCGCTTTCTGGATGAGCCAGTCGAAGCGGTCGCTCGCGATGAGCCCGACCGCGAGCGAGAGGCTGCGCGTCGCCTCGCGCTCGATGGCCAACCGCCCGGCGGTGTCGACGCGTACCGTGCGACGATCCACCGTGGCGAGCCGGGCCGGCACTTCCCCCCCACGGCCATCGAACAGCGTGACCGCCTCACCCGCGCGAAGACGCAGCACGCGCGCATGTTGCGCAGCGGCCTCGGGCAGTGTCCAGGCGCTCGCGTGCTCCGGGATCGGCGGCGGACAGAATAGGCGCGGCATCAACGATCGTTCGCGAAGTGCCAGAGCACTTCGAGCATCCGATCGGGCGCTTCCGAGAGCATCGAATGTCCCGCCTCGGGGAGCCGCTCGATGCGGGCATCACGCAGCGTCCCGATGAGCTGCGCTGCTGCTTTCGGTGGGGTCATCAGATCACTCTCCCCGATCACCACGAGCGTGGGCACGGCAACCGCCTGAGCGGAGGTGAGCCCGTTCGCGTAGCCCTTGCACGCGGCCAGATCGTTTGCGAGCACGCCCTTGGGCTGCCGACGCATGAGGCTCAGGGCCACACCCGGCAGCCACAGTCCGGGCAGCTTCTGGTTGTTCGCCAGTTGCGAGGCTGGCGCGAAGGACCAGCCGACGATCATGCGCCGCGCCCGCTCCTCATCCGCGCGGGCGGCGTCCAAGAGCGCGTCCCCCACGGCCATCGGCACCGCGGTGCCGATGAGCGCGAGCCGGCCGACCGCGTCGGGTCGGCGGGCGGCGAGTTCGAGCGCGGCGAGCGAGCCCATGCTGTGGCCGGCAACGAAGGCAGCACGCACACCAAGCGCGCCGAGCAGCCCGGCCACGTGCTCGGCGATCGCTTCGACCGAGGGGCAGGCGGCGCCGCGCGACTGCCCATGCCCGGGCAGATCGGGTGCGAGTACGTTCCATCCGTGGTGCGCGAAGTAGCGCGACTGGAGCGCCCACACCGAGTGGTCATTCGCTGCACCATGGATGAACACGGCCGTCGGGCGCGTGATGTCGAAGGCGCGCCCGCCGGTGTAGAGATAGGTGTCATCGATTTTCATGCCGCTCGCTCCGCCGCCCGCTCGGCCACCTTCAAGGCCCGTTTGAGATCCTCGATCAGATCCGCGGGGGACTCGAGCCCGATCGAAAGCCGGATCGTGCCTTCGCCGATGCCTGCCCGCGCGAGCTCCTCGGCGCTCATGCGTGAGTGCGTCGTGCTGGCCGGATGGATCACGAGTGACTTGGCATCCCCGACGTTCGCCAGATGCGAGAAAAGACGCAGCGCCTCGATGAACGCCCGGCCCTGCGCGCGGCTGCCCTTGAGGTCGAAGGAGAACACCGCCCCCGCCCCGCGGGGCAGATAGCGCCGAGCAAGCGCATGGTCGGGGTGCGTGTCGAGTTCAGGGTAGTGCACCTTCTCCACCAGAGGGTGCGCCACAAGGAACTCGACCACGGCGCGCGTGTTGGACACGTGCCGCGGCATACGCAGGTGAAGTGTTTCGATGCCTTGCAGGATCTGCCAGGCGTTCATTGGCGCGAGGCAGGCGCCGAAGTCGCGCAGGCCCTCGCGCCGCGCCCGAAGCAGGAAGGCGGCGACAGGCGACTCTTCGGCGAACACCATGCCGTGAAAGCCGCGGTAGGGCGTGGTCAATTCCTCGAAGCGCTCGCGCACGCCCTCGGCGAGCCAGTCGAAGCGGCCACCATCGATCAGCACGCCCCCGATGACCGTGCCGTGGCCCGAGAGAAACTTCGTCGCCGAGTGAAAGACGAGATCTGCCCCATGTTCGAACGGGCGGAATAGCCAGGGGGTGGCGAGTGTGGCGTCGATCAGGAGTGGGACGCCCGCTCCCTGCGCGATCTCGGCTACCGCATCGAAGTCGACGAGCCGGTTGCCCGGATTGGCCAGCGCCTCGGCAAACAAGAGGCGGGTTTCGGGCCGGATCGCGGCGCGCCAGGCATCGGTGTCGCCCGGATCGACAAAGGTGGTCGTGATGCCAAAGCGCGGTAACGTGTAGTCGAGCAGGTTGTGGCTGCCGCCGTAGAGCGCGCGGCTCGCCACGATGTGGCCGCCTGCGCCCATGAGAGTTGCGATCGCCAGATGCAGCGCGGCCTGGCCGGAGGCGGTCGCGACCGCACCCACGCCGCCTTCGAGCGCGGCCATGCGCTCCTCGAACGCCGCCACCGTTGGGTTCGAGATGCGGGAATACACATGTCCTGCGCGCTCCATGTTGAAGAGTGCGGCGGCGTGGTCCGCATCCTCGAACACGAATGAGGTGGACTGATGGATCGGCAGCGCACGGGCGCCAGTGGCCGGGTCGGGCGGCGTGCCCGCATGCAGGGCGAGAGTGTCGAAGTCGGTCATGGCAGCGCTTCGAAGGGTGGTGACGGTGGTCCGGATTATCGGCCGCTCCATACACCTCAGGCGCGGCGCCGGGTCAGGCGATCACCCCGCCGCCGAGACACACCTCGCCCCGATAGAGCACCGCATACTGCCCGGGGGTCGGTGCCCATTGCGGCTCGGTAAAGATGAGCGACTCCCGGCCGTCCGCAGCGAGCCGGAAGCTGCATTCCGCGTCCGGCTGCCGGTAGCGCGTCTTGCCACCGTAGCCGTGGCCGACGGGCGGGGCGTGGCCCGAGATCCAGTGCGTGTTCGTGAGCATGATGTCCGCGCGTCGGAGCGCCGGATGTTCGCGTCCCTGGACGACGATGAGGCGATTTTCCGCCATGTCCTTGGCTGCGACATACCACGGCTCGCCGCTGCCCTCACGGTCGCCGCCGATCGCGAGCCCGCCGCGCTGGCCCAGCGTGTAGTAGGCAAGCCCTTGATGCGTGCCGACGACGCGACCCTCGGGGGTGACGATCTCGCCCGGCGTCTTGGGCAGGTAGCGCTCGAGAAACTCGCGAAAGGGCCGCTCGCCGATGAAGCAGATGCCGGTCGAGTCGCGTTTGGCGTGGTTCGGGATGCCCTCGCGGCGGGCGATCTCGCGCACTTCACGCTTCGGAATCTGTGCAAGCGGAAACATCGCTCGGGCGAGCTGGGCCTGGTCGAGCCGGTGGAGGAAATAGCTCTGGTCCTTGCCGGGATCCGCGCCCTTCAAGAGCTCATGGCGTCCATCGGCCGTTTCGCGCACGCCGGCATAGTGGCCGGTGGCGATCTTGTCGGCGCCGAGCCGCATCGCATGGTCGAGGAAGGCGGCGAACTTGATCTCGGTGTTGCAGAGCACGTCCGGGTTGGGCGTGCGCCCGGCCTGGTATTCGGCGAGGAAGTAGGAAAACACGCGCTCCTTGTATTCGGAGGCGAAGTTCACGACCTCGATGTCGATGCCGATGTGATCGGCGACGCTCACGGCGTCGACCAGGTCTTCGCGCGACGAGCAGTGCTCAGCGTCGTCGTCATCTTCCCAGTTCTTCATGAAGATGCCGAGCACGTCGTGCCCCTGGGCTTTGAGGAGCCAGGCGGTGACGGCGGAGTCCACGCCTCCAGAGAGTCCGACGACGATGTTCATTACTCGATTTTCGCCGCCATGCCGACGCATGGCCGAGCCATCGGAGCCTGCATGGCACAAAAAAACAGGGCGCCCCGAAGGACGCCCCGCCTTGGAGCCCCAAGGCTCCGTACGCCACGGATGGGCTTACTTCTTGGCCTTCTTGGCTTTCTTCGCTTTCTTGGTAGCCTTCTTCTCAGGCGCAGCTTTCTTCTCTTCCTTCTTTGCTTCCGCCTTCGCGGGGGCCGCCGGGGCAGCGGCCGGGGCCGCCGGCGCCTGGGCGAAGGAAACGGCAGCGAAAGCCGAAGCGATCAGGGCGGTCAACAGTTTGCTCATTGGTATCGATCCTCTAGAAAATGTGTTCTTCTTTGCAAAGCCCGGAAGACTTCCCCCGAACTGAGCCGCTAACGAACGCCAATTCGCTTGGTTGACATGCCGAACCTCTTTCCGGCGGGCGAATGCAACCCGACTCAGGCAGGATGCTAGCAGGGGCCTTGGGGTTCACCCGCGTTCGAGCGCCGCGAGGACGGCCCGCGCGAGCGGCACGGTCACCGGCCGACGCTCGGCCAGTGACCAGCGGTCGAGTGCGCGGAGCACCCGGCGCAGGGACGGTAAGTCCCTTCTGTGGCGGCTCAGGAGGTAAGCAAGCACTTCATCGCTGACCTGAAAGCCTGCTTGGGCGCAGTAGCTGCGCATCAGGCTCGGCAGGTCGTCCTGGGCCACCGGTAGGATCTCGAAGACCAGTCCGCTGCCGAGTCGGGAGCGCAGGTCGACCCGAAGTTCGCTCGTGAGCGGTGCGGTCGAGAGTGCAGCGATGACCCCTCCACCCGCCCCGGTGACATGGTTGAACGCGGTGAACAGCGCGCCCTGCTGGTCGGCATCGAAGCGATCGACCTGATCGACCAGCAACAGTCGGGCGTCCGGGAAGGGGTTCTCGATGAGCGCTTCGGCGCTGCACTGGAGCGCGTCATGGGGCGCGCAAGCCGCCACGGCGGCGAGCAGGTGACTCTTGCCCACACCGGGTGCTCCCCAAAGCGTGATGGCCCGCGAGACGGACAACGAGCCCGGCAGTTCGTTGCCACCCTCCGCGAGTGCCCGCAGCCGGGCCACGGCCTCGGCGTTCCGGCCGACGATGAAGTTATCGAAGCTCGGCGGCTCGGCAGTGAAGAGATCGAGCGTGAGCTGCCGGGTGAGCGCGTCTTCCAGACTCATGCCGGTGGCGCAGCCGGCGGGGCAGCCGGCGCCGTCTCCCGCAGGCGCGCGAAGACGTGCCGCGCAACCACGAGGAGGACGGCGCTCGCCGGCAGCGCGAGCAGCACGCCGACGAAGCCGAAGAGCTGGCCGAAGGCCATGAGCGCGAAGATGACCGCGAGCGGGTGGAGGCCGATGCGGTCGCCGACGAGGTTGGGGACGAGAACGAAGCCCTCGAGCAGTTGCCCACCGGCAAAAACGAGCGCCACCGCGATCACCGGGCCTGGCGTGGTGAACTGCGTGAGCGCGGCGAGCAACCCGAGCGCGAGCCCGAGCCCGAAGCCCAGATAGGGGATGAAGACGAGCAGGCCAGTCACGAGCCCAACCGCAAGCGCGTAGTCGAGCCCGACGAGCCAGAGAGCGATCGAGTAGTAGACGGCGAGCGCGAGCATGACGAGGCCCTGCCCTCGTAAAAACTCGGAGAGCACGGCGTCGATCTCGCGTGCGAGACCGCGCACCGTGGACTGGCTTTGCGCGGGCACGAGGCCGTCGACGCCCGCGATGAGCCGCGGCCAGTCGCGCAGCAGATAGAACATGACCACCGGCACGAGCGTCACGTTGAGCGCGATGCCGAGCAACGCCTGCCCGCCCACCTTGAGGGAGCCCAGGAAACGCTGCGAGAGCGGACCCAGCACGTCGGTATGCTCCGAGGCCAGGGTCTTGAGTGCCGACAGGTCGAGCGCGAGCGCGAGCCCGAAGGTCGCGTTGAGCCACGGGATCCATACCGTCTGCGCGCGGTTGAGGATCTCTGGCAGCGCGCGTGCGATCCGGTTGACCTCGCTGGCAATCAGGGGTGCGACGACCCCCACGAGGGCAATCAGAAAGCCCACGAGCGCGGCGATCACGAGGACCGCGCCCACGGTTCGGCCGACACCGCGCCGTTCGAGGGCAAGCATGATCGGCGCGCCGATATAGGCGAGGATCGCGCCGAACAGAAACGGCGTGAGGATCGGCCCGAGCGCATCGATGAGCCAGCCGAGCGCCAAGAGGAGTGCGACGATGACGAGCGCGCGCGCCGTGAAGGACAGGCGCTTCCAGAGTGAGCCGCCTGTGCCTGAGCCGTCCGCGCCGCCCGCTGCGGACGGTACGGTGGGAGGGGCCTCGCTAACATTCACTTCAGGGCTGACCCCGCGCGCGCTGCCCGCCGCTGCACGCAAGGCCTCCGGCGCCGGGGCGACGTCGCCGGCACTGCGGGCGGCCCCCCGGACGGGCGGCTCGATCGGTGGCATCCGTGGCTTCGGTTCAGTCATCGCCCGACAATTTGACCACGCACGCCGCGCCCGCCATGACCGCACCACTGGCAACATCTTCCTTGTCGTCCGCGCCATCCACGACGTCCGTCTCGACGAGCACCGCCCCGATCACCTACGAGCAGGCCGGTGTCGACTACGACCAGGTCGATCCGGTCAAGCGCCTCGCCCAGCGGTCGGCCGCCGCGACCGCGCTGCATCTGGCCGCGCATGACCTGGCCGAGGTGCCCGCCTCGCGGGGGGAATCGGCCTACGTGGTCGATCTGGGCGATCGCTATCTTGCCTCGATCGTCGAGTGTCTCGGCACCAAGGTGCTCGTGGCGGATGCGGTCTACGCTGCCACGGGCCGGAGCCATTACGCCGCGATCGCGCAGGACACGATCGCGATGGCGGTCAATGACCTGATCACCGTCGGCGCCACCCCGCACGTCGTGCAGGCCTACTGGGCCGCGGGCGGCAGCGACTGGTTCGCCGACACGCGCCGTGCGACCGATCTGATCGAAGGCTGGCGTGTGGCCTGCGACCGCTGCCGCGTGTCCTGGGGTGGGGGCGAGACGCCCGCGCTCGCCGGGGTCGTGGCGCCCGGCACGATCGATCTGGCCGCCGGCTGCGTCGGCACGGTCTACCCCAAAACCCGGCTCTCCCTCGGTGAGCGGCTCGCGGCCGGCGATGCGATCGTGCTGCTCGCTTCGAGCGGCATCCACGCCAATGGCGTCTCGCTCGCGCGCAAGATCGCCGAGCGGCTGCCGGCGGGCTACGGCACGGTGCTCGAGGACGGCCGCACCTACGGCGAGGCGATCCTCTCGCCCACGGCGCTCTACAGCCCGGTGACCGAGGCGCTCGCCCGCGCCGGGGTCGACGTGCACTACGCAATCAACATCACGGGCCACGGCTGGCGCAAGCTGCTGCGCCACCCCTCGGCCTTCACCTATGTCATCGATACGGTGCCGCCGGTGCCGACCGAACTCGCCTTCCTCGCCCGTGAGGCGGGGCTCGATGCGACCGAGGCCTACGGCACCTTCAACATGGGGGCGGGCTTTGCGCTCTTCGTCTCACCCGCGGATGCTGCACGCGCCGCCGAGATCGCGGCGAGCGCTGGCGTGGCCGCGTGGGTCGCCGGGTCGGTCGAGGCGGGTCCGAAGCGTGCGGTGATTCGTCCTCTGGGCGTCTGCTTCGAAGCGGAATCTCTCCAACTGCGCGCCTGAGATCATGCCCCGCCGCAAGCGCATCGCCGTTCTGATCTCGGGTCGCGGATCCAATCTCGGCGCGCTGCTTCGGCACGATCTCGCGGGTGAGGTCGTGCTCGTGGGCTCCAATCGCGCGGATGCTGGCGGGCTCGCTCTCGCCACCGATGCGGGGATTGCGACGTTCACGCTCTCGCATCGCGACTTCGCCACGCGCGAGGCTTTCGATGCGGCGCTCGTGGCCCGACTGAACCTGGCGGCGGTCGATCTGGTCGTATTGGCCGGCTTCATGCGCATTCTCACGCCCGTGTTCACCGAGGCCTTTGCTGGACGGCTCATCAACATCCACCCTTCGCTCCTGCCCGCGTTTCCGGGGCTCGACACGCACGCCCGCGCGCTCGCCGAGGGGGTGAAGCTGCACGGCTGCACGGTGCACTTCGTGACGCCCGAACTCGATCGTGGGCCGATCATTGCCCAGGCCGCGGTGCAGGTCGAGGATGACGACACACCCGCCACACTCGCTGCGCGCGTGCTCGTGCAGGAGCACCAGATCCTGCCATGGGCCGTGCGGCTTTTCTGCGAGGATCGGCTCCGGATCGAGGGGCTGCGCGTGCGCGTCCTCCCTGCCTTGGCCTGAGGCGTTTACCGGGCCATGTCTGCCGTGCCCGCCTCCAAGCCCTCGGGTGACGATCGCCTCGAATACGTGCTCGCCGCACGCATCGCCGCCGGGCGGGGTTGGCTCGCGACCTCGCGCCGACGGCTGGCGCTCGCACTGGTCGCCTCGATGATGTTGCATCTCGTGGCCGGGTCGTTCGCGAGGGTGGACCTGCATGAAGCGCGCTCGGTGCCGCTCATCACGCAGATCGCCAAGCCGCCGCCCCCACCGGCTGCGGCCGCAACACCGCCCGCACCACCCAAGCCGCGCCGCCGACCGCCGTCGCCCGCGCCGGCGGTCGCTGCCGTGGCAGCGGCGTCACCGGTTGAGGCGGTGGCCGATCCGGGACCTTCTGCGCCCGAGCCGGACCGACCCGAGCCGCCAAAGGACACGCCTCCGCCCGAGCCTCCGCCCGCACCACCACCCGCGCCCGAGCCGCCCGAGCCGCCTCCGCCGCCCGCCTCCCCCGTGGTCGAGCCGGAGCCTCCTGCGCGTCTACCACCCAAACGGCTCGATCTCGGCTATGTCGCCTACCTCGGTGAGCAGAAATTCGAGGTGGGGCCGGTCACGCTCAGTTTTCGGCATGAGGACGGTCGCTACACCCTCCGCGCGAGCGGCCGGGCGCGCGGGCTTGCCGCCCTCATGTATCCCGGAACCTTCAGCGGCGAGTCGCAGGGCCGCATCACCGCACAGGGGCTCCAGCCCGAGCGCTTCGTCGAAGAGCGCGGCACGCCGGACAAGCGGCGCGAGGTGGCGTTCGACTATGCGGAACGTCTCATCCGGCTGCCCGAAAAGGAGCCGCTCGAGATGAAGGAGACCGCGCACGACCCGCTCACGTGGATCGTGCAGTTCTATTTCGCGATGCCCAAGGGGGAGCGTACGAGCTTCACCGTGGCCAGCACGCGCCGGCTCGACAGCTACACGCTCACGCGCGGACCGGACGAGGAGATCGACATGCCGGTGGGTGATGCCGATCCGCTGACTGGCTTGCGCCGAACCGAGCCGGTCAAGACCCAGGTCTGGAAGAGCGTGCGCGAGCCCGACGCCGAGGGCAAGGGCGGCGGCACGGCGATCTTCTGGCTCGCGCCGGACTTTCACTACGTCCCCTTCCGCGTCAAGGTCGTGTCGAACGCCGGCCGAAGCGCGAGCTTCGAACTGACGGGCATCCGGGCGGAGTAGCACGCTCGTCCCCTCGGGCAACCCCCCGGCAACGCACGCTCTGCGCGACCGCTCGACCAGACGCCACCGCATTGGTCTTTTCGCTGAAGGCCTTCTCGCTGGAGGCCCGCTGAAGGCCCATTGCATCGGGCGTGAGGCGTCGTCCCGCGCGAAGTCGACTTTCGCAAAAACGATCCCCCGCGCCCGATGAAACGGCATTTTCTGCTGCAAAGCCGCGGGGTATGACGGGCGTCGTGGTGTCAGGAATCGTTAATGGAAATCTATTCCGCTGGATGGAAACAGCGTACACTGTCGCAGGTGCGATTTCCGCCCACTCCGCCTGAAGCACGTGGCTGACGTTTGCCCGATGTGTCCTGTCAGGCGGAACCGCCACAATCGGGCGCTGAAGAAGCGTCGTCCCTGCCGGCGCGTAGCCACAACCAAGCGACGAATTCACATCAAGCGAGGAGTACACACATGAATGCC
>CALDYQ010000036.1 GCA_937944385.1 uncultured Burkholderiales bacterium | reverse complement strand
CTGCTGACCTGGCAGCAGTGCGACCTCTTCCCGCGCATGGCGGTCAACGTCTCAGCCAAGCAGCTCGATGATCCGGACTGGCTCGACAGCGTTGAGTCCACAATCGCCAGCGCACAAATTTCGCCGCGCTTCCTCGATCTCGAGATCACCGAGTCGATGCTGGTGGGCAACCCCAAGCGTATCGCCGAGACGCTCTCGCGCCTGAACCGCATCGGCGTCACGCTCACCCTGGACGATTTCGGCACGGGCTATTCGAGCCTGTCCTACCTGACCCAACTGCCGTTCGACACGATCAAGATCGATCGCTCGTTCGTGATGGCGATCGACCAGAAGGAGCAGCGATCGATCGCGCAGGCCATCGTCGCACTGGCCCACTCGCTCGGCATGCGGGTCATCGCCGAAGGCGTGGAAACGCCGCTGCAGATGACCATCGTTCGCGACATGGGTGTCCACGAGATGCAGGGCTATTACTTTGCCAAGCCGATGCGGGCGGAAGAGGTCCCCGCATGGTGGCAGAGGCAGATTTCGAATGCCGGATTTGCGGTGACCACACCACTCTAGAAGTGTCCCGACCGCTCCCGCCGCGCGGGTAAGATGGCGCAGTGATCCCCGAGGACTTCATCCAGCAGCTGCTCGCCCGCGTCGACATCGTCGAGGTGATCGACCGCCGCGTGCCGCTCAAGAAGGCCGGACAGAACTACCAAGCCTGCTGTCCGTTCCACAAGGAGAAGTCGCCGTCGTTCACGGTGAGCCCTTCCAAGCAGTTCTACCACTGCTTCGGCTGCGGGGCGCACGGCTCGGCGATCGGCTTTCTCATGGAGCACGCGGGGATGAGTTTCCGCGACGCGGTGGGCGAACTCGCGCAATCGGTCGGGCTCACGGTACCGGACGACGGCGGGCGTCGGTTCGATCCGCAGATCTCGCCGCTCATGGAGATCATGCAGCGTGCGGCGCTGTTCTATCGTGAGCAGTTGCGCCAGTCGAAGGAGGCGGTGGCCTATCTCAAGGGCCGGGGCGTCACGGGCGAGATGGCGCGCCGCTATCAGCTCGGCTGGGCACCCGCCGGCTGGCAGGGGCTTGCCGAGGCGTTCGGTGATTACGCGTCGAACCCGCTCCTCGAGCTGGCCGGGCTCGTCAACACCGGCGAGGGCGGACGGCGCTACGACCGCTTTCGCGGCCGGGTCATGTTCCCGATCCTCTCGACCCAGGGCGCGGTCATCGGCTTTGGCGGTCGCGTGCTTGCGGGCGGGGCCGACGGGCCGAAGTACCTGAACTCGCCAGAAACGCCTTTGTTTTCCAAAGGGCGTGAGCTCTACGGCGTGTTCCAGGCGCAGGCCGCGATTCGGAGGCGTAATCAGGTCATCGTGGTCGAGGGCTACATGGACGTGATCGCACTCGCGCAGCACGGGGTCGAAAACGTGGTCGCCACCCTCGGCACGGCCACGACCGAGGTCAATGCCGAGAGGCTGCTCCGCATGGCCGATGACGTGGTCTACGCCTTCGACGGGGACGCCGCCGGGCAGCGCGCGGCCTGGCGTGCGCTCGAGAACACGTTGCCCGCCCTGCGCGACGGCAAGCAGGTGCGCTTTCTCTTCCTGCCGGTCGAGCACGACCCCGACAGCTACATCGCCGAGCACGGGCGTGAGGCGTTCGAACGGCTGGTCGCTGCTGCCGATCCGCTTTCGGTCTACTGGCTGCGGCAATTGCGCATCGATCACCCGGGGGAGTCCGCCGAAGGCAAGGCGGCGCGTGCGCAGGCCGGGCGGGCCCATCTCGAGCGCGTGGCCGCGGCCATGCTGCGCGAGTCGCTGGCTGCCGCGCTCGCCCGCGACAGCGATCTCGCTGTGGCGAGCCTTCTGCCTGCGCCATTGCCGACGGAAGCCACCGCGGTGCGACCGGTCCCCGAGGCGATGCCTCCTGCCGAGCCCGGCTTCGCGCGGATCGGCGCGCGCCGCACGACCGTCCGGCCGTCGGCGCGGCCTTTGAGCGCCCGCACCGATCCGGCAGCGCAGCAGGTGCGTGCCGCGACGCGTCGCCTTTTGAGCCGACCGGGGCATGCGGTGCACCTCGTCGATCTCGACCTGCCTGAGTCGCCGCCCCCGCGGCCGGTACAGCTTCTGCAGGCGGTCGTCGCCGTGTGCCTGCGCCAAGGACCCGCGGCCCATGTCGGCGCGCTCGTCGAGGCCTTTCGCGACAGCGAATTCGCGCGGGATGTCGAGCAGCTGGCGCTCGACCGGGACAGCGAACTCGATGCGGTGCTGACCGACGAAGAGCTCGAGGCCGAGCTTCGGCGTCTGCGCGAGCGGCTCGAAGCCGGCAGCCTGTTTGCACGCGTGCCTGCCGTGGCCGTCCCCGCAGGTCTCGCCGGCGGCGGCATCATTGCGCTCGCGCCGCAGCGGCGCGTGGTTCCGGAGCTTCCGGAACGCCCGCCAGAGTCGGCCGATACTCATGCCGCAGGAGCGGACCCCGACGCGCCGCCGTTCTGAGCCGCCCTTTGTCCACCGATTCAGCCCCCACCCCTCGATCATGACCTCCCCGCTCATCTCGCCCGAAGCACTGGCCGAACACCTGTCCGACCCCGCCTGGGTCATCGTCGACACGCGGCACGACCTGGCCGACCCGGCCCTCGGGCGACGGCTGTACCGCGAGGCGCGCATCCCCAGTGCGCGCTTTCTCTCGATCGACGACGACCTCTCAGCCACCCCGAACGGCCGGAACGGGCGCCATCCGCTGCCGACGGTCGAGGCGTTTGCGGCGACGCTCGGCCACGCGGGCATTGGCAACGCTCACACCGTCGTCGTCTACGACCAGGGCAGTGCGATGTTCGTCGGTCGGCTCTGGTGGATGCTGCGCTGGGTCGGGCACGCGGCGGTCCGTGTGCTCGACGGTGGCTTCGCCGCGTGGCAGAAAGCGGGTTTGCCGGTCGAAGCAGGCGAGCCACCTGCGGTGGCCGCCACGGTCTTCACCCCCCGAGAGCAACCGACGATGCGCGTGACCGCCGATGAGCTCGCCGCGCAGCTCGCCGACCCGGCATTGCGCGTGGTGGACGCCCGCGCGCCCGAGCGCTACCGCGGCGAGGTCGAACCGCTCGACCCGGTGGCGGGGCATATTCCCGGCGCGATCAATCGTCCGTTCGCGGCCAATCTGCGTGACGGTCGTTTCAAGCCGGCCGAGGAACTCGCCGCGGAATGGCGCCTGATTCTCGCCGGGCGGGATCCTGAGAACGTCATCCACTCTTGCGGCAGCGGCGTGTCAGCGCTTGCCAACATGCTGGCCATGGAGCATGCTGGACTGAGCGGAAGCCGGCTCTACGCGGGCAGTTGGAGCGAATGGTCGAGCGATCCGGCGCGGCCGGTGGCCCAAGGGGGATAGGCGGGCTGGAGAGACCTAAAGCTTTTTTGCAAGAGCACCGGTAGCTCAGGCTTTGAAGCCAATTTACGACAAAGTCGACTTGGCGCATTTACGCTTTCCTCGCCCCACGGAATAGGGCGTTGGCTCAGAAGCTGTTGTGTGGGGAGTTCTCGTTCCAGAACTCCCGGCGTCGCCGTGGGTCAACCGAAGCGAGCCCTTGGCGTTGATGCAAGGGCCACCCGCGCGCCACCCAACACGTGGTCGCGCCGGAAAGCCGAAGACGCCAGAGACGCCGAAAGCGCCGATTCACCCAATCGATGGAGGATTCCACGATGTTCGCCCCCCGTCCCCCGCTCAAGACCCTGACTGCTTCGCTCATGCTTGCCCTGCCGTTCGCCACGGGCGTCCACGCGCAGTCCTTCAGCGATATCGCGCAGGTCGTCTCGGCCACGCCGGTCTATGAGCGTGTGCGCGGTGCGCCCCAGCAGGAGTGCTGGAACGAGACCATCACCACCGACCGGCGCGTCCCCTCCGGTGGCTACGTGGATGCTTCGACGTCGGCCCCCGCGCGTTCGACCGAGCGCGGCATCGGCGGCGGCACCGTGCTCGGCGCCATCCTGGGTGGCATCGCCGGCTACCAGTTCGGCAATTCTCAGCACGGTCGCAATACCGGTGCAGCGGTTGGGGCGGTGTTGGGTGGTGTCGTCGGCAACTCGATCGAGAACAACGCCTCGGGTGACGGTCGGGTCGCCACGGCACCGGGTCGCGTCGACTACATCCCCGAGACCCGCACAGTGCAGCGCTGCCGCACCGTGGCTTCGACTCCGGTCGAGCAGGTCGTCGGCTATGACGTGGTCTACCGCTACCAGGGCCGCGAGTACACGACGCGCACGCGTGAGCACCCGGGCAGCACGATCAATGTGCAGGTGACGGTCGCGCCGCGGCTCCCGCGCTGAGGGTTTCTGAGGCTTTCCCCGCGGTTGAACCTTTCGCTTTTGACCGCGTCTATGCGGATACAAGAGCAATACGCTGCAATGATCACCGCGACGATTCCCACGCTCCTCCCCCGACTTTGGGAATCGCTCGCAACAGCTCGCGTCCGTCGATATGCCTTCGTCCCCGGGCATGGACGTGACACCAAGCCAGCAGCGAACGTCTGACGCCTGATCGCGCTTTCTCCCCCTTCGCGCGACCTGTCCCTCCGGCTGCACGCAATGTGTGGCCGTTTTGTTTTGGAGACACCGAACAATCTGTTGCGCCGCCCGATGGCTTTGTCGCGTCTTGGCTTCGGTCACTTCGCTTACCCTCGGCTCGCCGAGGTTGGCCTTCGCCGACACGCCGTTTTCGCTCATCGCTCGCCTGTCTCCAAGGCATGTCTCCCGTTTCGCTCCGCGGCTCCCCGCACTCGGGCTTGCTCGCGACGATCGTTCGGTGTTTCCGTTGTCACCTTCGTCTCCGGAATCGCCTCCCCGCACATCGGGCTTGTCGCCTCCCTCGTGACGGGCGCTTCGTAGAATCCCGGATTCGCCTCAATCACACGATGCACGGAGTTCACGATGATTCGTCGTTACGGAGTGGGCAAGCGCCTGTCCGAACTGGTGACCTACCACGGTTTTCTGTATCTCGCTGGTCAAGTGGCGAAGGATCCGAAGGCCGACATTCGCGAGCAGACGCGTCAGGTGCTCGAGCGGATCGATGAGCTGCTCGAAGAGGGTGGAGCGAATCGCAAGGGGATCCTTTCTGCCACCATCTATCTCAAGGACATGGCGGACTTCGCGGCGATGAACGAAGTCTGGGAGGCCTGGGTGCCCGAGGGCCACACGCCGGCGCGCGCGACCGTGCAGGCAGTGATGGCCAACCCCGATTACAAGGTCGAGATCCAGATCGTCGCCTGCAACGGGATGAGTGCGCACGATCACGGCCACGGCCACAAGCACGAGCACTGAAGGAGACATTGATCCATGTTCGACCCGATCAGGAACGCGCCCGCTCACGCCACGGCTGCCGTCGCCCAGGTGCGCCCGGCAGGCGAGCGACGCGTGACGCGTGAAACCTACGACCGGGTCATGTTCCAGACCTATGCGCCGGCAGCATTCGTGCCGGCGCGCGCGTCGGGGTCGCGCATCTGGGACACCGAGGGGCGCGACTATGTCGATTTCGCCGGCGGTGTGGCAGTGCTCTCGCTCGGGCACTGCCATCCGGCGTTGGTCGCCGCGCTCAGGGCGCAGGCGGACCGCATGTGGCATGTGTCGAACTACATGGTCAACGAGCCCGCGCTCGAGCTGGCGCACAAGCTCGTCGAGAAGACCTTTGCCGATCGCGTCTTCCTTTGCAACAGCGGCACCGAGGCGAACGAAGGGGCGTTGAAGACCGCGCGCAAATGGGCAAGCACGCATTTTGGCGAGCGGAAGCACCGCATCATCTCGACCACCAACGCCTTTCACGGCCGGACGTGGCTCGCAGTGTCGACCGGCGGCAGTCCGAAGTACGTGCGTGGCATGGGCCCGGTGCCGGCCGGCATCACGCACGTGCCCTACAACGACGTCGATGCGCTGGCCCGGGCGATGGATGACGACGTGGCCTGCGTCATCCTCGAGCCGATGCAGGGCGAGGGGGGCATGTATCCCGGCACGCCGGCGTTTCTCGCCGCCGCGCGGGAGCTGTGCGACCGGCATCGCGCGCTCCTCATCTTCGACGAGATCCAGTCGGGTGTCGGGCGCACGGGGGCCCTTTACAGCTACATGAGGAAGGGCGTGACACCCGACATCCTCACCTCCGCGAAAGGAATCGGCGGCGGCTTCCCGATCGGCTGCTTCATGGCCACCGAGGACGTGGCGCAGGTGATGCAGCCGGGCACGCACGGCACCACCTACGGCGGTAATCCGCTCGGCGCAGCGGTCGCCAACACCGTGCTCGACATCGTCGATCAACCCGCCTTCCTCGCCCGGGTGCTCGAGGCCGAAGCTCGCCTGCGGGCGGGGTTCGAGGCGATCGATGCCCGCTACCGGCTGTTTGCAGACGTGCGCGGCGAGGGCCTGTGGCTCGGCTGCGAGCTCGTCGCCGCCTGGAAGAACCGGGCAAGCGACTTCATGAAGGCGGGGCATCGCCATGGGGTCATCATTTTGACCGCGGGCAACAACGACATTCTGCGCTTCGCGCCTGCCCTCAACATCACGGACGCCGAGATCGACGAAGGCCTCGCGCGGCTCGAGCGGGCTGTCGCCGAGCTTCTGAGCGCAGCCTGACGCCTGTTCGGGCGGGATAGCCCGGGCCCGCTGGCCCGCGGTTTGCTCAGTATTGGCGACGAACGGCACGCGCATCGGGCAGGCGTTCGATGCGCGTGGCGGGTCCATTTGCGAGATAGGGAGGCGCCTTTGCTCGAGATCAAACCACCGCCAGGGGGCCACTACGACGAAATGCTCGTCACAGGCTCGGATGCGTCGAGCGCTGCGGCGACCACACGCCGACCGCATGACGCGGCCTACTGTGACTGGCTGCGAGCCACACCGGAGCAGTCGCTCGCCGCGAGGCGCGCACAGGCCGATCTCCTGTTTCGCCGCATCGGCATCGCCTTCACGGTCTATGGTGATGACGCCGGCATCGCGCGGCTGATTCCGTCCTGCGTGATCCCGCGCATCATCCCGGCAGCGGAATGGGCCTTGCTCGAGCACGGACTCAAGCAGCGCGTCACCGCGATCAACCGATTTCTCGCCGACATCGATCACGAGCAGGCGACTGCGCGCTGGCCGCATTCCGCGCGAGCAGATCGTCGGCAACGCGCAGTTCCAGACCAAGATGCTCGGTGTCAAGGTGCCGCATGACACCTATGTTGCGATCACCGGCGTCGACATCGTCCGCAACAGCGACGGCCGCTACTACGTGCTCGAGGACAACCTGCGCGTGCCCTCGGGCGTGAGCGATATGCTCATGAATCGCAAGATGATGATGCGGCTCTTCCCCGAGCTGCTCCTCCGTCAGGCGGTGCGCCCGGTGGAGCACTACCCGGCGCTCCTCCTGCAGACGCTGCGCGAGGCGAGCCCGCTCGATGATCCGACGGTCGCACTGCTCACCCCGGGCCGCTACAACAGTGCGTACTTCGAGCACACCTTCCTTGCCCAGCAGATGGGCGTCGAACTGGTCGAGGGGCAGGACCTCTTCGTCAAGGACGGCGACGTGTACATGCGCACGACCGGCGGGCCGCAGCGGGTGGATGTGATCTACCGGCGCATCGACGATGTCTTTCTCGACCCGCTCGCCTTCCGGCCGGATTCTGTGCTCGGGGTGCCGGGGCTGTTCGAGGCCTACGTCAAGGGCAATGTGGTCATTGCGAACGCGATCGGTACCGGGGTAGCGGACGACAAGTCGATCTACCCCTACGTGCCGGAGATGATCCGCTTCTACCTCGGCGAGGAGCCCATCCTCGAGAACGTGCCCACCTGGCAGTGCCGCCGCGCGGCCGACCTCTCGCATGTGCTCGCCCACATGAAGGACCTCGTGGTCAAGGAAGTCCACGGCGCGGGGGGCTACGGGATGCTGGTCGGCCCGGCAGCCACCGCGGCGTAGATCGAGGACTTCTCCCAACGCGTGCGGGCGAATCCCGACAAACATCGCGCAGCCGACGCTCTCGCTCTCCTCCTGCCCGACCTTCGTCGAGTCCGGCATCGCACCGCGGCACATCGACCTACGCCCCTTCGTGCTCACCGGGCGCGAGGTGCGCACGGTGCCCGGTGGGCTCACGCGTGTGGCGCTGCGCGAGGGCTCGCTCGTGGTCAACTCGTCCCAGGGAGGCGGCACCAAGGACACCTGGGTGCTCGCGGAGCCGGGCGCCGAGGCGGATCGGCCGCCGACGCTCGCAGGGGCGGCGGTCCAAGTCCACGCCCAAATCCAAGCGCAGGAGGGCCGCTGACATGCTCTCGCGCGTGGCTTCCCACCTCTACTGGATGAGTCGCTATCTCGAGCGGGCCGAGAACATGGCGCGCATCCTCGATGTGACCCAGTCGATCGCGATGCTCGACCCGAGCGCGGACGCAGGCGGCGCGATGACGCCGATCGTCATCACCGAGACGCAGACCGAGTTCGCGGCCACGGGTCTTGCGCCCACCTACGAGAACGTCGTCGCCTTCCTCGCCTGGGATCGGCAGCATCCCTCCTCGATCCGAAACTGCCTCGAGGCCACGCGCGAGAACGCGCGCGCGGTGCGTGGCTCGATCACGAGCGAGATGTGGGAGAACATCAACGACACCTGGATCGCGCTCCAGGACCTCGCTCGCACGACCGATCCGCGCCTCACCGGCAACGCGTTCTTCGAGTGGGTCAAGGAACGCTCGCACCTCTTCCGTGGCATCACTCTTGCGACCGCTCGGCGAGATCAGCCCTATCACTTCGTGCGCCTCGGCACCTTCATCGAGCGCGCCGACAACACCGCGCGGATTCTCAACGTCAAGTACGCCCAGCAAGACCCGGAGGACTTCCGCGAGCGGCCCGACCAGGAGGGCGACTACTATCGCCTGTCCGCAGTGCTCCGGTCGGTCTCGGCGCTCGAGGCCTACCGCGACACCTACCGCGATATGATCGACGGCCGACGTGTGGCCGAGCTCATGATCTTCGATGCGAAGCTGCCGCGGAGCCTCCGCTTCTGCTTCGAGGAGACCTCGCGCGTGCTCGAGGATCTGCCCGCCCACACCGGCCGCATCCCCCGGCGCCAGGCCGCCGAACTCAAGGCGCGGCTTCGCTATGGCACGATCGACGAGGTCTTCGAGGTGGGCCTCAAGCGCTACTTGGCCGATTTCCTGCTCGATGTCTATGAGCTGGGCGATGCGGTGAATGCGGCGTACATGGAGTTGCACTGATCGCCGATGGCCCGCGCGAGCCTGTCCGGCGGCCGCGATAGCATGCCGAAGCCATGCCAGCATGCAATTCCGGGCCAGACGCTTCGGTGACGATCGACGCCCCCGCCCCGTCGCTCCCCTCCGACCGCCGCTACATCGTGATGCTCGCGCTGCTCTTGGGCACGCAGCCGGTAGCAACCGATCTTTACCTGCCCGCGCTGCCAGCCTTGAAGGCGGAGCTCGGCAATCCGGCGCTTACGCTCACGGCACTGATGCTGGCCTTCGGCCTCGCGCAGATCGTCTGGGGGCCGATCTCCGACCGGCAGGGCCGTAAGCCCGTCCTGATTGCGGGTGCCGTTGGCTATGCGCTCGCCTCGTTCGCCGCGGCGATGGTCGACGGCATGAGCCTGCTCGTCGCCTGCCGCGTCGTGCAGGGCATTGCGATGGCGGCGCTCGTGGTTTGCGCGCGGGCGACGGTGCGCGATCTCTATCCCCCAATCGATGGCATGCGGGTGCTCTCGAAAGGGCTCTCCGGCCTGGGCTTCATCGCGCTCGCCTCGCCGCTCGTCGGTGCTGCAGTGGCCACCGTCACGCCTTGGCGTGGCTCGCTCGTCGCGATCGGCCTCTTTGGTGTCGTGGCGCTCGCCTGGGTGCTCGTCCACTTCGAGGAGAGCCTGTCGCCCGAGGCGCGGGCGGACGCGCGCACCGCGCCGCGAGGGGCGCTTCGCAAGGTGCTCGGTGGCCCGAAGTTCCGGGCCTGGACGGCGCTCGCTACGGCGAGCTACTGCACGCTGTTTGGCTTCCTGCTCGGCTCCTCGTTCGTCTACATGAACGTGTTCGGCTTCTCGGCGCTCGGCTGCGGGCTCGTGCTCGCCGTCAACTGCGTCGCCTACATCGCGAGTACCTACTACTGCCGCTGGCTCCTGGCACGTCATGCCCCCGACCGTACGGTGAAGATCGCCTCGCTCTGGTCGATCGGCGGGGGCCTCGCGGTGCTCGTCGTGAGCCTGCTCGGGTCGCCACATCCGGCGGTGATGATCGTGGGGCAATGCCTGTTCTCGATCGGCCACGGCGTCAACCAGCCGTGCTCGCAGGCGGGCGCGATCGGAGACTATCCGGAGCATGCGGGCCGTGCGGCCTCGCTCTCCGGCGCCACCATGATGATCGGCGCTTTTCTCACGGGGCAGGCGCTCGCTCCGTTCCTGGGCACGAGCGCTTGGCCGCTCATCCTGTCGAACGCGATCGGCGGGGCACTCATCTTCGTGATCGCCTGGACCGTGGTGCCGCGCGCCTACGCCGAGATGAAGCGCGCATGAGTCTGTCCGACCGCCGTCTATCGCCCTGGCGCCTCGCCACCGCGCCGATGCTCGACTGGAGCGACCGGCACTGCCGCTTTCTCTTCCGGCTGCTCGCGCCCCGGGCGCGGCTCTACACCGAGATGGTCACGACAGGACCGCTCCTGCATGGCGATGCCGAGACGATTCGGGCGCATCTGCGCTTCAATCCGGAGGAGCATCCGCTCGCCCTCCAACTGGGCGGCAGCGAGCCGGCGGAGCTCGCGCATGCAGCGCGGCTTGCAGCCGAGTGGGGCTACGACGAAATCAACCTCAACTGCGGCTGCCCGTCGGAACGCGTGCAGAAGGGCGCCTTCGGCGCCTGCCTCATGCGCGAGCCCGCGCTCGTGGCCGACTGTGTGCGCGCGATACGGGATGTCTTGCCCGCGCACATCCCGGTCACCGTCAAGCACCGGCTCGGGCTCGACGACGTCGACGATTACGGCTTCGTGCGCGATTTCGTGGGCACCGTGGCCGAGGCCGGCTGCACGGTCTTCATCGTGCACGCCCGAAATGCCGTCCTGCGCGGTTTGTCGCCCAAAGAGAACCGTGATGTGCCGCCGCTTCGTTACGACGACGCAGCGCGGCTCGTGCGTGATTTCCCTTTGCTCACCTTCGTCGTCAACGGCGGCATGGCGACGGTCGCCGACGTTCGGGCGCGGCTCGCCGAGACGGGGGCCCACGGCGTGATGCTCGGCCGTACGGCTTACCACGATAGCTATCGGCTCGCCGAAGTGCATGCCGCGCTCTTTGGCGGGACGCCCCCTTCACGCGAAGCGGTGGTCGAGGCGATGCGCGAATACGCCGCGCGCGTGCTCGCCGAGACACGGCAGGATCGCCGCCCGGCGACGCTCCGCGACGTGACGCGGCATCTGCTCGGCCTGTTCACTGGCCTGCCGGGCGGCAAGCGCTGGCGACGCATGCTGTCCGACGCGGCATGGCTTGCGAGAAATGATCCTGCGCTCTTGCTTGCAGCATTGCCGGAGCATGCTTCGCCGACGCATGCAGTGGGGGAAGACGGCGCGCCTGGCTCGCCGACGCTCGACGCTGTCGAGAGCCGTTGAGCAGGAGGGTTGGTTTGGCCTGGCCCGGCGAAGCACGGCCCCTTTGACCGTCGACGGCGCAAGTTCTGCCAGCAGGTGCCTTCCGCCGGGGCCAAAGCCAAGGTCGCCCGGCAGCGCGTTCACTGCCCGGGGGCGCGCGCGAATGGATTGGATCCTGGACTTGCCATATAGAAACCGGGCACCGTATCAGCGGCGGGCGTGGCGCGTGATTGAATGCTGTCAGTCGAGCTTGAGCCCGATCTTCTTGACTACGCGCGCCCAGGTCGCTTGCTCGCGCTGAATGAACGCCGCAAACTGTTCGGGCGTACCGCCACCGACCTTGGCATCGTCCTTCGCGAAGCGGGCGAGGATGGCGTTCGATTTGAGTGCCTGATTGGTCGCCGCATTGAGCCGGTCGATCACCGCGCGCGGCGTCTTGGCCGGCACGAGGATGCCGTACCACTGCGAGGTCTCGAAGTCCTTGTAGCCAGTCTCGGCCACGGTGGGCACGTTGGGCAGCGTGCTCATGCGCTCGGCCGAGCCGACGGCAAGCGGACGGAGCTTTCCCGCCGTGATCTGGCCCATGAGGGCCGGGGCACCGGTGAACGTGGCCTGCACGCGACCACCGAGCATGTCCTGAAGCATCGGGCCGGTGCCCTTGTAGGGCACGTGTGTGAGGTCGATGCCCGCCTCGGCCATGAAGTACTCCATCGCGAGATGCCCCGACGAGCCATTGCCGGCCGAGCCATAGACCATGGCGTTCTTGTCTTTCTTTGCCAGGTCCACGAATTCCTTGAGCGTCTTGGCCGGGGACTCGGGGATGACCGCAAGCACGTTGGGCACCCGTGCGAGCAGGATCACCGGTGCGAACTCGCGGTTCACGTCATAGGGGTGCTTGGGCATGGCATACGGATTGACGGCCATCGTGCCCACGTGACCCATGATGATCGTGTGCCCGTCGGGGTCGGCGCGCATGACCTCCTGCATGGCGATGACGCCCCCGCCGCCCGGCTTGTTCTCGACCACCACGCTCTGGCCAAGGATCGTGGAGAGCTCCTGCGCTACCGAGCGGGCGATGATCTCGGAGGTGCCGCCCGGGGCGAAGGGCACCACGAAGCGAATCGGCTTCGTCGGCCAGTTCTGGGCGTGGATGGGCAGGGCGGCGCCCGTCAGGCCAAGCAGAGCTGCGGTGGCGAACGCGGCCAGCGTGTTACGGCGGGTGATGGTCATGACGTCCTCCTTGGGTGTGTCCTCGTCTGATCCCTAAATGTAAGCGCATGTTTCGGCCGTTCGCTGTCGTCAGCCACTGCGCCGTATCGCGCGTTGACAGCGCACCATCCCGCGAAGGAGGACGCCCCCAGTGAAGTCCCTGCATGCCCTGGCTGCCGCCCTGTCGACGACCGTGCTCCTGACGCTCCCTGCCGCCGCACAGGCGTCCAAGCCGACCCACTTCAATCGTGCCGACATCGACCGTGACCGCGTCATTACCCGCATCGAAGCGTGTCGTGGCGCGACCCCCGCCCTGTGTCGGCACTTCGATCGCATCGATCTCAATGGTGACCGCGTGCTCTCGCGGCCCGAGGTGCGGGCGTGGAACGCGCGCACAAAGCCGCCGCGGCATCATCACCGTAAGCCGCTGCGGTATTGACCGCGGTGCGATGGCTGCGACGGTTGCAGGTTCAGCGGCCGACCGTGTCGAAGCCGAAGTGGAGCAGGACGATGAGATCCGTGCTTTCGGTGATCGCCGTGAAATCGGGGGACCGAAGAGGCTCCGCCGGGTCGGGTCGCATGCTCACGCGCCCCCCGATGCCCTTACATCAGCGATACACCGGAAACCGCGCGCAGAGGGCGACCACCTCGCGCTTGACGCGCTCGAGCGTGGCTTCGTCCTCGGGGGCGTCGAGCACGTCGGCGATGAAGTGGCCGACCTGCCGTGCCTCGGCCTCGCCAAAGCCGCGTGTGGTGAAGGCCGGGGAACCG
>CALDYQ010000035.1 GCA_937944385.1 uncultured Burkholderiales bacterium | reverse complement strand
AGCAGGTACGCCCGGTAGGGGTCCAGCTTGCACGGCCGCGGCGCCCGCGGGCCGTAGCGCCTCGCATCCTCGTCACGCAGGTACCGCCGCACGGTGTTGCGCGAGCAGCCCAGCTGCCGCGCGATCTGCCGCACCCCTTCGTCCCTGCGGGCCATCACTCGTATCTCCACTGCTTGCTCCTGGGTCAACATCGACGGCCAAAAAGCCGTCAGCTTCGCCCAGGTGGGTCAGATTCACTTCGGCGCAGTAGGTCAGTTTTGCATCGGCGGTGACATCAAAGAATATGCAGCCGACCGTGCAGCAGCGCTCGCGCGTGAGCGCGGCGCGCTTGCCGGGTTCGTCAATCTTGGCGGCGACATCGCCGTCATCGGCCCGGATGCTTGTGGACGACCATGGTCATTCGGCATCCGTCACCCAAGACACGCCGATGCGGTGATTGCCCACATCGAAGTTGCACGCGGGGGCCTCGCAACAAGCGGCGACTACGAGCGCTTCGTCATGATCGACGGTCGGCGCTACTGCCACATCATCAATCCGCGCACTGGGCAGCCAGTGCAGTACTGGCGGTCGGTCTCGGTCGTTGGCGCGCTCTGCATTGCAGCGGGTGCACTCGCCAGCATTGCCATGCTGATGGAGGTCGACGCGCTGCCGTGGCTACGCAGCCAAGGTGTGCAATTTCTGGCCGTCGGCCCCGACGGCGGACTGATCAGCGGTTAGCGAACTCGTCCGCGCGAACCGTGGACGCGAACCTGTCAAGCACGCCGTTCACCCAGCGGTGCCCGTCCGTGCCACCATAGCTCTTGGCGAGTTCGACCGCTTCGTTGATGGCCACGCGCCACGGCACGTCCAGCCGATGGGCCAGTTCGTATGCGCCCAGCAACAGGATGCTGCGCTCGATCGGGCTGACCTCAGGCCAAGGCCGATCGAGGAACGGCGTAAGTGCCTTGGCAAGCGCCTCTCGCTCGGCATGCACACCTGACCAAAGCTCACGATAGAGCGTGGCATCGCACTGCGCGAAACCCGGGTCGCGTTCGGCCGCAGCACGGATCAACGCTGGGTCATGTCCCGCAAGCAGGAACTCGTAGAGCCCCTGCAGCACGAGCTCCCGGCTCAATCGCCTCGGCTGTGGGCGCAAGGCGCCGGTCGCTGCTCGTGGCGGGCGCTGCGGTCGCTGCGCACGACGCGAAGGGGGTGGCGGTGGCGGGGTCGTCCGCTCGCTCATGCCTCGCCCAGTTCGCGGTGGATGTACTCACGAAGCAGCGCGAGCTCGACTGCTGCCTGGGCGGCCTCGTAGCCCTTCTGATCCGCCCGCTCGGCCGCCTGCGCCTCGGTGAAGGTGGTAAGCACGCCGTTGCCGATCGGAATCTCCAGATCGAGTCCGACCCGGGTGATGCCAGCCGCCGACTCGTTGCACACCACCTCGAAGTGATAGGTGTCGCCCTTGATCACGGCACCCAGCGCGATCAGAGCGTCGAACTGCTCGCTCGCGGCCAGTTCCTGCAGTGCAAGCGGAATCTCAAGCGCGCCGGGGACCGTGACGGCAAACACATCTCGGTCCTCCACACCCATATCGTTGAGCGCCTTGCGCGCTCCTGCCAGCAGCTGCTCGCCGATGGCGCTGTTGAAGCGGGCAGTGACGATGCCGATGCGTAGACCCGCGCCACGCAGTTTCATGAGAGGTTCGAGAGCCATGGTGCCTTGTCTTGAGTGAGGGACACGCCCGGGGTTCGCAACGCGCACTTGCCGCGTGGCGGGGAGGACATGCCGAAGAGTCCCCGGGACGTGTCCTCAGGGGGTTTCGTAGTCGGTGATGGTGAGATCGAAGCCAGTCATCGACGGCGTCCGGCGCGGCCGCGCGAGGACGCGCATCTTGCCTACGCCTAGCGCTCGCAGAATCTGCGCACCGATACCGTAGGTACGCAAATCCATTTTGTGCGCGTTGAGCGGCTTTGGCGTCAGCGCCCGTTCGGCCAGGTGTTCGGCGGACTCGGGCTCACTCAAAAGCACCATGACCCCAGTCTCTGCCTGCGCGATACGGGTGAGGGCCGCCGGCACGCTCCACGAATGGACGCTGCTGTCGACATCGAGCAGGTCAATCATGGACAGGGGGTGATGCACGCGTACGACTGTTTCGTCCTCGGGGCGCGGCGTGCCTTTGACCAGCGCGAGGTGAACTGCACCGCTGAGCTTCTCGCGAAAAAGCTTGAGCTGGAACGGGCCTTGGGACGTAACGACTGCGCGCTCGCCGATCGATTCAATCAAGGCCTCCTGCGCCGCGCGGTAGTGGATGAGGTCGGTGATCGCCCCGATCTTGAGGCCGTGCTCTCGCGCGAACTCGACCAGGTCGGGCAGGCGCGCCATGGTGCCGTCATCCTTCATGACCTCGCAGATGACGGCTGCCGGCGTGAGGCCCGCCATGCGTGTCAGGTCGCAGCCCGCCTCGGTGTGCCCGGCACGCATGAGCACGCCCCCGGGCTGTGCCATGATTGGGAAGACATGGCCCGGTTGGACGATGTCGCTCGGCTTGGCACCGGGCGCGATCGCAACGCGAATAGTGTGTGCCCGATCGGCAGCCGAAATACCACTGGTCACACCCTCGGCCGCCTCGATCGACACCGTGAAATTGGTTCCGAACCCGGAGCGGTTGTTCGGCGTCATCAGTGGGAGCGCAAGCTGTCTGCAGCGTTCCTCGGTCAATGTGAGACAGATCAGACCGCGCCCGAAGCGCGCCATGAAGTTGATCGCCTCCGGGGTGACATGATCGGCCGCGAGCACGAGATCCCCTTCGTTCTCGCGATCTTCCTCATCGACGAGAACCACCATCCGGCCCGCCTTGAGCTCGGCGATGATTTCCGGGATCGGCGAGAGAACACGCTCGGCCGCTTGATCGACATGATCCACGACCGGATTCACAACCTTCAGGCTGGGCTGGGGCGCCGTCATCCTTCGCGCTTTCCTGCGCCGCCGTCCCGCTCGGACAGACGCGCAAAACTTCAAGTTAAGCTCTTGATTTTACGGCGCGATCGACGGCAAGACGTGGCGTCTGCGCCTCTCGCTCCGTTTTCCCTTTCGCCGCTTCATCCGGCATACGCATGGCTAAAGACGAACTGATCGTGCTCGAAGACGGCGATTTCCGCAGTCTGCACTTCGGTTCCGACTGGGTGCAGGGGCGGATGCGCATCTCCGATCCCGCACAACTGGTTCTCGAGTACACCCAGGAGATGTGTGCTGCGCTGTTGTTCGTCCCACCGCCGCGTCGCGTATGGGTTGGCGGGCTGGGTGTCGGCGCCCTGCCCCGCTTCGCCCTGGCCCATTGGCAGGACACGCTCGAGCACCTGCACATCTGCGAGACGCGCGCCGACGTCATTGCACTCACAGCAACCTTGTTTCCGCTGCCCCGGTGGATCCGGCGCGGCCGCCCGATCCGGATCGAGCAGGCGGATGCCGCCGCATTCCTCTCGCAAGCAGCGGTCGCAGGCTATGACTGGCTTTGGGTCGACTGCTATGACCACGCTGGTCGCGTCGGACGAACCGAGTCGGAGACGTTCTTCAGAAGCGCGCACCGCGCACTTGCTGCGGGCGGCGTTCTGGTCTCGAACCTCTGGAGTAACGTTTCGCGCCACCCGAAGACGCTTGCCGCGCTCGACCGGGTCTTCGATGGCAACGTGCTGCTCCTGCCCTCCCTGGCGACCGAGAATGTCGTGGCCATTGCGAGCAAGCAGCCCCTGGAAGATGTTGCATCACGGGCCATGGCCGCACGGGCACGCGCACTCGGCGCGCGGTATGGGTTGCCGTTCGAGGCGTGGCGCAAGCGCCTGGCGCCTCTAGGGATCGCGTCGCGCTCCGGTGGGTAGCAGACGCTCGGCGCGCAGGCGTCCGGCATGCACATGGCCCAGCCCGAGAAAGGCATCGCCACGGTCGTAGACGCGGCAAAGCCCGTCAACCGACGACGCGTCGAGGGCCACGGTCTTTCCGTTGCAAAGCGCGCGCGCGGCCCGAGCGTCGAGCACGAGGCGGGGGAGATCCGCGACAAGGATATCGGTTGGTCGAAGCCAACTGATGCGTTCGGCCTCACTCGCTGAAAGCCATTGTTCTAGCGGACGCGCGTCGTCGAGACGAAAGCCGCCCGTCAGCGTCCGGCGCAGGAGCGCGAGATGGCCCACGGTGCCTACGGCGCTCGCCAAATCGGCTGCCAGCGAGCGGATGTACGTGCCTTTGCTGCACTCGACCACGAGGTCGCAGGTCCCGGCCGTGGTATCGACTGCAACCAGCGAGAGTCGATGAATCTCGACCTCTCGCGGCTCAAGCCGCACCCCCTCTCCCTTTCGTGCCAATTCGTACGCCGGCCGGCCATCGATCTTGAGCGCGGAGAATGCCGGGGGCACCTGCAAGGTGCGCCCGGTGAATCGCGGCAGCACTGCCGCAATGACGTCTTCGGCGATCGCCTTCGGGCCATACGCGACGACCTCGCCCTCGCGATCGAGCGTGGTCGTGCTGGTCCCGAACTGGATGCGCGCCAGATAACCCTTCCGGGCGTCGAGCAGCCGCTGGGCATAGCGGGTCGCCTCACCGAGGCAAATTGGGAGCAGACCGCTTGCGAGAGGATCTAGCGTACCGGTGTGCCCGGCCTTGGTGACACCCAACGGCCGGAAGATTCGGCGAATTCGGGCCACTGCCGCAAACGAGGACAGCCCTTCGGGCTTGTCGACCAGAGCGACGCCGTGCAGGCTCATGCGCAGAGACCGGCGCGGCGTCTCAGCTTGCGTCGTCGTCCCGCAGGAGCCGACGATCGGCCGCGCGCGCGTCGTCGATGAGCGCTGACAGGCGCGAGCCCTCTTCGAACACCCGGTCGTACTCGAAGCGCAGCACGGGTGCCTTGAAGATGGTCAGGCGCTCGGCCACGGCACGGCGAAGGAGGCCAGCCACGCTGGCGAAACCCCGCGCCGTGTCGGCTTCGCGCTCGAGTCCGCCTTGGGCGACATAGCGCACCACGGCCACAGACAGGTCCGCGCTGACGTCCACCCCGGTGACGGTCACGCCGGTGAGGCGTGGGTCCTTCACCGTGGTGGCGAGCAGTTGCGCCACCTCACGCTGAATCTGGTCACCGACGCGCAGAGCGCGCTGCGAGTGCGCGGCTTTCATCAGGCAGGCTGGGACGGCTGCGTGGGTGCTTGGAGCGTGCGGGCGACCTCGACCATTTCGAAGATCTCGAGGCGATCGCCTTCCTGGATGTCGTTGTAGTTCTTGAGCGAAAGACCACACTCGAAGTTGGCCTTGACCTCGCGCACGTCGTCCTTGAACCGCTTGAGCGAGTCGAGTTCGCCGGTCCAGATGACCACGTTGTCGCGCAGGAGACGCGCGGACGCGCCCCGCTTGACCACGCCCTCGAGCACGTAACAGCCGGCGATCGAGCCCACCTTCGAGATCTTGAACACCTGACGGATCTCGACCAGACCGATGACGTTCTCTTTCTTTTCCGGCGCGAGCATGCCCGACATGGCCGCACGGACGTCATCGACGGCCTCGTAGATGATGTCGTAGTAGCGGATCTCGACGCCTTCGCTCTCGGCGAGCTTGCGCGCCGCCGCATCGGCCCGGACGTTGAAGCCGATGACCACGGCCTTCGATGCCACCGCAAGGTTGATGTCGCTTTCGCTGATGCCACCGACCCCGCTGTGGACGATCTGCACGCGCACCTCGTCCGTGGAGAGCTTGCCGAGCGCATGGGCGAGGCCCTCATAGGAGCCCTGCACATCCGACTTGATGATGAGCGGCAGTGTCTGCGCCGTGCCACCCTCGCCCATCTGCGCTAGCGCGTTCTCGAGCTTCGCCGCCTGCTGCTTGGCCAGCTTGACGTCGCGGAACTTGCCCTGGCGGAAAAGCGCGATCTCCCGCGCCTTGCGCTCATCGCCCAGCATCAGGAGATCATCCCCGGCCGAGGGCACATCCGACAGCCCCAGAATCTCGACCGGAATCGATGGCGTGGCTTCGGTGATGGCCGCGCCGTTCTCGTCATTCATCGCGCGGACACGGCCGAATACGGAGCCCACCAAAACGACATCGCCTCGCTTGAGCGTGCCGCTCGTGACCAGCACGGTCGCCACAGGACCACGGCCCTTGTCGAGACGCGCTTCGATGACCAAGCCGCGAGCCGGGGCCTTGACAGGCGCCTTGAGCTCTAGCACTTCCGCCTGGAGCAGGATGCTGTCGAGCAGGTTGTCGATGCCCTGCCCCGTCAGTGCCGACACGGGGACGAAGATCGCGTCGCCGCCGTACTCTTCCGGTACAACGCCTTCGCCAACCAATTCCTGTTTGACGCGCTCGATGTTTCCGCCCGGCTTGTCGATCTTGTTGATGGCAACGATGATGGGGACGTTCGCCGCCTTGGCGTGCGCGATTGCCTCGCGTGTTTGCGGCATCACGCCGTCATCCGCTGCGACGACGAGGACCACGATGTCGGTGACTTTGGCCCCCCGCGCGCGCATGGCCGTGAAGGCCTCGTGACCCGGGGTATCGAGGAACGTGATCACGCCCTTGGGCGTGGTCACGTGATAGGCACCGATGTGCTGGGTAATGCCCCCAACTTCACCACTGGCCACGCGCGTCCTGCGGATATAGTCGAGCAGCGACGTCTTGCCGTGATCGACGTGGCCCATGATCGTGACCACCGGTGGACGCGTGACCGCCTCGGCTTCGGCAGCTTGATCCATGTGCTCTGCGAGCGCTGCGTCCGGATCATCAGCCTTGGCGGCGATGGCCACGCGCCCCATCTCCTCGACGAGGATCATCGCGGTGTCCTGATCGAGTACCTGATTGATGGTGACCATCTGCCCCATCTTCATCATGCTCTTGATGAGTTCGGCCGCCTTGATGGACATCTTGTGCGCCAGTTCGCCAACCGTGATGGTCTCAGGCACGACGATCTCGCGCGGTAGCGCATCCTGCGCCTTCTGAACCTGCTGCTGGGAGCGGTTGTCGCCACGACGGCCACCGCTCTTACCGCGCGCCCCGCTCTTCCAGCCGCTGCCATCGTCGACCACTTCGCGGGTCTTCAGCACCTTCTTGCGTGCAGCGTCTTCCTGCCACGCACCCGGCTTTTTGTCGCCGGGTTTGGCGGCCGGCGGCCGCGCGGCCCCTGGGGCAGCACCAGGCTTGGGCGTGGCAGGCTTGGCCGGCTTGTGCAAGGTGTTCTCGGTGACGACCGGCTTCGGCTTGGGCTTGGGCGTGTAATCCACTCGGGCACCGATGCGAGGCCGCGGTGCATCGGCGACAGCCGGAGCCTTCAACGGCTCAGCTGCCGGAGACGGCGTTGCACCGGCCGGGGCGAGAGGAGGCGCGGCCTCACCTGAAGGCGCGGCTGTGACGCTTGAGACCGGCGAGGACGATGGTGCAGCGGCCCCGCTCGAAGCTGTCGCGGCCGCCGGAGCAGGTGCATCCGTGGAGACGCCATTCTGCTGCACGGCGGTCGCGCGCTGCGCACGGGCTCGCTTCGCCTCCTGCGCCTCGAGCTGCGCCCGGCGCAGTCGCTCGGCGCGCTCGGCCTCCGCTGCGCGGGCGGCTGCTTCTTCGGGCGAAATGATGCTGGGCGAGACGGGCGCAGGCGCAGCAGGCGCCGTTGGTGCGGGCGCAGGTGCAAAGGATGTTGCGGCTTCCGCCGGCGCCGAAGGCGCGTGAGGTGCGGCTGGTTCGGGCGCCTGACTGGCTGCCACATCGTCGGCCGCGCGGGTGAGCAGAACACGCTTCTTGCGAACTTCCACCTGCACGGTGCGTGAGCGTCCGGTCGAGTCGGACGTCCGAAGCTCGGTCGTCGAACGCTTGGTGAGCGTGATGCGCTTGGACCCGGGCGCCTCGGCCGAGCCGTGCTGGCGCTTCAGATAGTCGAGCAGCTTGCCCTTGTCCGCAGCCGACAGCTGGGCATCCGCACGGTCAGCCTTGACGCCTGCCGCAGCGAGCTGGGCAAGCAAAGCCTCCGGACGAAGGTTCAGTTCGGCGGCGAATTCGGAGACGGTCGTCTTGGTGATGCTCAAGGAGGGTCTCCTGGATCAGGTGTTCGCGAACCATGATTCGCGAGCGCGGGCAATGAGTTGCGTGGCCGCCTTGATTTCGGCGCGTCCCATCAGCTGACGCTCTTCG
This sequence comes from uncultured Burkholderiales bacterium, assembly GCA_937944385.1. Lineage (GTDB taxonomy): Bacteria > Pseudomonadota > Gammaproteobacteria > Burkholderiales > Casimicrobiaceae > Casimicrobium. Next base: position 3,160 of record CALDYQ010000035.1, on the reverse strand, counting down.
TCGGTGACGTCCGAGAATCCGTTGTCGATCAGCTCCCGCGCCCGCTCCTCCGGCAGCTGTCGAATGGCACAGAGCTCGTCAGCGGCCAGATCGGCAAGCGCATCGCGCGTCGTGATGTCGAACTTGGCCAATTTCAGCAGCAGTTCGGTATCGACGCCTTCCAGCGTCTTCAGGTCGTCAGACGCCTTGTCGAGGGCTTCCTCGCGCGCGATCTCTTCGGTTAGCGCCGCGTTGCGGGCGCGAGTGCGCAGTTCGTTGACGGTGTCCTCGTCGAAGGCCTCGATCTGCTGGAGCTCGGCAATCGGCACATAGGCGATCTCCTCGACGCTGGTGAAGCCTTCGTCGACCAGGATCTGCGCGACCTCTTCATCGACGTCGAGTTGCGTCATGAAAGCGGTCCGCACGCGTTCGGCCTCGGCCTCCGCGCGGTGCGCCGACTGCTCCTCGCTCATCAGATTGAGCTGCCAGCCGGTGAGTTCGGAAGCCAGGCGCACGTTCTGCCCGCCCTTGCCGATGGCCAGTGCGAGATTGTCCTCGTTCACCACGACGTCCATCGCATGGCGCTCTTCATCAACGACGATGCTCACGATCTGCGCGGGTGCCAGGGCGTTGATGACGAACTGGGCCGGCTCTGGCGCCCAGAGAATGATGTCGACGCGTTCGCCAGCAAGTTCGTTGGTCACCGCGTTCACGCGTGAGCCTCGCATGCCGATGCAAGTGCCCTGCGGATCAAGGCGCGGATCGTTGGAACGCACCGCGATCTTGGCACGCAAGCCCGGATCGCGGGCGACGGCCTTGATCTCGACCACGCCCTCTTCGATCTCCGGCACTTCGAGTTCGAAGAGCGCTGCGAGGAACTGGGGCGCGGTGCGCGAGAGGATCAATTGCGGGCCGCGCGCCTCGCGGTCTATTCGAAGAACGTAGGCGCGGACGCGATCACCGACGCGGAAGTTTTCCTTGGGAATCAACTGATCCCTGGGAATGACGCCTTCGACCCGCCCCGACTCCACGATGACGTTGCCGCGATCAACCCGGCGTACGGTACCGTTGATCAACTTGTCGTTGCGTTCGAGAAACTCCTCGAGGATCTGCTCGCGTTCTGCGTCCCGCACTTTCTGCAGGATGACTTGCTTTGCTGCCTGTGCGCCGATACGACCGAAAGGAATGGGCTCGAGTGGCTCCTCGAGGTACTCCCCCATCTGCTTGCTTTCGTCGAATTCATGTGCTTCGCGAAGCATCATCTGGTTGTCGGGATCGACGAACTCTTCGTCCGGCACGATGTGCCAACGCCGGAAAGACTTGTACTCCCCCGTCTCGCGATCGATTTCGACGCGTGCGTCGATGCGCTCCTTGTGCAGGCGCTTGGTCGCCGAAGCAAGTGCAGACTCGAGGGCCTGAAAGACAAGCTCCTTGTCAACGCCCTTCTCGCGGGCGAGCGCGTCGGCGAGAACGAGAATTTCGCGATTCATGAACTATGGCTCCTGAAACGTCGGCACGATACGCGCCCGACTGATAACGGCAAGCGGGACCTCATGCTCGCCGCCGCCATCTGACTCGGTCCGGATGCGGATGTTGTCCCCCTCGATACCGAGCAAGTGACCGGTGAGTCGGCGCTTCCCTTCGTACGGCTCATCGAACGTCAACCGGACGGACTGACCAGCAAACCGCCGGTAGTGATCTGGCTTCGTCAGCGCGCGATCAATTCCGGGCGACGAAACCTCGAGATGCTCGTAGTCGAAACCCGCTGCTTCCATTGCATCCAGGAGACGCTCGCTGACGACCGCACAGTCCTCCACGTCGATCAGATCGACACCGGTCGCACTCTCCGGGCGGTCGATGAAGACACGCCAGAGCCCACGCGCCTTGACGAACTCCGTTTCGATGAGCTCGTACCCCAGGCCCGTGACCGTGGCTTCGATGAGCTTGTGTGCTTGGCTACCCACAAAAAAAAATGGGCACCTGCCCATTTCCTGTCTAGACCCGGCACCGCCGTCCGCGCGGCTTCGGGGGAAGTGGTGGCCAAGGGCGGAATCGAACCACCGACACGCGGATTTTCAGTCCGCTGCTCTACCAACTGAGCTACTTGGCCTATTTTTTGGATTATAGCACGTAGAGTCAGCTTCGTGACCGATGCGTCAAACCACACCCAAAGCCACACCCAAAGCCACACCCGCTGCCGCCCCGGCGACTACCGGGTCAAAGGAGTGACCAAACGATCATCACGCCCTGCAGCGTCACTCTGCAGCGCCTAGGTGCAGAAACCCGACTTTGCCAACACACGGGGACGTTCAAAGAGATAGCCGGCATCGGCCAACCGACCGCCACCCTGCGCAGAAGCAGCTGGACAAACGGAATCGATCCACTGTGGCTTAGCCGGCCATCCCCCCGGGCAACCCCCAACACTCCAGCGTCTATTGTGCTGGGTTTGCTGGGGTTGTGTGTGGGGGTTGGGTGTTGTGGTGAGGTGAGGGGTTTAGCTTGACGCTGACCTACTTTCGCGGGCTATAAGGCTCACTATCATTGGCGCAGAACTGTTTCACGGTCCTGTTCGGGATGGGAAGGGGTGGGGCCAGTTCGCTATGGGCGTCAAGCTAGAAAGGGGCGCGCGGTTGATGGGGTCACGCTGTGCATCGGGTGGGCACGCTGGGTGAGTGCATCGACTCGCGCGGATCTGGAAGAAGTGTGGTGTGGGGTGTAGAAGGGTGTTCTCGTGACCCGCTTGGTTGGTTGCGGATACTCACACGTTATAGGATCAAGCCTCACGAGTGATTAGTACGGATTAGCTCAAACGGTTGCCCGTCTTCCACACTCCGCCTATCAACGTCCTGGTCTTGGACGGCTCTTCAGGGGGCTCGTGGCCCCGGGGAAATCTCATCTTCGGGCGAGTTTCACGCTTAGATGCTTTCAGCGTTTATCTCTTCCGTACATAGCTACCCTGCGATGCCTCTGGCGAGACAACAGGTACACCAGCGGTACGTCCATTCCGGTCCTCTCGTACTAGGAACAGGCCCCGTCAAATTTCCAGCGCCCACGGCAGATAGGGACCAAACTGTCTCACGACGTTTTGAACCCAGCTCACGTACCTCTTTAAATGGCGAACAGCCATACCCTTGGGACCGGCTACAGCCCCAGGATGAGATGAGCCGACATCGAGGTGCCA
>CALDYQ010000034.1 GCA_937944385.1 uncultured Burkholderiales bacterium | reverse complement strand
TAGAGGTTGTAGGTGACGCCGTTGTCGTCGAGCCGCCGCTCGAGCGCGAGCTGAAGCTCGTCGAGCCTGGCGATCAATTCACTCCGTGCGAGGGCGTCTCCGCCCGGCCCCATGCACGCGAGCCGCCAGAAGGTCCGCCAGGGCGGTGCCAGCCCCGCGGCTCCGCCGGACGACGAAAACATGGCGTCGAGATGTCCCGACGGCGCCCGATCGCTGAGATCGCCCACCAGGCCACCCGGCCACTCCCGGCAGGCGACGTCGGGGGCGCGGAGAACGGCATCGGTCATGGACGGATGCTAGGAGGCGACACCCTACGCTCGATCCGAGGACGCGGGACACCGGGTGAGATGTCATCCAAACGGTCGTCGGGCGGCCTCCACATTTGCTCCAGAATACTCTGCATGATGATGCCGACACCAGAGACCGCCGGGTACCCCCGGTGACTGGGCGCCCCACCGGGCCATGGTGGCGATTCGATGCGTCGAGCGGTCAATGTCTCGCCGCATCCGATGCGGATCCGGATGTGCAGGGCCTTACGTTCGATGACGTGTTCGGTGCAAACAGCGAACCGCTCTGGGCTGCGATCATGGAAGCCTCATCTTCGGGCGTACCGTACGCGTGCATCGGTGCCCTGCCCGCAGATGGCGGTGCGCAGGGCACAGCGCGTATCGGCCATGTGATCTTCGATCGATCCCACCCAGTCACCCGCGACTTCCTCCTGATCGCGGTCTCCGAGCTGGCAAACCTGAGCGGCGCAGCGGCCGACCGGCTGGGCACGTTCATGTCAGCCAGCACCGAGGGCATCGCCTTTCACGTCGACGGCATCAGCACGGACGTCAACCCCTCCCTGCTCCGGATGCTCGGCGATGACGCCGCGCAGATGATCGGGCACCGGACGATCGAGTTCGTGCCACCGGCCGAGCACGCACGCGTACTTGCCGCCCTCGCGTCGGGGCGCGACGTGGCCTGCGAAAGCTACGCGGTGCGCCTGAACGGCGAGATCATCCCGGTCGAGTACCGGGTGGGAACCCTGACCTGGCGCGAGCAGGTCGAGCGCGTGATCCTCGTGCGCGATCTGACCGAGTACCGCAAGGCCGAGGAGCGCGCCACCCAGCGTCAGGCGCTACGCGGCATGGCCTGCGGCGAGGCGCAGGGATTCCATCTTTCGGAAGCGCTTCCTGCCGACGTCTTCTGCGACAAGCTGCCGGGGTGGCGGTCCCTCAAGGGAGATTCAACCGCCCCGAGTCGAGGGTGATGCGGCGATCACAGCGCGCCGCGAGCGACTCGTCGTGCGTGACGATCACGAGTGCCGTCCCCCGCGAACGGGCCGTCTCGACCAGCAAGTCAAAGACGCGCTCGCCGTTCTCCCGGTCGAGATTGCCTGTCGGCTCATCGGCAAGGATGCACACCGGGTCGGTCGCGAGCGCCCGGCCGATGGCCACGCGTTGACGCTCGCCGCCGGACAGCTCGCCGGGGCGATGCCGGATGCGCCCGCCCAGGCCCACCTGCTCGAGCAGCCGGGCGGCGCGCGCGAGCGCCTCGCCCTTGTCCATACGGCGAATCCGCAAGCCCAAGGCCACGTTCTCGGCCGCGGTGAGCTCGGCGAGCAGGTGGTGGAACTGATAGACAAAGCCGAGCGCCTGGTTGCGCAAGGCGCTACGGGCCCGGTCGGAGAGCCGTGCGAGCGGCTGCCCGAGGAGTCGCACCTCGCCTTCGGTCGGCACGTCGAGTCCGCCCAGGAGATGCAAGAGCGTGCTCTTGCCCGAACCTGAAGCACCGACGATCGCGAGCGTCTCCCCACGCGCCACAGTAAGACTCACCCCCGTGAGCGCGGTCACCTCGATCTCGCCGCTGCGATAGGTCTTGCCGAGGTTCGATGCCTCGATCACGGCAGCTGTCGAGCCCCGCTCACTCATAGCGCAGCGCCTCGGCGGGATTGAGGCGACTCGCCCGCCAACTCGGGTAGAGCGTGGCGAGCAGCGAGAGCAGGATGCTCGTGCCCACGATGGCCGCCACGTCGCTCACAAGGACCTTCGAAGGCAGCTCGGTGATGAGGTAGACCGTCTTGTCGATGAAGGTGACATTGAAGACCGACTCGATCGCGCCCACCACGTGATCGAGATTGAGCGCGATCACGAGCCCGAGCACCACCCCGAGCGCTGTGCCGATGAGCCCAATCACCATGCCCTGCACGAAGAACACCTGCATGACACTGCCGGCCGACGCGCCCAGCGTGCGCAGGATCGCGATGTCGGCCTCCTTGTCAGTGACCACCATGACCAGCGTGCTCACGAGGTTGAAAGCGGCCACCGCGACGATGAGCGTGAGAATGATCCACATCACGCGCTTTTCGAGTTCGACCGCCTTGAAGAAATTCGCGTTCTGCTGCGTCCAGTCCGAAACCCCAAGCCCGGCAGGGAGGCTGCTGACCCATTGGCTCGCCACGGCGCGTGCCTGCATCAGATCCAGGAGCGTCACGCGCAAGCCGGTCACGGCATCTCCGAGTTGGTATAGCCGCTGAGCGTCCTGCATGTGAATGAGAGCGACCCGGCTGTCGGCCTCGATCCAGCCGAGTTCGAACAGCCCCACGACCGTGAAGCTCTTCACGCGCGGCACCGAACCCGCAGGCGTCACCGTACCCTGCGGCGTGACGAGCGCCACCTTCTCCCCGACCCGCACGCCCAGACCCCGTGCAAGGTCGATGCCGAGGATCACCCCCCACTCGCCGGGCCTCAGATCACTCGCGCGGCCCACCTTCATGTGCCGGTGGAGCGTGGAGATCGCCTCCTCGGCTTCGGGCAGGATGCCACGCACGAGCGACGGCTTGTTCACATCCCCATTGACCCAGAGCCCTTCCACCTGGACGTAGGGCGCCGTGGCCCGCACTTCCGGATGCTGGCGAAGCAGGCGATCCACGGCCTGCCAGTCGTTGAGCGGTGCATCGAACCCCTTGACCTCGACGTGCGCCGTCGCGGCGAGCATCCGCGTGCGCAGTTCACTCTGGAACCCGTTCATCACGGAGAGCACGATGATGAGCGCAGCCACGCCCAAGGCAATACCGAGCATCGACACCGACGAGATGAACGAGATGAAGCCGTTGCGTCGGCGGGCCCGGACGAAGCGCAGACCGAGCTCGGTCTCGAAGCCGATCACTGCGCTGGTGCCTTGGCGGCGCGTGGTACACGCCCCATCAAATAGAACTCGTCATTGGGCAGCAGGCTCGCCATGTTCGCGAGCCGATTGCTCATGCCGAAGAACGCGGTGATGGCACCGATGTCCCAGATGTCGTCTTCCGTGAAGCCATGCGAACGAAGTCGCTCGAAATCCGCCTCGTCCACGCGCCCGGAGTCAACGCACATCTTGATCGCGAAGTCGAGCATCGCCGCCTGCGCAGGTGTCACTTCGGCCTTCTTTGGATTGACCGCCACCTGGTCTGCGAGCCGCGGATTCTTGCTGTAGATCCTCAAAATCGCTCCGTGGGCGACCACGCAGTACAGGCAATCATTCTTTGCGGAAGTCGCCACAACGATCATCTCGCGCTCGGTCTTGCCGAGCATCGGGCTCTCGCGCAGCATGAGCGCATCGTGATAAGCGAAGAAGGCTCGGCACTCGTCTGGCCGATGGGCCAGGGCGAGAAACACGTTCGGGATGAAGCCGGCCTTTGCCTGCACCTCGAGCATCCGCCCCCGGATGTCCTCCGGCACGGCAGTGAGTTCAGGCACCGGAAAGCGCGAGATCGGCCGCGGGTCCATCCTCAGCGATCCTCGTTGGCCGGCGGCACGTACCCGCTCGCGGTCTCGGCACCGCCGGTGAAGAAATACTTCTCCATCTGTTCGGCGAGGTACTTGCGCGCTCGCGGGTCGGCGAGCCCGAGCCGGTTTTCGTTGATGAGCATGGTCTGGTGGCGGATCCAGCCGGCCCATGCCTCCTTGCTCACGTTCTCGTAGATGCGTCGCCCGAGCTCGCCCGGATAGGGCGGGAAGTCGAGCCCTTCGGCCTCACGACCGAGCTTGATGCAGTGAACCATGCGCGCCATACGTTGACTCCTCGATGAATGCCTGCCGACCGCTGCCGGTGTCTACAAACGTTTGATGTAGACGTGCGACGCGCGTTCGTAGTTGTAGAGCGCCTGCTTCTTTTCCGGAAGATCCGTCACGGAAGCCGGTTCGAAGCCGCGCTCGGTGAACCACTGCGCCGTTCGTGTGGTCAGGACGAACAGCGTGCTGATGCCCTGGGCCCGGGCGGCCTTCTCCACCGCGTGCATGAGTCGCTCACCGTAGCCTTCTCGACGGTAGTCGGGGTTGACGGCAAGACAGGCCAGCTCAGCTTTGTCGGCCTCCGGGAAGGGATAGAGTGCGGCGCACCCAATCACCTGCCCGTCGTGCTCCGCGAGGAAGAAGCGCTCGATCTCGCGCTCGATGAGTGCGCGAGGCCGCGGCACGAGGATACCCTGACGTTCGAGCGGCTCGATCAGCGACAAGAGCGCGCCCACATCGTCGATCGTGGCCGGGCGCAGATTGTCCAGGCTGTCCACTGAGATCATCGTGCCTACGCCATCGCGGGTGAACAGCTCTTGGAGGATCGCGCCGTCGATGTGACGGCCGATCAGGTGGGCCCGCGACACGCCCCGCTCACACGCGCGGACCGCCGCCGAAAGGAAGAGCTGCACGTCGGAGGCTTGTGGTGCGCGCTGCGCGATGGCCGAGGCCTCGCGTGTGTAGAGCGTCGAGATCACCTCCCCGCCCTCGTCGAGCACTCCCGGCGTGTCGAGCAGGAAGATGAGCTTCGTGGCCTTGAGCGCGATCGCCGTCTGCGTGGCCACCTCCTCGACGGTCAGGTTGAAGGTGTCCCCCGAGGGCGAGTAGCCGAGAGTGGACATGAGGACGATGTCGCCCTCGTGCAGACAGTCGGTGATCGCATCGGCGTCGATGCGGCGAACTTCGCCGCTGTACTTCATGTCCACGCCGTCGATCACGCCGAGCGGCTTGGCCACGATGAAGTTGCCGCCGGTGACGCGGTTGCGCATCGGCGCCACCGACCCCGTCCGGGGCGCACGCGAGAGCGCCGCCTCGATGCGGGCGCGGGCACGGGCGGTGGCGCCAATCACGCTGCCCAGTTGATGCTCTTCGGTGATGCGCACGCCGCGATGCAGCCGACTTTCCATTCCGCGTTGGGCGAGCAGTTTTTCCACCTGCGGTCGCGAGCCGTGCACGAGCACGAGCCGGATGCCGAGGCTCGCGAGCAGGTTGAGATCGGCGATGAAGTTCGGGAAGGTTGGATCGGCCACCACCTCACCGCCAAAGGCCACCACGAACGTCTTGCCGCGAAAGGCATGGATGTAGGGTGCCGAGGCACGGAACGTGGGCACGAAGGCCGAGAGCTCGTTGGTCCCGTTCGTGGCCGGGGCGGAAGAAGGCACCATGGGCGGGGATTGTAGGCAGGTCGTGTCAAGGCTTGTGACCTGCCGCTCGAGCCCAGACCGCCCAACGGGCGTGCGGTTCCTACAATCCCGTAATGTCCGCAACCGACCTGCTTTCGAGCCTCAACGAGCCCCAGCGCACGGCCGTCACGCTCCCGAATGTTTCCGCCCTGGTCCTTGCCGGCGCCGGCTCGGGAAAGACGCGCGTGCTCACGACGCGCATCGCCTGGCTGCTCTCGACCGGCCAGGTCTCGCCTCAGGGCATCCTGGCCGTCACGTTCACCAACAAGGCGGCCCGCGAGATGCAAACGCGGCTCGCCGCGATGGTGCCGATCAACACACGCGCCATGTGGATCGGCACCTTCCACGGCCTGTGCAACCGCTTTCTGCGCCTGCACTGGCGCGAGGCACGACTGCCCGAGTCGTTCGCGATCCTCGACACGCAGGAGCAGGTCGCCCTCGTCAAGCGCCTGCTCAAGGCCCACAACATCGACGAGGACAAGTTTCCTGCCAAGCAATGCGCCTGGTTCATCGCCTCGGCGAAGGAGGAGGGTCTGCGACCTGACGCGGTGGATGCCTTCGACGACTACACCCGGCGGCAAGTCGAGATCTACCGGCTCTACGACGACGCGTGCCAGCGCGAGGGCGTGGTCGATTTTGCTGAACTGCTCCTGCGCACCTTCGAGGTGCTCTCCCGCCATGACACGCTGCGCGAGCACTACAACGCGCGCTTCCGTCACCTGCTGATCGACGAGTTCCAGGACACGAACACGCTGCAGTACCGCTGGCTGCGCCTGATCGCCGGGCGGGGCAGCGCCGTCATGGCCGTGGGCGACGATGACCAGAGCATCTATGCCTTCCGCGGCGCCAAGGTGGCCAACATGCAGCGCTTCGAGCAGGACTTCGCCCCAGTCCGGCTGATCCGTCTCGAACAGAACTACCGAAGTCACGGCAACATCCTCGATGCGGCGAATGCGCTCATTCGCAACAACACGGGCCGACTGGGCAAGGAGCTCTGGACCGATCGCGGCCATGGCGAGCCGCTCCGTCTGTTCCAGGGGCTTACCGACGGCGACGAGGCGATGTTCGTGATCGAGAGCATCAAGTCGGCGCTCGCCGAGGGTGTGCCCGCAGACCAGATCGCGATCCTCTACCGTTCAAATGCGCAGTCCCGTCTGTTCGAGCACGGGCTGTTCAACGCCCGCATCCCCTATCGCGTCTACGGGGGCTTGCGCTTCTTCGAGCGTGCCGAGATCAAGCACGCCATGGCCTATCTTCGACTCGTGGCGAACCCCGAAGACGACAACGCCTTTCTTCGCGTGGTCAACTTCCCGCCACGAGGCATTGGCACAAAGTCGGTCGAAAACCTGCAGCGCCTGGCCCAAGGCCAGGGAACATCGCTTTGGCAGGCAGCCTGCGCGGGCGGGCTGGGCGGACGGGCCCAGGCGGCACTTGCGCAGTTCATCGCCGTGATCGAAAGCCTGCGTGTCGCGCTCGCGCCGCTTGCCTTGCCGGACGCGGTGCGGCATCTGATCGAGGCGAGCGGGTTACGCGCCCATTACATCGCCGAGAGGGACGGTCAGGAACGAATCGAGAACCTCGATGAACTCGTCGCTGCCGCCGACGGCTTTCTACGCGAAACCGGCGGCGTGGTGATCCTCGACGAATCCGCGAGCGGCGAGCGCACGACGGCCGACCCGATCAACGCCTTCCTGACCCACGCTGCGCTGGAGGCGGGTGACACACAGGCTGCCGAAGGCCGGGCCGCGCTACAGCTGATGACTGTTCACGCGGCCAAGGGGCTCGAATTCGACTACGTGTTCATCACCGGCCTCGAGGAGGGTCTATTCCCTCATGAAAATGCCATCAACGACGGTGACAGCGGCCTCGAGGAAGAGCGCCGCCTCATGTATGTCGCCATCACGCGGGCGAGAAAGCGCCTGCACCTGTCCTTCGCACAGATGCGCATGCTGCACGGGCAGACCCGCTACAACGTCGCCTCTCGCTTCATCGACGAGATCCCGCCCACATTGACGCAGTGGCTGTCGGCGCGTCCGCGCGGACTCTCGGCGGCCGAGCCGATGCCGGCGTGGCATGCCACGCGACGCGACGCTCGCGAAGGGTTTTCCGGTCAGCCGTCGTCAGGCCAGTCTCGCGGCAGCCTGCGCGACGACATCGGTTTTCGGATCGGGCAGCAGGTCCACCATGCGAAGTTCGGGTACGGGGTCATCGTGAGTGCCGACGGCAGCGGCAAGAACGCCCAGGTGGAGGTCAACTTCGCCGAGCACGGCCTGAAGCGGCTCGCACTCGAATACGCGCGGCTGACGGCGCTGTGACGAGCCCGCGGCTCAGTCGCCGCTGGGTTTCACCTGCTCGAAGCGGTGGAAGACCGCCCGATAAGAGACATAGTCGCTGATCATGAGCACGGCCGTCACCGGCAGGGCGAGGAGCATGATGACCAGCGTGGCCCGACCTTCGCCGAGCACGATGAGTAGCGGCGAGACCGCGAGCGCGACTAGGAACAGCCCACCCATGAGCGTGAGACCGTAGACGAGCATGGCGGGCACGTTACGCAGCCAGGCCTGGAAGGAATGACGGATCGCAGCCGCGAAACCCGCGTCGGCAAACACCACCAGGGCTGGGGCGAACCAGAGCGCTGCAGTCACGGGGAGGGTGAGTGCGATGGTCACGAGCATGAAGGCGGAGACACCCGGGTCGCCGAGCGTGGGCCCTTGTCCGGTCATGAGCGCCTCGAGATCCACCCCAGCCACGGTCATCGCGATGGCCGCGGCAAAGATGACACCGAGCAGGTAGACGACGCCCATCGGCAAAAGGGCCTTCCAGTTGGAGCGGAAGCCGGCGAACAGGTGCTGCAGCTCCGGCGGTTCACCCCGCTCGTGGTGCCATGCCGCAGCCAAAAAACCCACGGTCAGGATGGGTTTCAGGAGCATGACCGCCAGTCCGCCGGTCAACATGGAAAGCACTTGCATGATGAGCAGGAAGAGTGCGGCGATCGAGGTGTAGCGCAGCCACTGGCGGCGGAACATCCGAAGCGAGACGGCGACCCATTGCGCGCCCTCTCGCGCCGGGACGATGGCGGCCGGAGGGATGCCCATCACGCGATCCCCATCGGCCAGTACGCGGGGCGCGCGATCCGGCTGCGCAGGATGCGTTCGAAGTGCGCGGGATCATGCGGGATGTTCAATTCGGCAGCCCTCGGCAAGTGATAGTCGTACAGGCGAGAGATCCAGAATCGAAGGGCGCCCGCCCGCAAGAGCGCGGGCCATGCTTCGGCCTCCGCCACCGTCAGGGGTCGTATCGCGACATAGGCCCGGAGCATGGCCAGCAAGCGTTGCGGGTCGAGATCACCGGTGGCGAGATCAATGCACCAGTCGTTGACGGCGATGGCCAAGTCGTAGGCGAGCTCGTCGGTGGCCGCGAATCCGAAGTCGAACACGCCGCTGAGCCCACCCGCCGCGAACAGCGCATTGTCCCGGAACAGATCGCCGTGGATCGCGCCGATCGGGAGCCGTGTCTGCCGACGTTCCCGCTGGAAGCGAAGCTCGTCTGCGATCAGTTGATTCTGCTCGTCGGTCAGGAAGCGGCGCACGGCGCGCGAAGTCGCGAGCATCCAGCCTGGGCCCCGCTTGTTGGTCTGCCGGGAACGGAAACTCCGGCCCGCGAGGTGCAGCCGTGCGAGCTCGGCGCCGATCGCGCTGCAATGCGACTCGTCGGGCCTGAGCACGGCCTCGCCCTCCAGCCGCGAGATCAACCCAGCCGGTTTGCCGTTGAGCATCGAAAAGAGCCCCCCGGTGCGGTCCCGCTCCGGCCGCGGCACGGCGACACCATGGGCCGCGAGATGGGCCATGAGATTCAGGTAAAAGGGAAGATCCTCGGCCGGAATACGCTCATAGAGCGTGAGGACGAACTCGCGCTCAGTCGTCGACAGGAAGTAGTTCGTGTTCTCGATGCCGCTGCCGATCGGCGTGAGGCTGACCAAGTCGCCGACGTTGTAACGGAGGAGCCAAGCCGCAGCTTCAGCGGGTTGGACGGAGGTGAAGACGGACATTCAGAGGTGTCGAGGAAGGCCACGTCCCGCCGGTCATCTTGGTTCTTTGACGGTGCCGCAAGAGGGCGCACCGTAGCTGGGTTCGTGGTGCGAACGATTCTACGTGTCGACGGCGCCAGCCACGCCGCGGATCAGGACGACCGCCTGGGCGGCGATGCCCTCCTCGCGCCCGACGAAGCCGAGCCGTTCGGTCGTGGTCGCCTTGATGCTCACGCAGTCGAGCGCGATGGCGCAATCCTCGGCAATGTTCTGACGCATCGCAGGCACATGGGATGCCAGCCGAGGACGTTGGGCCAAGACCGTCGCATCGATGTTGCCGATGCGAAACCCGGCATCGAACAAGCGACTGACCACGGTTCGTAACAGCATGCGCGAATCCGCCCCCTTGAAAGCCGGATCGGTGTCCGGGAAATGCATCCCGATGTCGCCAAGCGCGGCCGCGCCCAAAAGCGCATCAGCGATGGCGTGCAGGAGCACATCTGCATCGGAATGTCCGAGCGGCCCCTTTTCGTGGGGAATGTGCACGCCACCCAGGATGCACGGCCGGCCGGGAACGAGCGCGTGCACATCGAATCCCGTGCCAATGCGGACGTTCATGCGTTCTCCATGAAAAAGCGGGCGAGCGCGAGGTCTTCAGGATGGGTGATCTTGAGATTGCGCGCCTCTCCGAGCACCAGACGCGGCGCGAGCCCGAGCGCTTCCACCGCCTGCGCCTCGTCGGTGGCATCCGGGCAAGCACCAAGCGCGTCGCGCAACACGCCGTAGCGGAACATCTGCGGCGTCTGCGCACGCCAGAGCGCGTCGCGCGGAACGGTCTCGGCGACGTGGCCACGTTCGTCCGCCCGCTTGACCGTGTCGGCCATCGGCAGCGCGAGAAGCGCGCCGGCCGCGGCCTCCGACCGCGCCGCAAGCAACCGCGCGAGCGCCGTCCTGCTCAGACACGGACGTGCTGCGTCGTGCACGAGCACCCAGGCGTTCGTCTGCACGTCGCGCCGGACGGCTTCGAGGGCGGCAAGCACCGTTGCGCTCCGAGTGGACCCTGCCACATGCAGCAGGCTCACGCGCGCCCTCTCCTCCGGCGCAAGCGCATCGATCACGGCCTGCGCATGGAGATCGCCCGCCTGCACGTTCACATAAACATGCTCGATCTCACGGGTGACGAGCAGCGCCCGCAGGGCCGAGCCCATGACGGTGTCTCGGCCGAGCGGCAGATACTGCTTCGGCCTGTCGGCGCCAAAGCGGCTGCCGGCGCCCCCCGCCGGCACGATGGCCACACAACCGTAACGGGCGCCGGGCAAGTCAGTTCACCACCTTGATGGTGGGGAACTTGGCCGAGTGATCCTCGGAGCGCTGGGCAATGAACACTGCGCACTTGCGCGCGATGTCTCGATAGATCGCGGCGACCGGCCCCTCCGGATCGGCCACGACCGTGGGGCGACCGCCGTCGGCCTGCTCGCGGATCATCCGCTCGAGCGGCAACGCACCGAGAAAAGGCACCTGGTAGTCACGGCACATTGCCTGCGCACCACCTTCGCCAAAGATCGGCTCCATGTGCCCGCACTGGCTGCAGCGATGCATGCTCATGTTCTCGACGATACCCACGATCGGGATGCCGACCTTCTCGAACATCTTGAGGCCCTTGCGGGCATCGACGACCGCGATCTCCTGCGGCGTGGTCACGATGACCGCACCGGTGACCGGCACCTTCTGCGACAGCGTGAGCTGAATGTCGCCCGTGCCCGGCGGCATGTCCACCACGAGGTAGTCGAGATCGCGCCAGTTGGTATCGGAGAGCAGCTGCTCGAGCGCCTGAGTGACCATCGGCCCGCGCCAGACCATCGGCGTGTCCTGATCGACCAGAAAACCGATCGACATCGCCTGCAACCCGTGCGCCTCCATCGGTTCGAGCGTCTTGCCGTCGAGGGACTCGGGGCGTCCGACGATGCCGAGCATCGTGGGCAGTGAGGGACCGTAGATGTCGGCGTCGAGGATACCGACCGTCGCCCCCTCGGCCGCAAGCGCAAGCGCGAGGTTGACTGCCGTCGTGCTCTTGCCCACACCGCCTTTGCCGGAGGCCACCGCGATGATGTTGCGGATGCCAGGCTTGAGTTTCACCCCCCGCTGTACGGCGTGCGAGATGATCTTGTGGCTCACGCTCACGTTCACGCGCCCCACACCTGGGAGTGCGCGCAGCCGCTCGCTCACGAGCCGCCGAATCACGTCGTACCGACTGCGGGCGGGGTAGCCGAGCACGATATCGACCGCGACCTCGTCGGCTTCGACCGCGATGCGCTTGACCGCGCGGTCACGCACGAGGTCCCGGCCGGTGTTCGGATCGATGCACTCGGCGAGTGCGGCCTTGACTTGGGCTTCGAGCGTCTTGTCCATGCAGCGGATTCTAGAATCAAAGAAGACCCTGTCCCGGCCGAGGGTGTCGTTCATCTCGAGCGACTTCCGCACCCTGCTCATGTCGCGCCACCTCTTCGTCACCACTGCCCTGCCCTACGCCAACGGCCCGCTCCACATCGGCCACATGATGGAGTACATCCAGGCCGACATCTGGGTGCGCTTCATGCGCATGCAGGGCCATCGGGTGCACTGGATGGGCGCCGACGATGCGCACGGCGCGCCGATCATGATCGCCGCCGAAAAAGCGGGGCAGACACCGGAGGCTTTCGTCCGCGCGGTCGCTGCGACCCGCTCACGCTATCTCCAAGGCTTCTCCATCTCGATCGACCATTGGCACTCGACCGACTCGCCCGAGAACACCGCACTCGCGCAGGATATCTACCGGAAGCTCAAGGCCGCCGGTTTCATCGCCGCCCGCACGATCGAGCAGTTCTATGACCCGGTCAAGGGCATGTTCCTGCCCGATCGCTACATCAAGGGCACCTGCCCGAAGTGCGGCGCGGAGGATCAGTACGGCGACAGCTGCGAGGCCTGCGGTGCGGTCTACGCACCGACCGAACTGGTCCGGCCGCGCTCGACGCTCTCGGGTGCCGCGCCCGAGCTTCGGCAATCGGAGCATTTCTTCTTTCGACTTTCCGATCCGCAGTGCGTGGCCTTCCTGCGCGAGTGGACGGCGAGCGGCGCGCTGCAACCCGAAGTGCTCGCCAAAGCGCAGGAATGGCTCGGCAAGGAGGGCGAGTCGGACCGACTCGCCGATTGGGACATCTCGCGCGATGCACCGTACTTCGGCATCCCGATCCCGGATGCGCCAGGCAAGTTCTTCTACGTCTGGCTCGATGCGCCGATCGGCTATCTCGCCTCACTGAAAGCCTATTTCGACGGCGGAAAGGCGCGCGCGAACGGCGAGGATCGCTCGTTCGAAGCCTTCCTCGCCGCACCCGACACCGAGCAGATCCATTTCATCGGCAAGGACATCGTCTACTTCCACGTGCTGTTCTGGCCGGCGATGCTGCGCTTTTCGGGCTACAAGGTGCCCAACCGCGTGAATGTGCACGGCTTCATCCAGCTGCGCGGCGAGAAGATGAGCAAGAGCCGCGGGACCGGGCTCGATCCGCTGCGCTACCTCGAACTCGGGATGCACCCCGACTGGCTCCGCTACTACATCGCGGCCAAACTGAATGCCAACGTCGAGGACTTCGACTTCATCCCCGAGGACTTCATCGCACGCGTGAACGCAGACCTGGTCGGCAAGTTCGTCAATCTCGCCAGCCGCGCGGCCGGCTTCGTCGCCAAGCGCTTCGAAGGCCGCCTGGCCGAACGCTTCGACCTGGCAGGAGAGGCGATGCTCGGGCAGATCGCGGCAGCGGCTGACGAGATCGCAGCGCTCTACGAGGCGCGCGAATTCGGCAAGGCTGTCAGGCGCATCATGGAACTCGCCGACGCCGCAAATCAATACGTCGATCAGCGCGCGCCATGGGTGCTCGCGAAAGATCCCGCACGCGCCCGGGAACTGCACGAGGTGGTCACCACCTCGCTCGAGGCGTTTCGCCGCCTCGCGCTCCTGCTTGCGCCGGTCATGCCGACCGTCACGCGGGAGGCAGGCCGCCTGCTCGACGCGCAAATGGATGCCTGGTCGCGTCTTACCGATGCCTTGCCTCCCGGGCACGCGATCGCGCCCTACAGCCATCTGCTCTCCCGGGTCGAAGAGCGGCAGATCGACGCACTCTTCGGCATCGCCGCCGCTCCGGCGGCTCCGCCCACGGCCCAGTCGGCACCCAAGACGACCGCGCCCGCAAAGGCAATGTCCGACGACCGCTCACCCGGCACGATCACGATCGACGATTTCGCCAAAGTCGATCTTCGCATCGCGCGGATCGTCGCCGCCGAACGGGTCGAGGGCTCGACCAAGCTTCTGAAGCTGACGCTCGACCTCGCCGAAACCAATGACGAGGGGAAACCTCGTCTTCGAACGGTTTTCTCGGGGATTCAGTCCGCCTACGCACCCGAAGCGCTCGTGGGCCAACTCACCGTCGTCGTGGCCAATCTCGCCCCGCGCAAAATGAAATTCGGCGTGTCCGAAGGCATGGTACTTGCTGCATCCGAAACATCCGAAGACAATCGGATCTACCTACTCAGCCCGGATGAGGGCGCCTTGCCCGGCATGAAGATCAGTTGATGTTCCGCACCCGCACCGTCTTTGAACAGGACAAGTACAAGATCCTCAAGGCGCGTTCGCACGATGCGCCGATCCTGTCCGCGCTCACCAAGGGCGACTGGTCGGAGCGTGTCGCCGTGTCGGCACGTCGCGTCAATGACAACCCCAACCAGATCGCAGACGATCTCCGCCGCGGCGGGGGGCTCGTGCTGATGCGCCACAACGTCGCGGTCGCAGCGCTTTCCTACGTGCCGGCACGCGACGGCAGTTGGGAACTCCGGCGGCTCGGCGTGACACGCAGCTTCTCGGGTCGCGGTTTCACCACGCTTTTGCTCACCACGCTCGAGGATCTCGCCCGCCGGGCAAACGTAAAGTCGATCCGGATCCCGGTCGACAGCTATTCGCCGCAGCACAAGGCCTATTTCGAACGGCTCGGCTACTCCATCGACTCGGAGCGGACCTTCAGCACCATCTTCTCGGGTGCCGTGCAGCCGATTCGCATGCGAAAGTTGATCGTTTGACGCGGCTCGACGCAGCCGCCGCCTCAATCACCTCCATCGAAAATCGGAACAGACCCCCGAACGGACCCGGGTTTACCCTATAAACAGGGTAAATGATGTTTTCTCCGCGCCTGCTCGTCGAGCTTCGAACTTACAGTCTGGAAAAGTTTCGTGCCGACGTCCTCGCGGGGGTGACGGTCGGCATCATCGCGGTTCCGTTGGCCATGGCCTTCGCGATCGGGAGCGGCGTCTCACCCGAGCAGGGGCTCGTCACTGGCGTGATCGCGGGCGTCGTGATCGGTGTGCTCGGCGGTACGCGACTGTGCGTAGCCGGACCCACCGGCGCCTTCATCGTCGTGCTCTACGGCATCCTGGCAAAGTTTGGCTGGGCCAATCTCGTCATCTGCACCATCATGGCCGGCGCGATTCTGATCGCGATGGGTGCGCTGAGGCTCGGCGGACTCATCAAGTTCGTGCCGAATTCGGTGATCGTGGGCTTTACCAACGGCATCGCCGTGCTGATCGCGCTTTCGCAAGTCGAAGACCTACTCGGGTTACCCATCGAGCGCATGCCCGGCGAGTTTTTCGGCATCGTAAAGACCCTGTGGGCTAACCTACCTCAGACCCACTGGTCCTCGCTAGCGCTCACTGCAGCGTGCTTCGTCTTCCTCAAGCTGTGGCCGCCCCGATGGAGCGAACGGGTTCCCAGCCCCTTCCTGGTCCTCGTACTCGCAACGTTGCCGGTCGCATCTTTCGACACCGGTATCGCCACGATTGGCAGCCGCTTCGGCGAAATCCATGCAGGCTGGCCGACACCGATGATTCCCAAGGTGACATTGGAGCAACTCGGCTCGCTGATCGCGCCGGCGATGACCATCGCGCTGCTCGCGGCCATCGAATCGCTGCTCTGTGCAGTGGTCGCCGACAAGCAGACTCGCGATCGGCACGACCCGAACACCGAGCTGATGGCCCAAGGCGCCGCCAACATCGTCTCGCCGCTCTTCGGCGGCCTCGCCATCACGAGCGCCATCGCGCGAACGAGTGCGAACATCCGAAACGGCGCCAGGACGCCGGTGGCGAGTATCGTCCACGCGCTGACGATCCTCGCCGTGCTTCTGATCGCCGCTCCCCTCGCACGGCACGTGCCCCTGCCGGCGCTCGCAGCGATCCTGCTCTGGGTCGCCTTCAACATGGGTGAATGGCATGCGTTTCAGACGATGGGGCGCTACAAGCCGATGCGTAACCTCATCCTGCTTGCGACCTTTGCGCTCACGGTCTTGTTCGACCTCACCGTGGCCGTAGAAGTGGGACTGCTACTGGCTACGGTCCTTTTGATCAAGCGGCTCACCGAGGCTGCGCGCTTCGAATTCGTGCAGGACCTCGCGCGCGAGCCCGACGCGCCCTCGCTCGCGCTGCCGGCGGGCAGCCTTGGCGTGCGCCTGAGAGGGGCGCTGTTCTTTGGGGTCGCCGATCGCATCCGCGAGGCGCTCGCCGTCCCGTGTCCGAGACGCGTGCAATCGTGCTCGACATGCTGGAGGTCATCTACATCGACTCCACCGCGCTCGAGACACTGACCGAGGCGTGCGCCGATCTAGAGCGGGCAGGCTGCGCGGTGATCGTCTACGGCCTGGGGGCTCAGGGGAGGTCACTCTTCGATCGCAGCGGCCTGACCGAACAGATCGGCCAAGCCAATCTCGTGGCCACGAAGCGCCTCGCTGTAGAACGGGCGCAGGCAATCCTCGCGCAAAGCGCTGCCGACGGCCACGCCTGAGGTCGCGCGCCGTTTCAGAAACACGCCTTCAGCGCCGTCCGAGCAGCGGCGCGAGGAACCGTCCGGTATGCGAGTCTCGGCACGCGGCGACCTGCTCGGGTGTGCCGACGGCGACAACCCGGCCGCCGCCCGCCCCGCCCTCGGGCCCCATGTCGATCAGCCAGTCCGCCGTCTTGATGACGTCGAGGTTGTGCTCGATCACCACCACCGTGTTGCCATGATCGCGCAGCCGGAAGAGCACGCGCAGGAGCAATTCGATATCCGCGAAGTGAAGCCCCGTGGTCGGTTCATCGAGGATGTAGAGCGTCTTGCCGGTATCGCGTTTGGACAGTTCGAGCGCGAGTTTCACGCGCTGCGCCTCGCCGCCGGAGAGCGTGGTGGCCGATTGCCCGAGCTGGATGTAGCCCAGGCCGACTTCGTCCAGGAGCGCGAGCTTGCTGGCGATCGCGGGCACCGGCGAGAAGAACGCGCGTGCCTCGGCCACGGTCATCGCGAGCACGTCCGCGATCGAGCGGCCGCGGTAGTGGATGTCGAGCGTCTCCCGGTTGTAGCGCTTGCCCTGACAGACGTCGCAGGGCACGTAGACATCGGGCAGGAAGTGCATTTCGACCCGGCGCACGCCATCGCCCTCGCAGGCCTCGCAGCGCCCACCCTTCACGTTGAAGGAAAAGCGCCCGCTGCCGTAGCCACGTTCGCGCGCCGCGGCCGTCTGAGCGAACAGCTCGCGGATCGGCGTGAACAGCCCCGTATAGGTGGCGGGGTTGGACCGCGGCGTGCGACCGATCGGGCTTTGGTCGACGTTGATCACCTTGTCGATCTGTTCAAGCCCCTCGATGGCCGCGTGCGGGGCCGGATCGTCATGACTGCCGTAGATCGCCTTGGCCGCGGCGCGGTAGAGCGTGTCGTTGACCAGGGTGGACTTGCCCGAACCCGAGACACCGGTGACACAGACAAACAGGCCAAGGGGAATCGACACGTCGACTTGGGCGAGATTGTTGCCGCGCGCCCCCTTGATCGTGATGACCTTGCCCGGCGAGGGCTTCTGCCGCCGCTTCGGCACCTCGATCCGTTTCTTCCCCGAGAGGTAGAGTCCGGTGAGGGAGTCGGCGCTGTCACGAATCTCGGCCGGTGTCCCCTGCGCGACGATCCGGCCGCCATTCACGCCTGCGGCGGGACCGAGATCGATCACGTGGTCGGCCGCGTTGATCGCATCCTCGTCATGCTCGACCACGATCACCGTGTTGCCCAGATCCCGGAGCTGCCGCAGTGTCGCGAGTAACCGCTCGTTGTCGCGCTGATGCAGGCCGATCGAGGGCTCGTCGAGGACATACATCACGCCCGTGAGCCCCGAGCCGATCTGGGAGGCGAGCCGGATGCGCTGCGCCTCGCCGCCGGAGAGGGTCTCGGCGCGCCGATCGAGCGACAGGTAGTCGAGCCCCACGTTGACGAGAAAGCGAAGCCGGTTGACGATTTCCCAAAGCACGCGCTCGGCAATCTGGGCCTTGGCCCCGTCGAGGCGGAGCGCCGTAAAGTGCTCGAGCGCCCTGGACAATGGCCAGTGCTCCACTTCGGAAATGCCAACCCCGCCCACCTTGACATGGAGCGCCTCGCGCCGGAGTCGCGTGCCGTGACAACTCGGACAGGGGCGCCGACTCATGTACTTGCCGAGCTCCTCGCGTACAGCGGAGGACTCGGTCTCGCGCCAGCGCCGCCGAAAGTTCGGGATCACGCCCTCGAATGGATGGGAGCGCAGTGTGACCGTGCCCTTCTCGCTCACGTAAGGGAACTCGATCACTTCCTCGCCGCTGCCGTAGAGCACGGCATTGCGGGCCTCGTCGGTGAGCTCTTGCCACGGCGTTTCAATATCGAAGCCATAGTGCGCCGCGAGCCCCTGGAGCAGTTGGAAGTAGAAGATCGTCCGGCGGTCCCAGCCACGAATCGCGCCACTGGCGAGCGAAAGCTCGGGATGCGCCACGATGCGCGCGGGTTCGAATTCGTCGATCTCGCCCAGCCCATCGCAGGTCGGGCAGGCGCCAAGCGGTGAGTTGAAGGAGAAGAGCCGCGGCTCGAGTTCGGCCAGGGAGTAATCGCAGATCGGACAGGCAAACCGGGTCGAGAAGAGCTGCTCCCGTCCGCTGTCCGCGTCGAACACGAGCGCACGCCCCTGGCCCAATCGACAGGCGGTTTCGAAGCTCTCTGCGAGGCGTTGCTTCGCATCCGGCCGGACCTTCAGACGATCAACCACCACGTCGATCGTGTGCTTGTGGCTCTTTGCGAGCGCGGGCAGCGGATCGAGATCGACGATCGCACCGTCGATGCGCGCCCGCGTGAAACCCTTGGCCCGCAGGTCCGCCAACACCTCGGTGTGCTCACCCTTCCTCGCGCTCACCACGGGCGCGAGCAGCGTGATGCGCGTCTCGGACGGCAGGGCCAGCACACTGTCCACCATCTGCGAAACCGTCTGCGCCGCGAGCTTCTGCTCGGGATGATCTGGACAATGCGGATCGCCCACGCGCGCATAGAGCAGCCGGAGGTAGTCGTGCGTTTCGGTCACCGTGCCGACGGTCGAGCGCGGATTGTGGCTGGTCGCCTTCTGCTCGATGGCGATCGCCGGCGAGAGGCCCTCGATCAGATCGACCTCCGGCTTGTCCATCATCTGCAGGAACTGCCGAGCGTAGGCCGAGAGTGATTCGACATAGCGTCGCTGCCCTTCGGCGTAGAGCGTGTCGAAAGCGAGCGAGCTCTTCCCGGAGCCCGACAGGCCAGTGACCACGACCAGCGCGCGCTTCGGAATGTCGAGGCTGATGTTCTTGAGGTTGTGTGTCCGCGCGCCGCGGATGCGGATCAGATCAGCGTGCTTGTTCATCAAACCGGGCCACGGGTGCCTGCCCGCCCGCGCGACTGCACGGGAAAAGCGCGGGCAACCCGCCATTATCGCGCGGCGCAACCGCCCGGAGCCAGCCGGCAGGGGTCAGAACATCGTCTTCACGACGACGAAGTACCGATCGGCAAGCAAGGTGTACTGCGGCACGGAGAAGCGCTCGCGCGACTCGCCCCGGTGCCGGTTGGCCCCGGGCGGGGGATTCGCGAGCACCATGGCCGGTGCGTTACCCGCTTCCTTGAACAGCGCAGCGATCAGCTTGCGCTCGATGGCCTCGATCGCGGCACGACCGCGTGGTAGCGCCTGCCGACCTGCACCCACACCGGCGCTGGGCTCCACTCCACCGGCCGGCCCATGCTCCAGCCGCACCAATCGCGCCTCGGCGTCGACATCGAAGCCCACGCCTGCACTGCGTTCGAGCAGCTCGACCTCGATATCGCCTGGCCGGAGGTTCTGGCCATCGGCCATGGCAACGATCGAGTAGCCGTAACGCAGCCGACCAACGGGAAAACCCATCGCTCGCTCGAGGATCGGCGTGCTCAGGTCGATGATGAAGTGGAGCGGCGTGAAATCACCCTTGAGTCGCAGCGCCAGCGGCGGCGCGTCGATCTGCGGCAGTTCCGACAACGCGCCCGGCCGCCATGCACTCGATGGGTAGCGTGACGGTGTGCCAAGTTCCGGGGGCACGAGCCCCACACTGCCGCCGCGCACGAAACATCCCATCTCTCAGCCTCCCTGGTCCGGGGGCCACCGGCTCGCGCCGAGGCCTACCCGAATGTAGACGGATTGGCGAAGGCTCGAGCGACAGGCGGAAATCATGCTTCGTAGAGCATGAGATCGACATGCGCGGCGGACTCGCGGAGGGCGACCAGCGACTGATACTCCGGCGAGTCGTGCCATCGCCTGGCCGCGCTGATGGACGAGAAGCGGATGACCACGACTTCATCCGCCGGCGGTTCACCCGCGAAGACGAGCGCACGCCGCCCGCGGAAAACGATTTCGCCGTCCCACTGCTCGATCGTGTCACCCACGCGCGCTCGGTAGCGCTCCCACGCCGCGGTGTCGGTGATGCGGATGTGTCCAATGACGAAGGCGCTCATGGGCGGGGGCTCGAAAGGCTCGAAAGGCTCGAAAGGCCGCGCGGCCCGCACGCACGACGCGGAAGGCGCGCGGCTAGCCTAGCGCATCCTCGGCGGCGACGCCATGGCTGGCTCAGCTCGGTGTCCGTGCCGACCAACCCGCCCACAGCGCCGCAAGGCGCAGTCCACCATCACGCCGCGCGCTCGCCGTGAGCCAGCACTCGAGTTCATCACGCGCTTGCGGCTAACCCTCGACGCCGCCCACGGCCTGCCAGTCTGGCAGAAGTCCCAGGTCATGCAGTCGTGCCGAATGCGGCGCGACCCTCTGAGAAGCGATCTTGACCCGCACTGAAGCGGCATCGAAACCAAAAAATCACGCGCCGCCGAGTCGCGCGTTATGCGTATGCAAGATCTCCGCAATGCGTTCGGCGCAAGCGCCCGGGGCCTCGAGTGGGATCAGATGCCCGGTCGGAAGCGAATGCCAGTGAGGCGAGAACAGACGGCGATTCTCGGCCTGGCCGGCGAGACGGATCTCCTCGGAATGCTCGCCTGCGATGAAATGCACTGGCACGCCACGCCGCCGAAGAGCGGTCAACGCGCGGCGCGCAGCGCGATGCACGATGTGTGCGTAGATGTCGCGCTCGACATGGCGCGGAATGCGCAGTCGGAGGCCGGCGTCATGGTCGTGCACGAGCGCATGGTCGAGGAAGTCATCGAGCACACCGTGGGCCCAACGTTGCACGAACGCCTTGCTCGCAAAGTGCTCATCTGCCGCGGACCGCGAGGGCCAGCGATCGCGGCGTCGCGCTGCGATCGGTGCTGGACCGGCGCGATAGGCGAGCCCGGTCAGTTGTGCGAGCGAGAGAACAGCGCTGCGCCAGCCGGTGGGGATGGGTGAGTCGATCAGGATCACGGCGCAAACCGCGGGGCGTGCCACGGCGGCTTGAAGGCAGAGATAACCGCCCATCGAGTGCCCGACCAGGATCTCGGCGCCCGAAGCCGCAACGGTTTGCACAAGCTGATCCAGCATCCAGGGCCAACGCCGGGAAGCACGCAAGTCCGGCGGAGTTTCAAGCGGTGGCGCCTGGATGCGATGCTGCGGCAGACGCCCAGCGAGCGCGCTCAGGAAGCGGGTGTAGACGCCAGGCGGATAACCGTTCGCATGAGCGAATACGAGCGCGGGCTTTGTCTGCGAGCCTCCATGCACACCGGGCGTGAGTTCAGTCATTTTGGGAGGGCGTCTTCAGCGGGCAGAACGAAAGACCGAGGCGACAAAGAAAAAGCCCGCATGATGCGGGCTCTTCTGGACGGGCGCGACTTGCGTTCAGTCCTTCTCGGCAACGACGATCACCTTGATCTCGGCGGTGACATCGGTGTGCAGCTGGAGCTTCACCGTCGTCTCGCCGATCGATTTGATCGGGCCATGAGGCATCTGCACCATCGCCTTCGTGATCTCATAGCCTTGGGCTTTCAACGCTTCTGCGATGTCGGCATTGGTCACCGAACCGAACAGGCGGCCGTCAACACCTGCCTTCTGGGTCATGCGCAGTTCGTGGCCGGTCAGCTTTTCGCCGAGCGCCTGCTGGGCCGCAAGCTTCTCGGCAGCGAGCTTTTCGAGCTCGGCGCGACGCGCCTCGAGTTCCTTCACATTCGCTTCGGTGGCCCGCTTGGCCTTGCCCTGCGGGATGAGGTAGTTGCGAGCGTAGCCGTCCTTGACCTTGACGATGTCGCCAAGGTTGCCGACCTTGGCCACTTTTTCCATGAGGATGATCTGCATGTGTGCTTCTCCGTGACGCGATCAGCCGTGCTGGTCGCAGTAGGGCAGGAGGGCCAGGAAGCGGGCGCGCTTGATGGCGGTGGTGAGCTGTCGCTGGTAACGGGCCTTGGTGCCCGAAACGCGGCCCGGCTGGATCTTGCCGTTCTCCTGGATGAAATCCTTGAGGAGTTCGACATCCTTGTAGTCGATCTCCTTGACGCCTGCGACCGTGAAGCGGCAGAACTTCTTGCGCTTGAACAGGCTGGCCTCGCGCTTGGGGCGGTTGCGGTTGCCGAACTTGGGTTTACCGAATGCCATGGTGGTCTCCTCAGGCCTGAGCAGAAGCGGAAGCCGCCTCGGCCGCATCAGGGGTGTTGAGATTGCGTGCCTTTTCGCCAGACATCATGGGCGAAGGCGCCGTCTCGGCCGCATCCTTCTTGACGGTCAAATGACGCAGGACGGCGTCATTGAAGCGGAACGCGGTCTCGAGTTCGGTCAACGTGCCGTGGTCGCACTCGATGTTCATGCATACGTAATGCGCCTTGTAGATCTTGCCGATCGGGTAGGCGAGCTGGCGACGCCCCCAATCCTCGAGGCGGTGGATCTTGCCGCCGCGGCCGGTGACGAGCGCGCGATAGCGCTCGACCATCGTCGGGACCTGCTCTGACTGGTCCGGGTGGACGATGAACACGATTTCGTAATGACGCATGGCCATTGAACCTTTCGCTGCTGTGGACAGTGAAGTCGTCGCGCTCGGGTGGAAAAGACGACCACCGGCACGGCGCGCGACCGCTCGACTGACTCCCGGACTGAATTGTTTTCGTCGCTCTGGTGCGAATCGCGCACACCACACATGTCCTGCGCAATCCGCTCTCAAGGACGTGTTCGCCGTGGAGCAGAGCCTTAAATTATGGCACGAGATCAGCCGAAGCGCTATACGCCGAAAAACAGTTGCTACAATTTCGGGTTCGGCACGTCAGTAAGACCCAACGCATCAGCAAGGCTCTCGCCCAGGGTTCTCACACGGTGTCGCCCATGCCCTCCTTTTGTCGAGGGTGGCTCTGCCCGCTCCGGGCAAACCATGATGCTGCGGCCGTGCCAACACCTTCGGCCTGCTGCAGCGCAGGCATCGAGGTGTTCATCATGCAGGGACTTCATCTGACCGGCGACCTGCTCGACTGCGACTGCAGTGCCGAGCTTCTCGTCGCCCTTGACCCCCTTTCCAATCTCTGCCGTGAGGCAACGGTCGGCGCAGGTCTGACGATCGTCGACGAAAAGTACCACGTTTTTCCCGATTGGCAGGGACAGCCGGGGGGTATCACCGGCACCGTGCTCCTCGCCGAGTCCCATCTCGCGGTGCATACGTGGCCCGAGCGACGAGGGGTCACGCTCGATGTCTACGTGTGTAACTTTACCGGCGACAACTCAGGCAAAGCCGAGCAGTTGTTCGAAACACTCATGATGGCCTTTCGGCCGAGCCGGCGCGTGGTCAACCGGATCCAGCGCGGCGATCTCACGGCAGTCAGCGCAACCTGCGCGACCGATGCGCCTTCGCCCGAGTCGACCGCGAACGGCGGCGGCGAACGGCTCGTTTTCGACTGGCTGAATCCGCATGCCGGCTACGGCTTCAACTCCACGCGCACGCTGGTCGCGAGGGATACACGCTTTCAGAGACTCGAAATCTTCGACACACCCCAGTTCGGCCGCATGCTTCGGCTCGACGGTCGGTTCATGACCGCCGAGGGCGAGGAGTTCGTCTACCACGAGTGCATGACGCACCCGGCGTTGCTCGCGCATCCGGCGCCGCGCCGCGTGCTTGTTCTCGGTGGCGGCGATGGCGGCACCGCAGAGGAAGTGCTCAAGCATCCCTCCATCGAATCGATCACGATTGCCGAACTCGATGGCGATGTCGTCGTAGAGAGCCGTGCCCATCTCGCGAGCATCCACCGCGGTTCGCTCGACCACCCCAAGGTCGAGGTCGTGATCACCGATGGCTTCACCTTCGTCGAAAACGCGACCGCGCAGTATGACCTGATCGTGCTCGACCTGACGGATCCTGACACGCCGGCGTTCCGGCTCTATTCGCCGGAGTTCCTGTCGATGTGCAGGGCCCGGCTCGCTCCAGGCGGTTTCCTCACCATGCACATCGGCTCACCGGTCTACCAGGCCGACACAGTGAGGCGCAATGTCGCGTCTCTGCGCAGCATCTTCCGCGAGGTTCATCCGCTCGCCGCGTTCATGCCGCTCTACGGCTCGCTGTGGTGCCTGGCGATCGCAAGCAACGACGCCTCGCCACTCATCGATGCCGGCACGCGCGAAGAGCGTTTCAGCGCGCGCAAGCTGTCCAACCTGCGCTACTACTACCCGGCGCTCACGCCCGCACTGTTCACGCTGCCGCGCTACGTGCGGGATCTGGTCGATCCCGCCGAGGCGACAGCGAGCGCGCCGGCTACTTCGCTGCGCGCAGCCGCTTGACCTCTTCGTCGGTCGGCTGTACATCGCGGCCGTCGACGTAGCGCCAATCGACCATCACGCCCCGGCCGTCACGCAAGGCGAGGCGACCGACGAAAGCCCCCATCGTGGACTGCTGGTCCTGCGACCGCCACGTGACGCGCCCGAACGGCGTGTCCACGACGAGCCCGCGCAGTGCCGCCTGCATCTTGGCCACATCCGTCGAGCCTCCGGTCTTCTTGAGCATCGCCGCGATCGACTTCACGGTCGCGTAACCCACGACTGAGCCGAGCCGCGGATAGTCGCCCCAGCGCTTCTGGTAGGCCTCGCGAAAGGCACGATGCTCCGGCGTGTTGAGGTCCTGCCACGGGTAGCCGGTCACGATCCAGCCCTCCGGGGTCTCGGCACGGAGCGGGTCGAGGTATTCCGGTTCCCCCGAGAGCAGACTCACCACCGGTCGCCCGCGGAAGAGTCCGCGCGTGTTGCCTTCCCGCACGAACTTGGCGAGATCGGCACCGAAGGTGACGTTGAAGATCGCATCCACCTTTTCGTCGAGAAGTGCCTGCACCACGGCACCCGCGTCGATGCGCCCGAGTGGTGTGGCCTGCTCGACGAACTCCACGCCCCCGGCGGGCTGCGCGGCGATCAGGAGCTTCTTGAAATGCGCCGCAGCCGACTGACCATACTCGTAATTCGGATAGACGATGCCCCAGCGGCGCTTGTTGAGCTTGGCGGCCTCGGGCACGAGCATCCGCGTCTGCATATAGGTGCTCGCGCGCAGCCGGAAGGTGAAGTCATTGCCGTTCGCCCAGGTCAGCTTGTCGGAGAGCGGCTCCGAGGCCACGAAGAGCACCCGCCGCTGCTTGGCAAAGTCACCCACGGCCAGCCCGACATTCGAGAGGAAGGTGCCCGCGATGAGCGCCACGCGTTCGCGCGAGACGAGTTCCTCGGCCGCGCGCACGGCGTCGCCCGGCGTGCCGTTGTCGTCCCGAAACACGGTTTCGAGTTTTCGCCCGTTGATGCCGCCTGCGGCATTCACTTCCTCCTGGGCGAGTTCCCAGCCCTTGCGATAGGGCTCGAGGAAGGCCGGCTGCGCCTTGTAGCTGTTGATCTCGCCGATCTTGATCGGCTGCGCCTGAGAGAGCGTCGCACTGCCGGCAAAGGCAGCGAAAAGCGCTGGCAGGAATGATCGAAAGTTCATGACTGTCTTCTACGAGTGAAGGTAGGCGGATACACGGGCTACGGTCCGCAGCGCTCAGAAACGTCGCTGAGACAGAAGAGTTGACCTATTCGACACATTATGTCGAACAGCCCCTTCTTGCGTTCAGTCCATGGGCTGAAGCAAGGCGGTCAGTGCATCGAGCGTGTCCGCCTCCCCGATTGGCTTGTCCCGGCGGATACGGAGCATTCGCGGAAAGCGCACCGCGATGCCGCTCTTGTGTCGAGCGCTCGCGGCGATGCCCTCGAAGCCGATTTCGAACACGAGGCAGGGCCGCACCGCTCGCACTGGCCCAAAACGGGTCAGCGTGTGCTTGCGAATGAGCGCATCGACCTCGCGGAATTCTTCATCCGTGAGCCCGGAGTAGGCCTTGGCGAACGGGACGAGTGTGAGCGCCTCGGGAGCGGGTACCTCACCCCGCTCGATCGCCGCGATGGTATTCGCAACCTCGGCGTCGTTCGCTGGCGGACGCGACCAGACAGCGAAGGTGTAGTCGGTGTAGAGACTCGCCCGGCGACCATGCCCAGCCTGAGCATAGACGAGCACGGCGTCCACGCTCATCGGATCAACCTTCCACTTCCACCAAAGCCCCGCGGCCTTGGTTCGCCCGGCCCCGTAACGCGAATCGAGCGCTTTCAGCATGAAACCTTCGACGCCCCGCGCGCGACTCTCGTTGCGCAGTGCTGCCAGCGTCGGCCAGTTGGCTTCGGGGGCAAGCACGGACGAGATCTCCAGTCCTGCGGGGGCGTGAGCCAACAGGGCCTCGAGCCGTGCCCGGCGACACGAGAGCGATTCCTCGCGTCGATCGACGCCATCGGATTCAAGCAGGTCGTAGGCGACGAAGACGACCGGGGTCTCGGAGAGCAAACGCGCGGTGAGGCGCTTTCGCGTGATGCGAGTCTGAAGCACGGCAAACGGCGCAGGCCGTTCGACGCCGCCCACGAGCAGTTCTCCGTCGAGCACCGTGCCGGGCGGTAGCGTGCGCGCAGCTTGGGCGACTTCAGGGAAGCGCTCGGTCACGAGTTCTTCGCCACGTGACCAGAGCCAGACGCCGTCACCCCGTCGCACGAGCTGGGCGCGGATGCCGTCGAACTTCCATTCGATCTGCCAATGCTCGCGCGGGCCCAGCACTTCGGCGAGCCTGCTGGAATCGCCCGTGAGCGGATGCGCGAGGAAGAACGGATAGGGCTGACCGCTCGCCTCCCCCGGATGCTCTAGCGCCGATGAAGCTGACGCCGACGCGGGAGCCGAAGCGATGAGCGCCGCGAATGCCTCGGCCGTCGGTCGTCGCGCGCGGTCGGTGTAGCCCATCATGCGCTCGGCGATGCGCTTCGGGTCGAGCCCGGCCACCTCGGCGAGCGCGCGCTCGACCATGAGTCGGCTCACGCCCACGCGAAAGCCACCGCCAATCAGCTTGACGAGCAGGAAGCGCCCGGCCTCGTCGAGCCGGTCGAAGAGCCGGCGCAGACGCGCGGCACGCCCGTCGTGATCGACCTTCGCGAGCGGCAGAAGCTCAGCCTCGACCCAGTGCGCGAGCCCCTCATCGGTGTCGGCTCGCTCGGATACGCTCGGCCAGACGAGGGCGATCGTCTC
Source organism: uncultured Burkholderiales bacterium (assembly GCA_937944385.1). Lineage (GTDB taxonomy): Bacteria > Pseudomonadota > Gammaproteobacteria > Burkholderiales > Casimicrobiaceae > Casimicrobium. The sequence continues at coordinate 7,778 of CALDYQ010000034.1, read as the reverse complement.
GGCGAGGTCGCCCACCGCCTGGTAGCACTCCTCGAACAGCCACTCTGGCAACCCGGCCGCCTGCTGCCCAAGCTCGCGTAGTTCGCGCGTGCGCACGAGCGCGCCGAGCCGCCCGCCGGCGAGAAACCACGCGGCCCAGGCAGCATCCGCAGGTGGCGCGCTTTGGAAGTAATCGACCAGTGCCGCGCGCTTGGCCTCGGTCGAGGTCGTGGCATCGAGCCGGGCGTAGAGTGCTGCAAACGCCTTCACGGCGAAACCTCGGCCGAATGGTCGAGCGCCTCCCCCTCAGCGGCCTCTTCCTCGCTGCCGCCAAACTGCGTCTCAAAGCGTCCGCTTTGCAGGCCGCGCTCCTCGAGATAGCGCCGAAGCGGCGCCTCGTAACCATGGGTGACGATCACGCGCTCGGCGCCTGTAGCCTCGATCGCGCTCAGCAGGCCGGGCCAGTCCGCATGGTCCGAGAGCACGAAGCCGCGGTCGTAGCCGCCGCGACGGCGCGCACCGCGCAGGCGCATCCAGCCGCTCGCGAAGGCGATCTCGGGCGGCCCGGCGCGCGTCGTGAAGCGGCGTATCCAGGTGGCCGACGTCGCCGCGGGCGGGGCGATCACGAGCGCGTGGCCGAGCGCTCCGCGCTCGATCTCGGTCGCGAGGTGAGTCGCCGGCAACGCGACTCCGCTCGCCGCATACGCGCGGTCGAGTGTGGCCACCGCACCATGCACGACGATCGGGCCAATCGAGGCGTCCACCCCGGCGAGAATCCGCTGCGCCTTGCCAAAGGCATAGCAGGCGATGACGCTCGCGCGGCCCGCCTCGGCGTTCGTGCGCCACCAGGCGTTGATCTCGGCGAACACCGCCTCGGGCGCCGGCCAGCGGTAGACGGGCAGGCCGAACGTGCTCTCGGTCACGAACACATGGGCGCGCACGGGCTCGAAGGCGGCGCAGGTCGCATCCGGCGCGATCTTGTAGTCGCCGCTCGCGACCCAGACCTGCCCGCGATGCTCGATGCGTACCTGGGCCGAGCCGAGCACATGACCCGCCGGATGGAGCGACACCGTAGCCTCACCGATGCGCAGGCGCTCACCGTAGTCGAGCGTCTCGAGCGTGATGTCCCCTAGCCGCGCGCGAAGCACGTTCTCCCCGGCCCGCGTGGCGAGGTAACGCGCGTGTCCGCGCCGGGCATGGTCGGCGTGCGCATGCGTGATGACCGCGCGCTCGACCGGCCGCCATGGGTCGATGAACAAATCACCCGCGGGGCAGTAAAGCCCCTCGGGCCGAAGGACGATCAGGTCATCGGCTGCCATCGCCGCCCTGCGATCGGGTCCACCTGAAACCAAGCGCGCAGCTCGCCAAAGTAGTCCGGGTACTCTCGCGCGAGAAGCTCGGGCTCGGCGAAAAAGACTTCACAACTCACCGCGAAGAACTCCTCGACGAGTTCCGCCGCATAGGGGTCGATTGCGGTGTCCTCACCGCGTTCGACACGCGCGACGAAATCCGTATAGGCCGCCTCGATCACGCGGGCGAAGCGTTCGCGTGGAGCACCCGTGAGCGGCGGAATGCCGTCGATCAGCCCATCGTTGAGATCGATCTTGTGGGCGAATTCGTGGATCACCAGTGCCATGCCGGACTCGGCATACCCCGCCTCCACCGCAGGCCACGAGAGCAGCACCGGGCCGCCGTCCCAGCTCTCCCCGGCAATCGGTTCGTGAAGCTGATGCACCACGCCGTCCTCGTCCTCGTAGTCATAGGTCCGCGGGAAGTCGTCCGGATGGATGACGACGTTCTCGAAGCCGTCGTATTCGGTCATCGCCTCGGCGACCGTCTCACCGCGCCCGATCAGGAGCAGCGCGGCCTGGGCAGCGACCAGAACGCGCATGAAGGGCGTCACTTCGAGGCTGTGCGCGCCATCGGTTGCGCCGCTCACCACGCTCTTCTCGACGAGGAAGAGTGTCGCGAGTTCACGCAGGCGCTCGAGCAGCGCCTGGTCGTAGTGCGAGATGAACGGCAGACAGTCGAGCGCGCGCTGCCAGTCATCCTCCGGTAACGCATGCCTAGCGAGCGCCCGTTCGCGCCGCCGCCGCGCGAGCCATTCAAACATCGCGCTCGGGGGCGGGCAGCGGCACGCCTGCGGCCGGGGACGCAGGCACCTCGACCGCCTGAATGCGCTCGAAGCGGCCGCTGATCTTGCGCGCAGAGATTGCGACTTGATCGACGTCGTCATGCGCTTGCTTGATGTGCTGTGCGAGCTTGTCCATGCGCTCCTGGAAGCGTCCGAAGTCCTTGGCCAGCTTGTCGAGCTCGGTCTTGATGACCGCGGCTTGGCGGCGCGTCTCGGCGTCCCGAAGCACGGCCCGCACGCTGTGCAGCACCGCCATGAGGGTCGTGGGCGAGGTGATCCACACCCGCTCACGCTGCGCCTGCTCGATGACCTCGGGGTGCCGGGCGACGATTTCGGCGAACACCGCCTCCGATGGGACGAACATCACGGCCGAGTCCGCGCCCGCCGCGGGTTGGATGTACTTGTCCGCAATGTCATGCAGATGCTTCTTCACATCGGTGACGAACTGTTTGCGTGCCGCCTGTCGCTCGGCCTCGGGTAGCGTCGCATCGATTGCGCGGCGATAGTTCGACAGCGGGAACTTCGAATCGATCGCGAGCTTCGTTCCGCCATCAGGCATGGTCAGCACACAGTCGGCCCGCTCACGCCCCTCGCCAACCGGCGCCTGAAAGGCATAGACCGCCGGCGGCAGCGTATCGCGCACGAGCGCCTCGAGCTGCACCTCACCAAAGGCGCCGCGCGCCGAGCGGTCCGAGAGCACCTGCTGCAGTGAGACGACGTTGCTCGTCAGGCCCTCGATCTTCTTTTGCGCCTCGTCGATGACGGCCAGTCGCGCCATGACGTTGGCGAAAGTCTCGTGCGTCTTCTGAAAGCCCTGGTCGAGCCGCTCGTCGACCCGGCCGGAGATCTGCTCGAGCCGCGCATCGACGCTTCGGGTCATCGTCTCGGCCTGCTCACGCAACTGCCCGGCCATCGAGCGCAGCGTGTTCTGCAGCAGTTCCTGATTGGCCCGTGTCTGCTCGGCGAGCCGCGAGAGCATGCCTTCGAGCACATCGCGGCGGAGCGCGTCCTGCCGCGCAGTGAGCGCCTGCTGCAGTTCGGCCAGTTGCCTGAGCGAGGCCTCGGTCTGCTGCGAAAGGTGATGCACCACGTCGACCTGGAGCCGCTGCACGACGCCCTGCGTGTTCGCCCCCACCTGGGCGAGATCGCGCCCCATGCGCTCACTCGCCTGACTGACGAGCGCCCCGACATCCGCGGTGATCGCGCGGTGCTTCGCCTCGAACGTACCCAAGAACTCCTGCGCGAGGCCGCGCTTCAGCCGGCCCGTCGACCAGAGCACGAGCAGGATGAGCGAAACGAGTCCGAGCCCGATGGCGACGAGCAGCCCTTCGATCAGGCTCATACCGACCACTCCGTCTCGGCGAGGAGCCAGAACGAGACGAGCCAGTGGGTGCTCACATCGTCGCCGCCGACCACGGCCGGGGCAGCCACCGCGAGCGCCGCGCCCGCCGCCTCGCCAAAGCGCTGCCAGCGGGGATCTTCTCCGGGTGTGAGCTGCTGCATGAGACCACGAAGCGCCCAGGTGCGCGAGAGATTCAACCCGTGAAGGTGTGCGATGCGGGCGTCGGTCTCGTTGGCTGCGCCCACCGAAACCGGCGCGAAGAACGGGTGATTCGCGTCTGCGACCTCCGGCAGAAAACCCCCGAACCAATCGAGAAATTCGGCCCGCGGCAGGGCGAACGACATGAGCAGCGCCTCGGTCAGCGCGGGCGAGAGAAAGTCCTCCCCCGAGCGATCAAAAGCGAGCCGATAGTCCCGGTCGTCGCCAAAAAACACGCCCGCCCGCTCGCGCAGGTGCGCGGCGAACTCGGCATCCCCCACGGTGTTCGCGAACTGGAGCGCGAGGATCATCGCAAAGGCCGTGTTGCCATGCACGCCGTGACGCACCGGATGCGGCAGCCGCCCGAGGTAGTCGTAGAGCCGATCGGCCAGCAGGTCAGCGAGCGGCGCGAGCGCGCTGCGCCAGGCGTGCGCGTTCGGATGGACGCAGACGGCGAGTTCTGCATAGAGCTTGAGCAGCCAGGCCCAGCCGTAGGGGCGCTCCCAGTGCGCCGCCGCCGGTCGCGCAACATAGGCCAGCTCGCGCCCGACGTGCTCGGGCGTGAAGGCCTGGTCGAAGCGCTGGACGATTTCGGGTGCGAGGGGCGCAACGTCGGGAGACACCCCGGCGCCCGCACGGTTGAGCAGGCGCGCGAGCGACCAGTGCATGTGCACCGAGGAGTGCCAGTCGTAGCTGCCACCGAAGACCGGGTGCAGTCGCTGCGGATCGAGATCGTGGCCTTCCGATTCATCGGCCACGAGATGGGTGAACTGAAACGGAAATGGCCGCGCGACATGGGCCAGCGCGACACGGGCGAGGTCGGCGTTGCCGGGCGCGATGGCAGCGGCGGGGAGAGCGCTTTTTTCGGACATGAATCCGAGTCTATCGAGACCGGCGCGGCCGCTGCCTAGAATCCCCTGCAACCCGCGAGAGGTTGCGACAGGTTGAATCCGGCCGCACCTCTCGCTTTTTTTCGTCCATCACTTTTCGGGCAGGACCAACGCATGCGCATCGAAGAAGACCTCAAGCTCGATTTCAAGGACGTGCTCTTTCGCCCCAAGCGTTCCACGCTCGGCTCGCGGGCCAACGTCGAGCTGCTGCGCGAATACCGCTACCGCCACTCCGGGCGCACGAGCACGAGCGTGCCGATCGTGGCGGCGAACATGGACACGGTCGGCACGTTCGAGATGTCGGCCGCATTGGCTCGACACCACCTGCACACGGCGCTGCACAAGCACTACGCGGTCGAGGACTACGTGCGCTTCTTTTCGGATGCGAACCGCGAGGCGCACCGTTTGGCGTTCTATTCCCTCGGCATCCTCGAGCCGGACCTCGAGAAATTCCGTGCCGTGCGCCGTGCCACGGGCGAGGCGATCGAGTTCGTCTGCATCGATGTGGCCAATGGCTACACCGAGACCTTCATCGATTTCGTCCGCCGCTTTCGCGATGAATTTCCCACGCTCACGATCATGGCCGGCAACGTGGTGACCGCAGACGTCACCGAGGCACTCATCCTCGCCGGCGCCGACATCGTCAAGGTCGGCATCGGGCCGGGCAGCGTGTGCACCACGCGCAAGATGACCGGTGTGGGCTACCCGCAGCTCTCGGCGATCATCGAGTGCGCCGATGCCGCCCACGGCCTGGGTGGGCACATCTGTGGCGACGGCGGCTGCACGGTGCCGGGAGACGTGGCCAAGGCCTTCGGTGGTGGGGCAGACTTCGTCATGCTCGGCGGCATGCTTGCGGCGCACGACGAATCCGGCGGCGAGATCGTCGAGCGCGACGGCCGGACGTACCGTCGCTTCTACGGCATGTCGAGCGATGTGGCGATGAAGAAATACGCCGGCGGTGTCGCAAAGTACCGCGCGAGCGAAGGCAAGGAAGTGCTCCTGCCCGCCCGCGGGCCGGTGGAGAACACGGTGCAGGACATCCTGGGCGGGCTCCGCTCCACCTGCACCTACGTTGGCGCGCGAAAGCTCAAGGACCTCTCCAAGTGCACGACCTTCGTGCGCGTGACGCAACAGATCAACGAGGTCTACGGTCGGGCGGACTGAGGCATGGGTTGCAACGATCGGCTGCCTCGGTGCCGGGGAAACCGATCGCGATCCCGGTTTGAACACGGCCCCACGCCCGGAGTCGTCCGAACTTTGCGCGAGGGCGTCGCCGACCACCAATACCGACCTAGCATTCGCGACCGTCCGGCCTCGATCATCCTGCCAAACCGACACCCCCATGCCCCCGATTCACACACCACACCGCGCGCGCCGCCGTCTCTTCGCCCCTGCCATCGCGCTCGTTGTCCTCTCGTCGATCCTCGCATCCGGTTGTGCCACGACCGAGCCCAAACCCGCTGCGCCGGCGCCCGCCGTGGCGCAACCGCCGGTACGCCTGCCCATCGCGCAGATCGATCGCGGCGTTCAGTTCGTTCTGCCCGATACCGTACTCTTCGAGGTTGGCAAGGCCGACCTGAACGAGCGCGAGAGCGGCGCCTACCTCGACCGTATCGCTCATCTGCTCAAGACGAAGACGACCAAGCGGATTTCAGTCGAAGGTCACACCGACAACCAGGGCCCGACAGAGCTCAACCGGCGCCTCTCCGAGCAGCGCGCCGAGACCGTGGCGCGCGCGCTGGCGAACCGCGGCGTGCCGTCCGAGCGCATGACGCGCCAGGGCTTCTGGTTCCAGCGGCCGGTAGCACCAAACGATCTGGAAGCGGGTCGGCGCCTGAACCGGCGCACCGAGGTCATCGTGCTCGACGAGAAGGTGGAGACGATCACGGCGGGCGAGCCGGCCGGTGCCTTCGAAGATGCCGTGGCGCGCATCCGGACGATCCTCGAGGCTGGACGGGGGGGCAAATGATTAGGCGTCGCGACTTGCTCGTAGGTGGCCTATCGCTGTCCGCAATCGCCGTCGCCGGCGCGCGGGCGAAAACGGGCTCGCCCGCCGGTGCCGCGCGTCTCCCGAAGATTGCGCTCGTGCTCGGTAGCGGTGCGGCGCGCGGCTTTGCGCACATCGGCGTGATCAAGGCGCTCGAAGAAGCGCGCATCAAGCCCGACCTGATCGTGGGCAGTTCTGCGGGTGCACTGGTTGGGGCATTTGCCGCCGCCGGATTCACGGCGGCGCAGATGGAGGAGATCGCACTTCGCACCCGCGACGTCGAGGTGCTGGACTTCCAGGAAGGCTCGAAACGCGGTCTGGTGCTGGGTGATTCGCTGCAGCGTCTCATCGACGCTGCCATGCGCGGCCGGCCGATCGAGCAGTTGCCTACGCCGTTCGTCGCCGTGGCGACGCAGCTCAGGACGGGCGACCTCGTTACGCTCCGACGCGGGTCGGTTGGGCTCGCGGTGCGGGCTTCATCGAGCATCCCCGGGGTCTTCATCCCGGCACGCGTCAACGACATGGATTTGGTCGACGGCGGGTTGGTGAGCCCCGTGCCTGTGCGCGTGGCGCGCGAGGCGGGTGCCGACGTCGTGATTGCCGTCGATGTGAGCAGTGCACCGCTCGATGCCAACCCAGCCGGCATCTTCGAACAGGTGATGCAGAGTTTCGAGATCATGTCGCGCGCGCTGGCCAAGGCCGAATCCGAGCAGGCGGACATCGTGATCCGCCCGGAGGTCGCCCGGATCCCGAGCACGAATTTCGCGGCGCGGGCCACGTTCATCGAGCTTGGTCACGTTGCGGGGCGTCGCTTCGTGCCCGTCATCCAGGAGCGGCTTGCCCAGTGGGGTCGCAACGCGCCGGCGCCCCGGCGGAAGTCGGGCTGAAGCAGCGCGGCCCCAGCCGGTCACAGACCTTTGCTTGTCAGGCGCACACCCAGCCGCCACCATGGACAGATTGCGGGCTCGTGCCGCGTACTTTCCATCGCCCAAAGAGGTTCCCATGATCCAAAGTTCCCTGGAGCGCCGGTGTGCGTTCAAAGCATCGGCCGCCGCGCTTACTGCGCTAGCGGCTGGCGTATTCGCCCCCGCCGCCTTCGCCCAATCGGGCAACCTGAACATCTACTGCTCGATGCAGATCGAGTGGTGCCAGCTCGCGGCGAACGAGTTTTCGAAGCAGACCGGCATCAAGGTCGCGATCTCGCACAAGGGCTCCGGCGAGACCTTCGCGCAGATCCGGGCCGAGGCC
>CALDYQ010000033.1 GCA_937944385.1 uncultured Burkholderiales bacterium | reverse complement strand
CGCACGAGCAACCAGACCTGATCGCCTTCGACGATCCACTGCTCGAAGGCGGCGGACCGGAGTTGTTTTTTTCCAACACGCGGCACGGTCATCTCGACCGTCTGCATGACGGTGACCCGGCACTTGTCGTTGCGGCAGAGGGCATCGGTCACCTGCGCGTCAAGGACCGGCAGGCCTTTGAGCGCCTCGATGTGACGCTCCTTGCCGACCACGAGCCGCCCCGCGGGGCTCAGGAACTCGTAAGCTCGGTCGTACTGCTTCGATCGGATGGCTTCCCAGCGGGCAGCGGCACGCTTGAGCACCCGCTCCTGCTGCTCCAGGTCGCGCTCAGTGGCCGGAGGCGGCGGTGGCGGCGGCTCCCAGCGGCGACGGGGCGGCTCGAGCGCCCCGCTCGATTTGGCCGCCTCACTGGCGGTCTCAGCGGGCTTTGCGGGTTCGGCAGGCTTTGCAGGTTCGGCGGTCTGGACGGCGCCGGGTGTGACCGGGGTGCCGGGCGCGGCCTCCTGGCGGGACGGCTCGGCGGTGGATGTAGATGCCGCGACCGCAGCGGAAAAAACGCCAGCAACGAAGGCTGCCATCACCACGGCTGGCACGTCGAGTCGGGATGGGGTGGATCGGATCACTGTTTCAGTCATGGTGGTCATGGACGTTGGTGATTGACGCTTTGGACAACGTCTGCGGAAGGATCAGTTGTGGCCGCCGGTTTCAGGCTGACGAGGGGGGTCGCTCGCCCGCAGGGAGCCGTCGAGTTCGCGAATCTCTCGGGCGATCCGCTCGCGATCGGTCGCCCGCGTGGGCAGCACTTCGGTGGATGCGCTGGGCGCGTTGCGCTCGATCGCCTGCAGGCGCTTACGGAGCTCATCGACGACCTGCCGCGTGTCCTCTTCGTTCTCGAGGATGCGCGGCGTGATCAACATGACCAGTTCGCTGCGGTTGTGGTTCCAAGTTTGCTGGCCAAAGAGGGCGCCCACCACCGGGATGGTCGACAACAGCGGAAACCCCGAACTGCCATTGCCACCTGATTCCTCGAACAGCCCACCCATCAGCATCGTGTCGCCCGAGCTCACCATGACCGTGGTCGAGGCGGCACGGCGGAGGATGTCTGGGTTCGGGTTGCCGGGATTGCTGGACGGCTGTGAATCGCTGATCTCCTGCTGGATCTCGAGCAGGATGTTGCGCCCCGTCACACGCGGCGTGAAGTTGATGTTGATGCCGGTGTTGATGTACTGGAAGGAGTCGGTGCCCGCCACGGTGCCCGTGCCGGTGGACGTCTGCGTACGCACGGAGACCTGCTTTCCGGAATTGAAGGTGGCCTTCTGGTTCTCGATGGTGATCAGCGTCGGCTGCGCAATGGTTCGGGTCTGCCCCTTGGTCTGGCTCGCGCTCAGGATGGCCTTGACCACGTCGCCCTTGCCCCACGTGTAGGTGAACAAACCACTCGCATTGGCGCGGAGCGCGCCTTCATTGATGCTCAGGTTGTTGCCGGGTGCATCGAACTTTCCGGACTGGAGATAGGACTGCAGCCCAAACTTGAAATCCCCGGTGAGCGCCACCTGTGCGATCTGAAGTTCGATGGCCACTTGTTTGGGCGGCACGTCGAGGCGTCGGATGACCGCCTCGATCGCGTTGTACTCCGCCGCTGTCGCCACGATCAGGAGGGCGTTGCGGTCCTTGTCCGCGACGATCGTGGCATTGCGTGCGAGCGCTTGCCCGGCAGCGGCCGCGGAGGTTCCAGCTGCACCCGCGGCCTGCGGCCGCTGCTGTTGTGTGCCAGCAACATTGCCTGGCTGTACGATCGGCTGCCCGGGAATGGGATTCACCGGGGCGGTGATAGTGCTCTGCTGCTGTCCGGGTGCCACCGTCGGCGCAGGTGTGGCGGTGCTGCGCCCGGAAAGCGCGGCCTGCAAGACCGGCTGCAGCTTTTCGGCCTGCGTGTATTGCAAGTTGTAGACGTAAAGACGCTGGCCGGATCCGGTCTCCGCACCGCCTGCGTCGAGCCGCTCGAACCAGACCCGCGCATCCTGAACCACCTTCGCCTGAGGCGAGATCAGCAGCACGGCGTTCATGCGCTCGATCGGCAGCACGCGCAGGAGCCCCGCGAAGGGGTTGGCCTGTCCGCCGACGATACGCTCGTAGTCGGCAACCACGGACTTCACGTCGCCGTTCTGCAGTCGATACAAGGCAAAGGACATGCCTTCGAGCAGGTCGACATCGAACATGTCGACCACCTCGAGGATGCGCTGGGTCTCGGGCTGGGAAGCGGTGATGAACAGCAGGTTGCGCAACTCATCGACGCGCAACGTCGCCTGCGGGTCACGCACGAAAGGCTCCACCAGGCGCCTGGCCTCGTTCACCCCGATCGACTTGACAGGGTAGATCGTAGTGACCATGCCGCGTTGGGCATCCATGGTCGCGGGCACCGGACTAATCAGCCCCCGCGCGTCTGCAGCCGGCATCACGCGCCAGTAGGCTCCTTCACGCACGAGCACGTGTCCGAGACCCCGCAGGATCGACTCAAGCATGGCCACCGCATCCGACTCGGGGATGGGCTTGGCCGTCCGCATGGTGATCTGACCCTGCACGCGCGGATCGATGATGTAGTTCTCGCCAAGAAGATCTCCGAGGATGTTCTTCACTATCTCCCGGATGTCGCCATTTTCAAAGGAGAACGACACGGGTCGGCCGCTGCCGGGACGAGCGGTCTGCGTTCTGGGCGCGTTGAACAGCTTGCCGGTCCCCAGCATCATGTCTTCGCTCGCGGCCTGTGCGGGCGGATTGGCCTGCGCGGCCGCAGGCTGCGTCGGCCGCACCACGCTGGGGGACGTGGGCGCAGGAGCTCCCGATGCGACAGACGTTGCGGCCGCGGGCGCGCCGCCATTTCGCTGGCCCGAGGCACCCCAACGCAGGTCAGGCCGGTCCGCCGTTGGCGTCTGGGGCGCGCTGGCCGGTGGACGGGGTGCAAGCTCGGTCGCCAGAGCGCCTTGGGCGCCCGCGGGTGCATGCATCAGGACTGCCGCGCATGCGGCCGTCAGGCTGATAGGCCGAATCCAACGGCTCAGACGCACAGCGGTTTCGGATGTCTGTTCTGATCTCATTGTCTGGTCGACGAAGCTCACTGCGGTTGAACTCCAGCGCGCAATGCACGCATGCGTGCCCATTCACGATTGGGATGCGGCGCACTGCTTTGCTCGGCCCCGGAACCAGGGCTGGCTGCGGTCGCGCCGGCGGCCGGTGGCGTCATTCCGGCAGGCGCCGCCGCCGTGCCCGCTGCTTGTGGCGCGATCGGCTGTTGTGGTCGCGCCTGCGCCGCAGCAGCTTCCGGGGGCGGCGATGCAGCAGCCTGCGGCGCGGGTGTGGGTTGGAGCGGTGTCGCCGGTGCCGGCGGCTGCGGAACACGCCCCGAGGCGGTGAACTTCGGCAGCGTGAGGACGTCGGCCTCACCAGCGAAGGTAAGCCGCACCGAATCCGCCGTGATTGAGTCGACTTTCAGTTCCTGAAGCATGTCACCGGCACGGACCGAGCGGGTCATGTTGGTCGCGATTTCCTTGACCTGAGCGACCCGGACCGCCCCGAGATCCGAGATGCCGACGAGTTGGTAGAGCCCACGCCGGATCTGCGGCTTCGGAGGCTCCGGCGCGGCGGCCACGGGGGCCGTCGGTGCTGGGCGGCGCGTGGGATTGAACAGCGGCCGCTCGGCAATCGCGCCGTAGGCCGAAGCGTCCGTCGCGATGCGGAAGTCGGGCAACAACCCACCCACGTCGCCCTTGGGGGCGCTTTTGGCGGGGACATCGACCGTGCGGGTGAATGCTTGTCCCCATTCGGTGAGCCACCCGAACGCACCCGCAAGCGCGGCGGCCAGCACGGCAAGCGCAAGGTTGAGGACCTTCATCGCGCACCTCCCGGGGTGCCAGAGACAGCGCCCGGTGTCGCCGCGGAGGTCGCCGGTGTCCGTGCAGCCGCGCGGGCCGCATCCTTGTGGCCATAGGCCTGAACCTCGAGCGTGACAGACACTTCGGGTTCGACATTGGGCACACCCTTGTAGCCCCGGGGGACGGTCGCGCGGAGGGTGACCTGGTCGAGCAGCAGATACGGCAGCGTCGTCTCGAGCGCGAGCAGGATCCGCGTGAGGTTGGCCGGGGTGGCGACGAACCCCACCGGCAGCGTGTAGAGGCGGTAGCCCGAGTCGTCCTTTACTGTGGCCGGCTGGATGGATGAAAGCCGCCCGCCGTTCGACTCCACGGCCGCACGAACGAGATCGGTCAGTTCGGCTCCGGCTTGGGTCGAGGCTGTGTTCCTGAGGAAGAAGCGCGCGCTCTCGCGGGCCTTGACGGTGTCCAAGGCGCGCTGGTAATCCTCACGGTTGACCGAGATGCGGCGGTAACGCTCGATCTTCTCCGCGGCATCCGTGGCGATGGCGTCGTAGCGCTTCCACGCAACCCACGCGGGGACCGCAATCGCGGCCACCACCGCGGCAGCGCAGGCGAGCGCCAGTGCCCAGGCTGCCCAGATGCCCTGTCGACCCGTCGGCAGCGTCATGGCTTCACTCCCGGAGCTCCAGGAGGCAACGCGGGTTGAGCAGCGCCGGCAGACGTGGCAGAAGCAGCGGGCGCAGGGGAGGGACGAGGCTCGGCCTTCGTGTCGGCTTTACCTTCGCCAGCCTTCGTCTCGGGTGCCTTGGGCCCTGCGGGTGCCGTCGTAGTCGGCGCGCCCGCCGCAGGCGCCGGCGCGAGCGGTACGGTCACTGCACTCGTGGCCTCGGTGGGCTTCAACTTTTCCGGCAGTTCGGCGAGCACCAGTTCCCCGCCGATATGGAAGCGTTCCGCGTTGGGCGCGAGACGGGTCATGGCCGCCTTGAGTACCGGCTCCTTGATCAACGGCGACTCCTGGACGATCTGAACGATGCGCGCGCCGCTGCCGGTCTCGCCCTGCACGATCACCTCGCGTGCCTTGGTCTGCGGGTTCGACTTGATCTCCAAGGTCTGCACCCAGGTGTCGTCAGGCAGGCGCTTGGTGAGATCGTCGAGCAGCTGCGCCACCAGTGGCGTGGAGTGCTTGCGCTCGAGCAGGAAGTTGTACTCGCCGAGTTGCTTCTCGACTTGCCGCTGCAGGACGCTCGTCTGCTCGGCGTCGATTCGGGCCTGGGCCTCGGCCGCCTGCAGCGCGATGACCCGTTCCCGCGCCTGCCAGATGGGGAAGGCGGCGAGCGCCAGGGCAAGAACAAGGCACGCGATCAGCAGGGCGCCAGTGAGGATGCGTCCGCGTCGCCAGTCCGTGTCGGCGCGCGCTTGCGCGGGCAGCAGATTCACCCCGGTCGTCAGATCGTCCGCCCGGAGCACGACCCGCTCAACCGTGAGCCCGCGTGTTTCGACCGCTTCGATCTGCTGCTTGACCCGGGCTCGCGGGGCCGCCACCAGTTCGGCCACGCAGGTTCCGGCCCCCCAATCACGCGCGACGACATGGGCGTCGAAATAGAGGTCGTTTGCCCGAAGCGGCGTGAGGCGATCGAGATCATGCGACAACACCTGGCGCACCGAACGGTGCACCGCGATGGGTAGCGTCACGCGGCGCCGGAAGCCGTTGGCATCGTCGAGAAGCAGAGCGACCGCGCCGCCGGCCGGCGCGGCAGACAACGGGCGACCTTCGGCGTCCTTGGCACCGGCCGCCCAATAGCGATCCTGCGTGACCGAAACCCGAGCTGCTCGGGCCGCTCCTCGGCGGTCGCCAGCAAGCGCCGCCGGCAACGCGCGAGCGAGATGCTCGACCCACCAATCGAGAAACAGACGTCCCTGACCCGGACGGAGCAAGGAATCACTCACGCGATCCCGCCTCCGGCGCGGGGTTCAGAGGCTGGCCGGCTGAGCGCGCCGCGCGCTGCCAGAGCTGGAACTGGGGAGCCACCCTTCGTGCCGAGCCCAGACGCACACTCGCCTCGCGTACAGCGCGAGTGCCGTCGGCCGCGGTGGCGGTAGCCTTGATGCGTACGGCACCGGCACCACCGCCCGACAGGTAAGGCGAAGAAAACGGCAGCGGCGGGGGTGGCAGGTCTGCGTCGATCGCCGCATCCCGCTCGGCCACCCAGGCGCTCACCTGTCCGGGATCCAATCCCGGCACACAGAGGAGCACGTCGAGCGACGCCACGAGCGGGTCCACACCCGCGCTCCGGCTGTGAACCGTCAGCTTCGGCGCGACCGCCGCGTAAAGCTCAGGGGTAATACCAAGCACGTTCTTGAGTTCCTCGACAGCAACGAACAGCTCGTTGGCGGGCAGCGTCTTGCGACCCTGAGCGCGGTATTCGTCCGACTCGGCCCCGTTCGGGCGGGTCAAACTGTCGGCATCGGTCCAGTCACGGATGGCGGCAACGATGGCGTTCGCCTCGTCTTCCGACGCGCCGGCCGAGACGAAGAGCTGTCTGAGCAACGGCTCGGCGGCAAAGTTCAAGTCAATGTTAGCAGCCTCCGACTGGGCCGAAACCTCGATCGCGAGGTCAACCTCCACCCAGGCGTAGCGCTTGCCGTTCGGCCGCCAGGCCGGATTGTCCGGATTCACCGGCTCCCGCGGGCGCTGCAACTCGACCAGCATCCGATGAACCGCACCGTCCGCTGCCGCCTGGGCACGGATGGCGCTGACGGCGTTGGAGACGATCGCATTGCCAAGCCGAAGCGTGTCCGAGAGGCTCAACGCGACGAGCGTCAGGAAGATGACCAGACCGAGCACGAGGATCAGCGCGAGGCCTCGCTCGCGGCGCAAGCGTGGGACAGGACTCATGGCGCGACCCCCGGAATCACGCAGCGCCCGCGCTGGAAGTCGAAATTGCAGCCGATCGAGGGGCTCAGATGGAGCTGAACTACGGTGGCGAGGATCACTGCGCCTTGTCGGTCGCGCAGGGTCACTTCGATCGCGGAAGGTGAACGGCCCGGCTCCTCCCAGCTCGTCACCCAGCGGCCTGCCTCGGGCTCCTCGACCGGGTTCGAACCCGGGTCGAAGTAGCGGAGCGCCAGCTCCGCGACCGGCTCGGCCAGCACGATCGTCTCCGCCTCGCGGAAATCGGGGATCTCGGCCACTTCGGGGTTCTGGGGCAGACGCCGGATGACCAGTCGTGGCCGGTCGCGTTCGCCGGGGTCGACTTCGAGGCGCCACCACATGACCCCGCCTTCGGCGATGTGCGAAAGCACCGGCGCGAGGAAGGTCACGCTCGCGCTTCGACCCTCGAAACGCAGGGGCTGTCCCAGTTCGCGCCGCCAGCGCAGGGGGAGCATGCCGCCGACGTGATCACGAAGGAATTGCCTGAGACGCAAGGCTTGCTCGGCGCGCTCTTGGGCCGCCGTCGCCGCCGTGACGCTGCGTTCGGCGTTGCCGACGATGCCGAAGAGCACGGTGGCGAGCAGTGCGAGCAGCACGAGCGCCGCGACGATTTCGATCAGCGTGAAGCCACGATGCGGCCGACGGGTTTCAAGGCGCGATTTCATGGCTCCCGACGGGGCACGGCACGCACGGTGGACAGCTCGAAGCTGCGGGGTGTCACCCCCGGAGTCAGGCGATCTGCGCGCGTGACGCTCACGGTCAGCCGCTTGAGTTCGAGCGGCGGACGGATCGGGTTGTCGCTGTCGGTGGTCGGCTCGGGTGCGACCGTCAGCGTCCAACTGAGCCGACGATCGGGATCGCTGCCGGTTTCGGTGCCGTCGGTGAGGGGCCGCTCGAGCCCGGCCGCAGCCAGCACCGACTCGGCCGCCACCGCGAGCTCGGCCAAGTCCCGCGCGGCACCCGCCGAGCGCACGCCCCCCGCAAAAACGCCCGCCAGCGCCGCAAGCACCAGTGCAGCGACGACGATCGCCACGACGACCTCGATCAGCGTGAAGCCGCGCTCCGTCCGGAGTCGCATGTCAAGCCTCATCGATCGCGATGCGACCACTCAACCAGTCGATGTCCACCCGATAGCCCCGCTCTCCGACCCGCAGGGTGACGCGCCCGCCGCTCGAGCCGCCGTCCGGATAGAAACGCACCGATGCGCGCTCCGGGCTCTGTGTTTCGGCGACGGTCGTGGTCAGTTCAAGCGCGATACCTTCCGGCAGGGTGTAGACCCGGTTCACGATTGCAGCGCCCTGCGGGGCTGCGAGTCGAATCTGGCGCGCCGTCAAATCGAACTCTACTGGCACGTCGGTGCGCCGGGCAACCGCCTCGCTGCGCGCGGCCTTGAGCATCTGTGCGATCTGCCGTGCGGCCGCGCGGTGTTCTGCGGCAGGCACGGCGTTGCTCCAGAGGGGCGGCGCGAGCGCCACGATGACGGCGACCAGCAAGAGCACGACGAGCAATTCCATGAGCGTGAACCCACGAACGCGCACTGCCAGTCGCACGGGCCGTCGTTGCTGGCGGGCGGGGCCTGCAAAGCGCGGTTGCATGGTGAGGGCGCTGTCACTCGTTGTCGGCCCGGATCAGGTGCGAACGATATCGGCGTTTGCCCCCTCGCCTCCTTCGCGACCATCCGCCCCCAAAGATTTGAGCTCGAAGGGCGTGTTGTTCGGCCCTGGGCTTTGGTAGAGGTAGTCGTTGTTCCACGGGTCCTTGATGTTGTCCTTGCGGAAGTAGGGCCCGTTCCAGTTCGGCAGGTTGCCCGGGTTCTTGATGAGCGCGTTCAGTCCCTCCTGCGTGTTCGGGTAGCGGCCGATTTCCAGCTTGAACAGGTCGAGCGCCTGGACGATCTGGCCCATCTCGGCCTTGGCCGCATTGGCCTTGGCGCCTTCGGACTGGCCGAGGAAACGCGCGCCAATCGTGGCGGCAAGCACGCCGATGATGACGATCACGGCAAGCAGTTCCATGAGGGTGAAGCCGCGTTCACGTGCGGCGAAGGGACTGCGGCGCAAAGACAGGGTCTGTTTCATGATTCGTTTCCGGAGGGGGCTGATTCAGCCGGTGAGGTCGGTGAGACCGAGGAGCGCATTGAGGAGCGCGTAGATGATGCCGCCCACCACGACGGCAAGCGTGATGATGAGCACGGGCTCCAGCATCGACAACGCGCGCTTCAACGCAATGTTGACTTCGCTGTCATAGATGTCGGCCACCTTGATGAGCATGCGGTCGAGCTGGCCGGTTTCCTCACCGACGGCGACCATGTGCACTGCGAGCTTTGGGAAGAGTCCGCTCTCCATGAGCGGACGTGCAAAGCCATGCCCTTCCCTGAGCCGCGCAGTGACCGACTCGAGCGCGTCGGCGAGCGCGCGGTTGTCCAGCGAGTCGCGCACGATGGCGAGTGCCGGGAGCAGGCTCACGCCATTGCCGACGAGCGTGCCGAGGGTACGGGTCATGCGGGCCACTTCGATTTTCTGGAAGAGTGGACCGAGGATCGGCAGCGTGAGTTTCCGGCGATGCCAGGCCAGCTGCCCCGCGGGCGTGCGAAACCGGCCACGGACGAGGATTGCGAGCGCCGCGAGTCCGACGAGCAGCATCCAGCCGTCGCTGCGCAGGAAGTGGGCAAGCGAAAGCAGGTTCTCGGTGGACGCAGGCAGCGCCTTTCCGAACTGCCGGAACGTGGCTTCGAATTTCGGCACCACGAAGAAGATCATCACGAGGACCGCGACGATGGCGACGAGCACGAGCACGACCGGATACATCAACGCGGATTGCACGTTGCTGCGAAGCTCGGCCGAGCGCTCCTGGAACTCCGAGATGCGGGCGAGTGTGGGGCCGAGGGTGCCGCTTGCCTCGCCCGCCCGGACGAGGTTGACGTAGAGGCGATCGAAGTGCCGCGGATGTTCGGCCAGCGCCTGCGACAGCGCTCGTCCCCCGCGCACACGATCGCGCAGGTCTTGAAGTAGCAACGCCAAAGGCTTCGTCTCGGCGAGGCTGATCAAGAGCTCGAAGGCACGATCGAGCGGCAATCCCGCGCCGACCAGGTTGGCAAGATCGCGCGTCGTCGCGATGATCTGGGCCGGAGTGACCCGGCGGGACGCTGCGAGTCGGCCGAGGAACGAGCCGTTGCGCTCGACCGAGGCCAGTGCCGCCTGCGCTGCAGGGGCGATGGCAAGCAGGATCAGCCCCTGGTCACGGACGCGCTCGACCGCTTCGCGCTCGGTGGCGGCATCGATCTGCGCAGCCACCTGCGATCCGTCACCGCGAACGGCTTGGTAGGCGAACAAGGGCATGAGTGACTCACCCCTCCCGCGTCGCGCGCAGGACCTCTTCGATGGTGGTCACTCCGGCGAGCACCTTGCGCAGGCCGTTGTCATACATGCTCTCCATGCCCTCAGCGAGCGCCTGCTGCCTCAGCTCGCTCGCGCTGGCCTTTCTCATGATCAGCCGACGGAGCGCCTCCGAGAGCGGC
The DNA here is from genome assembly GCA_937944385.1 of uncultured Burkholderiales bacterium. Classification (GTDB taxonomy): domain Bacteria; phylum Pseudomonadota; class Gammaproteobacteria; order Burkholderiales; family Casimicrobiaceae; genus Casimicrobium. The sequence goes on along the minus strand of CALDYQ010000033.1, from coordinate 33,535 downwards.
ATCATCTCGGCGATGCACATGCGGCCGTTGAACCCGGTGTGCGAGCACTCACGGCATCCCACGGCACGGTAGAGCGTCGGGCGGGCGCCGTGCTCGAGGAGTCTTGCGAGGCCGACCTCTTCGACGAACGCCGCTTCGGGCTGGTAGGGCTCCCGGCAGCGGTCGCAGAGCGTTCGCACGAGCCGCTGCGCCAGCACGCCGACCAGGGTTGAGGTCAGCAGGTAATCTTCCACGCCCATGTCGAGCAGCCGACTCACCGTGGAGGGCGCGTCGTTGGTGTGCAGGGTCGAGAGCACCAGGTGCCCGGTGAGTGCGGCCTGCACGGCAATTTCAGCCGTCTCCAAGTCGCGGATCTCACCGATCATGATGACGTCCGGGTCTTGCCGGACGATCGAGCGCAGCGCGTTGGCGAAGGTCAGGTCGATCTGCGGCTTGACCTGGATCTGGTTGACGCCTGCCATCTGGTACTCGACCGGATCTTCCACGGTCAGGATCTTGACCTCGGGCTTGTTCAACTGGTCAAGCGCGGTGTAAAGCGTTGTCGTCTTGCCGGAACCGGTGGGCCCCGTGACGAGGACGATGCCATTGGGTTCGGCGATGGCACGCTGGAACGCGTTGAGCACGTTCGGCTCGAAACCCAGGCGCGCGAAATTGAGCGCAACCGCCCCCTTGTCGAGGATCCGCATGACCACACTCTCGCCGTGCATGGTCGGCACGGTCGATACCCGCAGATCGATGTCCTTGCCCTGCACCCGGAGTCGAATGCGGCCGTCCTGCGGTAGGCGGCGTTCGGCGATGTCCAGGTTGGCGAGAATCTTCACGCGCGAGATGACCGCCGCCGCCATGCGCTTGGGCGGCGACTCGATCTCGTGCAGCACGCCATCGATCCGGTAGCGCACGACCAGTCGGTTTTCAAAAGGCTCGATGTGGATGTCCGATGCGCGTGCCTCGAGCGCGTTGCCGATCAACAGGCTCACTAGGCGGATGACGGGCGCTTCGGAGGCGAGGTCCTTGAGCTGCTGGACGTCGGCCGTCAGTGCTTCGCCATCGAGCCGCGCCTCGATCGCACCGTCGGCGAGTTCGGTGACATCCGCGCGACCGCCCCCATAGAGCCGTTCGATGGCGGCATCGACGTCACTGCCGATCGCGACCATGCGCACGATCCGGCGGTCGCTGACTAGGCGAAAGGCGTGCTCGACTGTTTGGTCGTAGGGGTCGGCGACGGCGAGTGTCAGCGTCTCGGCGTCTTCCGCGATCGGCAAGGCGCGTGCATCGCGAAGGAAGCGGGCGGAAATCTGCTCTTCGAGAATGGGGATTTCGGGAAAGGCCGAGGACTCCACGAAGTCAAGGCCCGATTGCTCGGCGAGCGCCATGGCGACATCGCGGGCCGAGACGGCACCCATGGTGACGAGCAGGACGCCGATCGGATCGCGGCGTCCGCCCGTCGACTGGAGCCGAAGCACGCGCTCGAGTTGCTGCGGATCGAGTCTGCCGCGGCTGACGAGGATGTCGCCCAGCCGCGGACGCGCGTTCTGGGCGCCTGCGGATTGCGGGGCTTGGGCGAGAGCAGGGTCCAAGAGCGTTAGTCCGAGAGGACAGCGTGCGGATAACCCTCTGATTCTAAGGAGGAAAGTGGGTTCACCTAGAATCACGGGCTGCGCTTGATGCCCGCCCCCGCCTTCATGAAAAAGTACATGTGCCTGATCTGCGGCTGGATCTATGACGAAGCGACTGGTGCGCCGGAGGACGGTCTGCCTCCGGGGACCCGCTGGGAGGACGTCCCGTTGAACTGGACGTGCCCGGAGTGCGGCGCGCGCAAGGACGACTTCGACATGGTGGAAATCTGATCTCGTGCCTTGCTCAGGCAATCAGATAGTGATCGACGAGCAGTGCCGCAAAGAGCAGCGAGAGATAGGTCAGGGAATACTTGAAGACCGCCCGTGAGCGGTCGTCGCTGTAGTTGCGGCGCAAGCGGTGAACGAGCAGGATGAAACGCAGGCCGAGAATCAGGGCGATCAGCCCGTAGAGCCAGCCGCTCATGCGAATCGCGACCGGCAGCAGCGATACCCCGAGCAGCAGCCATGTGTAGAGCAGCATCGACAGCAGCGTGAAGTCGCGGCCATGCGTGACGGGCAGCATCGGCAGCCCGGAGCGCTCGTAATCCTCCTGCCTGTAAAGTGCCAGCGCCCAGAAATGAGGGGGCGTCCAGACGAAGATGATGAGCACGAGCAGAAGCGGCCCGGCGGTGACTTCGTTCGCGATCGCCGTCCAACCGAGGAGGGGTGGCATGGCCCCCGCTGCGCCGCCGATCACGATGTTCTGCGGGGTGTTGGGCTTCAGGTAGAGCGTGTAGACAAAGGCATAGCCAAAGAACGTGGCGAGCGTCAGTGCCCACGTGAGAAGATTCGTGAATACGACGAGCACGGCGGAACCAGCAGCCCCCAGTGCCAATGCAAAAAGAACGATCTCGGTGGTCGTGAGCCGTCCCTGCGCCGAGGGTCGGCCGCGCGTCCGACGCATGCGGGCGTCCACCGCCGCCTCGAGCAGGCAGTTGAGGGCGAAGCTTGCGCCCGCGAGGAGCCAGATGCCCGCCACGCCGCCGAGCATCGTGGGCCAGGGCGGGAGGCTTGGCGAGGGCACGGCTGGTTGCGCGAGCAGCATGCCGATGAAGGCAGTGAAGACCGCGAGCAGCGTGACGCGAGGCTTGGTCAGGGTCCAGTAGTCCCGCAAGCGCGAGGTGGAGGCTGTCGTGTTGGCTGCGGTTTGCAGTTCACGCGCAATGGCGGGTTCGTCTCGCGGTGTGCTCATGGCAAGAGGCAGCGCTTGTGGGCCTGATCCATCGGCGGTTCGTCAGCCGATTCTGGATGCGCGAAGCAGCCGCATCAGGTCCCCATTGAGTTTCTTGATGTCGGGATCGAGCGGCCAGGCGATGACCTGGTTACCCAGCGGATCGATGAGCACCGCGCGCTCACGCAGCAGCTGGTCGATTTCCGGCGAAGGCGCTGGCACGCGACCCACTATGAGATCGGGGTGCGCACGTGCCTGTTCCTCGGTCAGTTCCGGCGCTCCGATGAGGACGCGCTGGACACGGGAGCGCTCCTTTCCCAGCATGGTGTGCGCCTGGCGCGTGGCGTAGAGCAGCTGTTCGCATTCTGCGGTGCAAGGCCCGTCGGCACGCATCAGGATGATCCAACGTTTCCGCAGGCGTTCGGCCGCGTCGCCCGAAAGTTGCAGCGCGGGCACGGGAGCCGTTTTGAGCAACTGACCATAGCTCTCACCGCCTTGCGGCTTGATTACGTAGTAGGCGATCCAAGCGGCGAGGAATGGCGCGGCGCACACGAGCGCCACGAGCAGGATCATCGCCCGGGTGGAGGCATTCGAGCCAGTTGTGGCGGGTTGCGGTGGTGCTCTCATTGCGGGGAATCTTCGATCTTTCGGAAGCTGAAAACGATAAACAGGACCACGGCCAGTGCTGCCATGGAATACCACTGCACTCGATAGGCGTAGTGGTGGTCGATCCTCGCCGCAGGCGGCGGCGGCGTCGTGCCGAGCCATCCTTCACCCTCGGTGAGTTCGACCATCAGCGGCGAAAGCGGTCGGTCGATGCGGCGGGTTAGCTCCTCGATCGCGATGTAGTTGAGGCGGGGACCGATTTCATTGTCTGCTGTGCCAGGATTGCGCGACGGCGGAGCATTGAGGCGACCCACAATCGTGATGACGCCCTTGGGGGTTTCGACCTTGGGCAGAACCGAGCGGTCGACCCCCACGGGAACCCAGCCGCGGTCCACGAGGAGAAGGCGATTTTCGCGGGGCAGCGCATCGTCGTTGAGGCGCTCGGGTTCGAACAGTTGCAGTACCGCGTAGCCGGCGCGTCCCTCATAGATGCGGTTATCGAGGAACCAGATCGGTTCGGCGATGAACCGACCCCGGCCGCGAACCGGCTGATAGCGCGCCTCAGCCCCCTTTTCTGCCGCGTCAGCAGGTGACAGTGTCGGCCGTTGCTGCGCCTCGGTGATGAGCGCCTGCTGCGCGACTTTGTAGGCCGCGCGTTCGCCTTGCCAGTTGCCGAGACGGATCGTCAGTGCAACGAACCCGCCCGTGAGGAGCAAGGCCCACAGGCGAGGCCGAAATTCGCGATTCATGACAGTCAAGCGCATGGCCTTGGTCGGCAACTAGAATCCGCAAATGCGCTGGGTGGTCATTGCTGTTCTCGTCGCCATCATCGTCTCCATGGCCTCGGCTCTGGTATTTCTTTACCGCGATGCCGGTGAGGGAAGGCACCGCATGGTTCGGGCCCTGGCACTGCGGGTCGCGCTGTCCGTGGGACTCTTCGTGTTCCTCATGGCAGGATACAAGTTTGGGCTGATTGGCCCGCAGGGTATAAAGTAAGGCTCAGGCCGCGCCGATTGCACGGTAGGCCATCCAAATGAAAGAGCGGCCCCGAGGGGCCGCTCTCGCGTCGGACTCGCGTATCGTCGCGTCACATCATGTAAACGACGACAAAGAGACCGAGCCAGACCACATCGACGAAGTGCCAATACCAAGCTGCCGCCTCGAACGCGAAATGATGTTTCGCGTCGAAGTGTCCACGCATCAGACGCAACATGACGACCGCGAGCATGATCGCACCCACGGTCACGTGGAAGCCGTGGAAGCCGGTGAGCATGAAGAAGGTCGAACCAAAGATGCCCGAGGTGAGCTTCAGGTTGAGGTCGGAGTATGCGTGGATGTACTCGTAGACCTGAAGGCCAAGGAAGACCAAGCCGAGCACGATGGTCGCGGCGAGCCAAGTGATCGTCTTGCTGCGCTCGTTCTTGAGGAGAGCGTGATGCGCGATGGTGAGTGTGACACCTGAGGTAAGCAACAGTGCGGTGTTGATCGCCGGGATTCCCCACGCGCCCATGGGCGTGAAAGGCGAATCGATATACGGCCCGGTGGTCGGCCACGTGCCCGCGAACTCCGGCCAGAGCAACTTGTTGTCGATGCTGGCCAAGTCCGGGACGACATGCAGACGCGCAAGTCCGAGAGCACCGAAGAACGCGGCAAAGAACATCACCTCGGAGAAGATGAACCAGCTCATGCTCCAGCGGAATGAGCGATCCACGTTGGCTCCGTACAGGCGGCCTTCACTCTCCTTGATGACGGAGCCAAACCATCCAAACATCATGAACACGAGGATGCCCAGTCCCGAGAGGAGAACCGGTAGACCCCAGCCAAAGTGATTCATGGTGCCGACCGCACCGAATGCGGAAGTCAAGAGCGCAATCGAGCCAACAATCGGCCAGTGCGAGGGCTGGGGGACGAAATAGTGTCCCGAATTGGTGTTTGATGAAGAAGCCATGTCAGGTCTCAGTCAGTGCACAAACGTGAAAGCGATCAGCTGGGTTCGACGACCGGTTGCGCGGCCTCGAGCTTGCCGGCTGGCGCCCGGCTGGCGGCCGGCGCCCCCCCGGGCATTTCAAAAAAAGTGTAGGACAGCGTAACCGTGTTGACATCGGGAGGAAGTGCAGGATCGATGAGGAAGACGACCGGCATCTTTCGCGTCTCGTTTGCCGCGAAGGTCTGCTTCGCAAAACAGAAGCACTCGAGTTTCTTGAAGTGCTCGGCTGCTAGCATGGGCATGTAACTCGGAATAGCCTGTCCGACGATGTCGCGACTCGCGGTGTTTGTGATTTCGTAGACTACTGTAGCCAACTCGCCGGGATGAAGGTTGAGCACGGTGACTTCCGGCTTGAAGGTCCACATGCTGTCACCACGCAGATTGGCGTCGAACTCCACTTTGATCGTGCGAGACGCATCGACCTGCGTGTTCTTCACCTGGTCGGGACGTAACAACTCGTTGACGCCCGTGATCTCACAGATCTTTTGGTAGATCGGGACGAGTGCAAACCCGAATGCGAACATCACCAAGGTGAAGACGACGAGCTTGCGCAGCATCGTCTTGTTGGCGAACTCGAGCCACTTCACATTCTTCCCCAGAGCTTGACGACGCCGACCGAGACCATGAAGAAAAGCGCAAGTGCCGCAAGGGCGAGGCCCGTTACCCGGGCGCGGCGCCGAACGGCGTCGGCGCGATCTCGATCCTTGATGACGGCATGAGAGCCCATGCGCGCACTCGCCCCGTGATTACTTGACTACAGGCGGAGTTTCAAACGTGTGATATGGCGCCGGCGACGGCACTGTCCACTCGAGACCTTCAGCCCCATCCCAAGGCTTGGCCGCAGCGCGAATGCCACTTTTACCGGTCGCCATCCGCCACACGACCCAGATAAAGAAGACCTGAGCGAGGCCGAAGGCAAACGCGCCAACCGACGAGATCATGTTCCAGTTCTCGAACTGCTGGTTGTAATCCGGGATACGCCGCGGCATGCCGGCGAGACCCAGGAAGTGTTGGGGGAAGAACGTAACGTTGAAGGCGATCAGCGACCACCAGAAATGGATCTTGCCGAGCTTCTCCTCATACATCCACCCTGTCCACTTGGGGCCCCAGTAGTACACCGCGGCAAAGGCCGAGAATAGCGCGCCGGCCACCATTACGTAGTGGAAGTGGGCTACGACGTAGTAGGTGTCATGCAGCTGAATGTCTACCGGCGTAAGCGACAGAACGAGGCCAGTGAAGCCGCCCATGGTGAACAGGAACAGGAAGCCGAGGCAGAACAGCATGGGCGTTTCCAGTGTGATCGAACCGCGCCACATGGTCGCCAGCCAGTTGAAGACTTTCACCCCGGTCGGAACAGCAATCAGCATGGTCGCGTACATGAAGTAGAGCTGGCCGGCGACCGGAAGACCGGTCGTGTACATGTGATGCGCCCAGACGATGAACGACAGAATCGCGATCGAGGCGGTGGCGTACACCATCGAGGCGTAACCAAACAGCGGCTTCCGCGAGAAGGCCGGGATGATCTGCGAGACGACACCGAACGCCGGAAGCGCGATGATGTAGACCTCCGGGTGACCGAAGAACCAGAAGATGTGCTGGAACATCACCGGATCACCACCGCCGGCCGCATTGAAAAACGTGGTACCGAAGTGGCGATCAGTCAGCAACATCGTCACTGCGCCGGCGAGCACGGGCATCGTTGCGATCAGCAGAAAGGCCGTGATGAGCCAGGTCCACGCGAACATCGGCATCTTCATGAGCGTCATTCCCGGTGCCCGCATGTTGAGGATCGTCGTGATGATGTTGATCGAGCCCATGATCGACGATGCGCCCATGATGTGAACGGCAAAGATCATCATGTCCATGCCGATGCCCGATTGAATCGACAACGGCGGATACAGCGTCCATCCCCCCGCAGCCGCGCCGCCTGGGACGAAGAAAGAACTGATCAACAGGATAGCTGCGGGCGGAAGGAGCCAGAATGACCAGTTGTTCATCCGAGCAAACGCCATGTCGGGCGCTCCGAGCTGCAACGGAAGCATCCAGTTGGCGAAGCCGACGAACGCCGGCATGATCGCACCGAAGATCATGACGATACCGTGGAGCGTCGTGAGCTGGTTGAACAGTTCCGGGCGCACGACCTGCAAGCCTGGTTGGAATAACTCAGCCCGGATGCCGAGGGCCATGATGCCGCCCGCGATGAACATCACGAAGCTGAACAGCATGTACATCGTTCCGATGTCTTTGTGGTTGGTCGTGGTGACCCACCGCATGATGCCGGTTGGATGATGATCGTGATCGTGCGCGGCGTCGTGTCCGTGCCCGTGGGTGTGATCGTGCGGAACGCTGGCCATGATTTACTGCTCCTGAACGTCGACTACAGGTTGCACGCCAAGGCTCTGGCGCGCGACCGAATTGGGTTTAGCTGCCGGGGTTGATTTCCACGCGACGCGCGGCACGGTCGTCGCTCCCGCCGGTGATTTCTGCCGGTGGCTTCATGTTGATGCGCTCCCGCGCAACGCCGGCGGAAACCAGCGCATCACGGACCGCCTTGGCCCGCTCCTTGGCGAGCTCGAGGTTGGCGTTCCGGCTGCCCGTCTTGTCCGTATAACCCGTGATGTCGACCCTGGCGTCGGGTTTGGCGGTGAGGAACGCGAGCGCGGCATCCAACGCCGGCTTGGCGTCACGGGGCAAATCCTTACTGCCGGGGGCGAAATAGAGCTTGGCGGGGAGCCCCTTCCGAGTTCGCCTCAGCCGTCGCGGCCGGTGCCGCGCCTGACGAGGATCCCGAAGCGGCCGACGTCTGCGCGCCAGCAGGTAGCTGTCCGCCATTGCGGGCCTTCGTGAAATCGATCGGTTGCGCGAGGTCGGTCACTTTGTTGGACCACGAGGCGCCGATGTAGGCCTTGACCGCGGCGAGATCCTTGTCCGAGAGGTGCTTGAACGAGGCCATAGCGGTCCCTGGCTTACCATTGAGCAGCAGTGCGATGACCGGATCCTTCGGGCCGTTCACGAGCTTCGATCCATCGAGCGCAGGGAAGCTGCCCGCGCCCTTGCCATTGGCCTGGTGACAGCCGACACAACCGGCGGACTGATACACCTGTTCGCCGTGGGCGACCAGTTCCTCCTTGGTGTAGACCTTGTCGTCGATGACGGTTGCGGCCGCAGCAGCCTTGCCCAATCCGCGCTTTTCTTTCTCAGCGGCGAGCCACTTGTCGTAATCGGCCTTGGTCTTGACCTCCACGACGATGGGCATGTAGCCGTGCTCCTTGCCGCACAATTCGGCACAGTTTCCACGATAGATGCCGGGACGGTCGGCGCGAAACCAGGCGTCGCGCACGAAGCCGGGAATGGCGTCTTGTTTTACGCCAAGCGCGGGCACCCACCATGCGTGCAGCACATCATTGGCGGTAACCAGCACGCGTACCTTGGTGCCGACCGGCACGACCATCGGATTGTCGACTTCGAGGAGGTAATTCTCGCCCTTCGCCTCCTGCCCCATGATTTGTGCAAGCGGCGTGGACAGGGTGGACATGAAGCCAAAGCCCTCGTGGATATAGTCGTAGCCCCACTTCCACTGGTAGCCGGTAACCTTGACCGTCATCTCGGGCGCCGAACTGTCGCGCATGTCGAGCACCGCTTTGGTCGCCGGAAAGGCCATGCCGAGAAGGATGAGGAACGGGATGACGGTCCAGATCACCTCGACGGTGGTGCTCTCGTGGAAGTTGGCCGCCTTGTGGCCCTTGCTCTTCCGGTGCGCATAGAGCGAATAGAACATCACGCCGAAGACACCGCAGAAGATCACGGCGCAGATGATCGTGATGAGGATGTGCAGGTCGTACATCTGCTGCGCGACCGCCGAATTGGGTTGCTGCAGGTTTATGGCCCAATCGGCCGCCGCCGGGCCGGCAGCAAGCGGTGCGCCGGCGACCACGCCAAGGCGACTCAGAAAACGTCCGTAAATGGTGCTGGCTCTTGCTTTCATGTGCTGCTGCTCAAACTTCACGTGATCCCAACTGAATGAATGCGCCGCTCTGGCGCTCGCTCGGAAATACTGGTGCGCCGTGGCGTTCATGCCGCAATCGCGTGACGTAGCTGCCGGAGCATCTGCCGACGCGCCTCGATCGGCAGGAACTCCCCGAGGGCAACCTCCCGCCCGGATTGCCGCATCGCCAAGCGCTCCCGTGCAGTGCCGCCGTCTTCCACGGCGACCGTTACCCACGCCCGATCGAACCGGTGTTGCTCCACACGCAGGCCGCGACAGCGTCGGACACGTACCGCGCGATCGTCGATCTCCACGTCGTCACGGTCGAAGGCAAGACATTCAATCCAGAGGAATGCGCCCAGAATCGCCGCGAGTTCGATCCCCACGAAAGGCAGGATGAGCCACCCCCGCGTCGCAACGGCCAAACACAATCCGGCCGTGACTGAGAGGAATGCCAACCCCGCGAACACCCCCCAGCGCAACCTGCGATCACTCGCCAGCTGCCGCTGCCATGCCAGACGTGTCGTGCTCATACTGCCTCACGAAAACGTTCCAACTGGCTTGTAGCGAATTGCTGCAGCACCTTGATCTGCGTCAATCGCTATCGTCGAGACGGCTGAATATTCGAGTCGCGATTCGCGCCGCGACGAACCGGCGCATTCGGCTACCAGTCGAGCGTCTGGCTGACCTGCTCCGCGGCGTCTCGTAGGGCAGGAAGGATCTCGTCCAGGTTGGCCAGGTTCATGCGCGTGCTCGGGCCATGGACGGAGACGCCCGCGACCACCTTGCCTTGGTCATTCACGACCGGTACGGCCACGCAACGGATCCCTGCGAGGTACTCCTCGTTGTCCACCGCATAACCCAGGCGGCGGATCTTCGCAAACTCCGTCTCAAGGGCCGAGAGCGAAGTGAGCGTGTGCCGCGTCTGGGCAATCAGGGGCGCACTCGTGAGCAGGCGGTCTCGGACGCGCTTGGCTGCGTGAGCAAGGAACAGCTTGCCGCTCGCACTCGCGTAGAGCGGAACCTTCGACCCCGCATGAAAGTTGATCCGGAGTGGCCAATGGGCCTCGACCCGTTCGATATACATCACGTGGTGGCCGTTCGGAACGGTCAGGTTGCACGTCTCGCCCAGCCGCTCGACCAGTTCTTCGAGAATCGCGCGCCGGGCCGAACGCCACGGCGAATTGAGCAGCACGTTGCCCGCCAGCGCGGTGAGCCGCTCACCCGGCACGTAGCGCTTGGCCTCCGGCTCCCGAAGCAGGATCCCGGCTTCCTCGAGCGTGTTCAGAATGCGGAAGACCGTCGGTTTGGGCAATTTGACGGCCTGCATGATCTCGGTGAGGCTCACCGAACGCTCGCTGTTGGCTACGAACTCCATAATCGCAAGCGACCGGAGCGCGGCCGAACCCGCCTCCTTGCCATTGCGCGGCTCGTCGTGATCCTCCACCGCTCCACTCCTCGTCTCCCTCGCTGGCCGAACCCTCTCGCCGGAGTCTCTGGCTAGCAGGTGAGGTATGACAACGCTCCATTGATTATGCACGTTTCTCGAAAAACGGAACCTCGAGATTCGCTTTGGGTCACCCAGCAGGCCGCGACATCCCGGCGCATGCGATCTTTACACGATTTGCCCGTTTGGGGTGTTCGAAGCCCTCGCTGCCTGACCGAAGGCGCCGGTTCGCGCAGCGGGTCCTGCGGCTAGCGCGACGGGAGCCCGTCAATCCGCACCCATGTGTGTCGCTGCATTTCTCTGGGACCCCGACGCAGCCGAGCCCCTGCTGCTGGCGGCCAACCGTGACGAGTTCCGCGCAAGACCGAGCGCACCGTTGGCACGCTGGGAGGAAGGCGACGTCGTCGGCGGTCGCGACCTCGCAAGCGGCGGCACCTGGCTCGCTGTCCTACGGGGCGACGATGGTCTGACGGCGCGTTTCGGCTTCGTCACCAACATCCGCAATCCCGCACTCCGGAAGGCCGGCGCGCCGTCACGCGGCCCCCTCGTACCGCGCTTCCTGCGTAGCGCGCAATCGCCCGTTGCATACCTTGACGGCCTCTCCGTGCACGCGGGCGAGTACGACGGCTTCAATCTGCTCGTCGGTGAAGTCGGGCCCGTGGGCGCCTCACTGGCCTTCCTGAACAGTCTCGAGGGGCGACCGCGTGCCCTGCCGCCCGGGCTCTACGGAGTATCGAACGCCTCGCTCGACACGCCCTGGCCCAAGGTCGTGCGGCTCCGGCAAGCGCTCGCCCATGCGCGCGCGGAGCGCGAGCCGAGTCGACGCGAGTCGCGTCTGTTGCGTGCTCTCGCCAACCGACAACATGCACCTGACAGCGAGTTGCCGCGCACGGGCGTGCCAATCGAGTGGGAGCGTGCGCTCTCTCCGATCTTCGTCGATCGCCCGGAGTATGGGACGCGCGCTTCGACGGTGATCGCCATCGACGCCGGCGGGCAGGTTGTAATGCTCGAGCGAACGTGGTCCGCAGACGGCTCGTTCAGCGACGCGCGTGTGCGGCTGTCTCCGCGCGCTCAGTAAACCAGCGCGGCCGCATTCAACTGCCCGACGGCAATCGCGAGCGCAGCCGAGAAAATGGCCTTGGCCACGTTGCCCTGCTCGATTGACTGCGGCAGTCCCGGCAGCAGTGCCCGCGCGATGAAGAAGGTGGCCAGCTGCACCACGGTCGCCACTACGGCGAAAAGCACCATGTCAGCGAGGTTGACCGAGTACTCGAGCGCGGCCGACAGCGGCAGGGAGAAGCCGATCATCGCGCCACCCATCGAAATCGCCGCGGCCACGTTGCCGCTTCGGATCAACACAAACTCCCGGTGCGGCGTGATCCACGTGTAGATCAGCGTGAAGGCGGCGAAGAGCGCGAGCGCAATCGCGTAGTAGATGAGGAAGTCATCGATGTAGCGGACGGAGTCGCCGAGCGTGTATTGCATGGTGGACCTTCGAGCATGTTCAGGTGAAGTAGTGCGGCACGAAGCGCGAGGTGTTCATGGTGATCTCGGAGGCGTCCTCGCGCAGCCCCATGCCAGCGGGCTCATCCCCAATGATCCAGCTGCCGATCGTGACGAAGTTGCCGTCGAAGTTCGCAATCGGCGTGTATTGCTGGTAGATGTAGCCCTCCTCGCCGTAGGTCCCTTCGGCACGCAACACCTCGCCCCCCCGGTGGATCTCGACGTTTGCGCCTTCGCGGGAAAGAAGCGGCTTCCTGACGAAATCGCCGAGCACCTTGTGCCGCTCGAACGCTGCGGGCAGGAGTAGCGGGTGCTTCGGGTAGAGTTCCCAAAGGATGGGCAGGAGCCCCTTGTTCGAGAGCACCATCTTCCAGGCCGGTTCGATCAGCCGCATCGGCGTCTTGCGGAGGTGCGCGCCGAACTCGTCGGCGATGAGCCACTCCCACGGGTAGAGCTTGAACAGGCAGTCGATCTTCTGATTGTCGGTGTCGACGAAAGCGAGCTCAGCCTCCGCCCACCCGATCTCGTCGATCGTGAGCCACGGGGCGAGCACGCCTGCCTGCATGGCGGTATCCCGCAGGTAGTCGAGGTTGCCCGCATCCTCGTCGCTGTCCTCGACGCAGGCGAAGTGCACCTCGTCGTAGCCGTGCTCGCGCTTGAGCCACTGCCATTGGGCGATCAGCTTCTCGTGCAGGCTGTTGAACTGGTCGGTCTTTGGCTTGACGTCCTCGAGCCAATGCCATTGCACGACCGAGGCCTCGATGAGCGCGGTTGGCGTGTCAGCATTGAACTCGAGCAGCTTGGGTGAGCCTTCGCCGTTCCAAGCGAGGTCGAATCGCCCGTAGAGCGACGGGTGATCCTGATCCCACGATTCGCGGATCAGGGACCAGGCCACCTGAGGAATGCCCAGTTCGGCGAAGCGCTCGCGCTCGATGATGTGCTCCGCAGCGGCCATCGCCATGTCGTAGAGCTCTGCCGTCGCGCGCTCGAGCTCGAGAATCTGCCGCTCGCTGAAGCGGTAGCAGACCCCTTCGTCCCAGTACACACCGTCGATCGAGTGGAAATGGAAGCCTGCATCCTCGCAGCGCTTCTGCCAGTTGGGCCGTTGGGTCACGCGCTCACGCTTCATGGTGTTGAACCTTCAACTGGCGGAACTTCCGCCCCTGTGCCGCGAAGCCGACGCACCGAACCCGCCGCGCGATGGTGTGGACGAGACGGTCCCCTTGCTGCGCGACCCGGGCCGCGGGGTGGTGGAATACCCACTCGACGAGTGCGTGCGGGAGCTGTAGCGCGGCCCGTACCAGACCGTGCTTCCGGTGGCCGATCGGCCTTCATCGACCCGCTCACAGTCCTCCGGTCGACCCCAGTCGGCCTGGCAATCCTCCATCGAGGCATACACGTCGCGCTGGGTCGCACTGCCCGACTCGAGCCGACCGCAACCGGTCATGCCGGCCGCGACTGCGGCACTGATCAGCACGAGCGTGAGATGGCGCGACCGGAGCCTTCGTCCGCGGCGAGGCGGGGTTGGTGCGGGCGAGGCGGGAACGTTCGATTCCGCCGTCGTCGACTGGCCGTCCTGCCCGTTCGCGAGCTCCTGATCGTCCTTCACGTTTTCCCCCAGAATTCGATCGCACGCTGCCTGACATGCGATCTCTCATGGCTTTTAGGACCGCGACGATCCAGTGTCAAACCACCCACCCGCGCGAGTATCCACGCGCCGGGCCGCGGCACAACGCAGCGGCACGTTGAAGGTGTGGGCAAAAGCCGAAACGCGCGTCTCAGTGGACAGACGCGGGACGCAGGAATCGTACGACAGTGCCGTCGGCCAGCGCGAGATCGGCCTCGCCGATCAGGCGCGCGCCCTCGAAGTCGCGCTGGGTCAGGAGCAGGTCCGCCTGCTCGCTGCTGCCTTCGACCAGCACATCGTCCGGCTGGGTGAATTCATCCGGCGGTTGCAGGTAGTCGGCGCTGAAGACAACACCACCCACGACCACGTGGGAAGCGTCGGACATGGCCGCCGAGAGTACGCGCGGCAGCACCGCGCGCGGAAGCGCTTGGGGCTCGCGACGGCCGGGGCGGACTGTCTTGCTGGAACGGGACATCGTTCAACCTCCGGTCACTCAGGTGCGGGCGCGGCTGCGCATTTTCAAGCGAGGATCGTGCCAGCACATGCGCAAACGCGCTTCGCCCACCCGAGGATGACACGCGAGCCGCCGCGCGCGGTGCTTGCCGCGGAGAATGGGCGGACTGTCACTTCCCGCGTGTCAACTCATGATCGACCTCTACTACTGGCCCACACCGAACGGTCACAAGATCACGATGATGCTCGAGGAGTGCGGCCTGCGCTATCGCGTCATTCCCGTCCACATCGGTCGGGGAGAGCAGTTCGATCCGGCTTTCCTTGCGATTTCGCCGAACAACCGGGTCCCGGCCCTCGTGGATCACGAGCCGCTCTTGCCGATGCCGGATGGCGCACCCATGAGTCTGTTCGAAAGCGGCGCCATGCTGCTCTACCTGGCCGACAAGCGTCGGCGCTTCCTCGACCGCAAGCGCGCTTTCTGGCGCAAGGAGGCCTTGCAGTGGCTGTTCTGGCAGGTCGGGGGGGTGGGCCCGATGGCCGGGCAGAACCATCACTTCGTGCAGTACGCGCCCGAGCGCATCCCGTATGCCACCGCGCGCTATGTGGCCGAGACCGCACGCCTCTACGGCGTCCTGGATCGCCGGCTTTCGGACCGGGAATTCATCGCCGGGGCGTATTCGATAGCGGACATGGCCTGCTATCCCTGGATCGTGCCTCACGCACGCCAACAGGTGAATTTGGACGATTTTCCGCATCTCAAGCGCTGGTTCGAAGCCATCGCAGCGCGTCCGGCCACGCAGCGTGCCTACGAACTGGGCCGCCGGATGGCCACCCAGCCCGCCGCTCGATCGACCGCGGCGAGCGACGAGGCGCGACGCATGCTGTTCGGACTCGGTCCACGGACGCCAAGCTGAACAAACGATCGGCTGTCGAGGGCTCGCGCGTCCAACGTTGCCGCGACTACATTTCGCTAATCGTCCGCTCGCCCCAAGCCATCAAAGCAGTCCGGTCCCATGAAACTCGTGCGCCTCGTCTACGCCAGCCAGCTTGCGGAGCCGCTCCCGCGCACGACGCTGCAGGGCATCCTCGCCGCCAGCGTGCGCCGCAACAGCGCGGAGAGCGTCACGGGATTCCTCTGCGTGTCACCGCGTTACGCCCTGCAGTGTCTGGAAGGGCCGCGCGAGGCGGTGAACGATGTCTACAGTCGCATCGTGCGCGACCCCCGGCACCATTCGGTGACGCTCATCCGTTACGTCGAGCCCTGGCGGCGGCTGTTCGCCGCCTGGGCCATGGGTTACTCGTCGGAACTCTCGAGCGCCGCGCCTGCGTCACCACGGTGGCGGGATGAGGCGGGCTTCAATCCGTTCCTCGTCGAAAGCGACCTGATCGAGAACGTGATCGAGGAGCTCTGCGAGCGGACCGAGCGGATGGAACTTCGCGCCTAGCGCCCGACGAGCCAGATCAGCTTTTGAGCCGCGCAAGCTGCCGCGCCGAGCGTTCGATGAGCGCCTCGGCGTGGGTGACGGCCGCCTCGAGCGGCATGGGCCCGGGGACGATCGAGAAGACGCCGCCGTCGAATGCGGTTTCGAGCGCCTCGCCGCCATCCTCGGCGATGCCGCCCGAGAGCAGCGTGACCTTGGCGCCGCTCCGTGCGGCTGCGCGAAAGATCTCGGCTGCGACCATCGGTGTCTTGCCGGAGAGGGTTTGCGCGTCGCTCCGGCCTTCGCCGGTGATGAGCCAGTCGGCGTCGGCGCAGGCGGCCTCGAGCCCGATCAGCCAGGCCACGGTGCGGGCGCCGGATTCGAAGCGCCCACCCAGAAGCTGGAGCGCATAGCCGAGCCCGCCCGCGGCACCGGTTCCCGGCGCCTCCCGGGCGCTCCGGCCGAGCGCAGCCTCGAGCCGGTCGGCGTAGTTCGCAAGGATCGCGTCGAGCCGTTCGACCGCCTCCGGCGCCACGCCCTTCTGCGGCCCGAACACCGCCGTCGCCCCGCGCTGACCGAGCAGCGGATTGTCCACGTCGGTCAGAAGCCGGATCGTGCAGGCGTGAAGGCGGGGATCGAGCCCGGTCACATCGACCGAGATGAGCTTCGCGAGGCCTTCCGGGGTCGGCTCGACCGCGCGCCGGAAGGTGCCGGTGAAGCGGGCGCCGAGCGCAGCCAGAAGCCCCGCCCCGCCATCGTTGGTCGAGGTTCCGCCGAGACCGATCGTGAAGTGCCGGATGCCCTCGTCGAGCAGAAGCCGCATCAGCTCCCCCACGCCGACCGTCGTGCGCGCTTCGACCGGGCGGGCGCGATTGGCTGCGGACTCGATGCCGACGATCTGCGCGACCTCGATGAGCGCTGCCTCGTACACCCCGTCGCGGAAGAGCACATAGGCAGCCTCCGCGCTCTCGCCGGCAGCATTGCGCACGAGTGCCTGCTTGCGCCGGGCACCTGCCGCCGAAAGCGCACTCACGAACGCATCTAGCGTGCCTTCGCCACCGTCGGCCATGGGCCGCTCGACCACCTCAGCCGCAGGCCACACGGCACGCACGCCGCGGGCGATGGCCGCGCTCACTCGGGTGGCCGGGAGCGAGCCCTTGAAGGAGTCCGGCGCGATGACGATCTTCATGAGTCAGCCGTTCGCGGCGCGGCCTGTTCCCTCCGGCGACGGGCCGGTCGGTGCCGTCGCCCGCCGAAGCCGGTCCTGCACGGCCTCCCAGTCCGGTCCGCTGGGCGGGGTTTCGACGACGATCACATCGATGCCATCACGGTCGAGCGCACGAAGCGCCGCGTAGAGATCGTGTTCCCAGGCTTCAGGGGAAGCAGCCGGGAGCTGCATACGGCTCGTGACGGCGCGGGCCACGGCTTTCGCGAGCATCGGATCGCGGCCGGTCTCGCCATGGTGAACGAACCCCACACGCTTGCCCGCATCCGCCATGGCCTGAAGCAGGATCGCGAGTCCCTCACCGGCGAAGGCGAAGGTCGGCCGCGACGGCGCATAGTGACTCGCGAGCGTGCCTGAGGCGCGGGGCGCGCCAGTGAGCGAGGCATCGAGCGCGCCGTCGAACGTGGACTCGATCTGGGCGGCGCGAATGCGTCCGGGCCGCAGGATGCGCACCCGCGCGCCGGTGACGTCGACGATGGTCGATTCCACGCCCACTGCGCAGGCACCACCGTCGAGGACAAGCAGATCATCGACGTCCCGGAATTCGTTGAGGACATGCTCGGCCGTGGTCGGACTCACCCGCCCGAAGCGGTTGGCCGAGGGCGCGGCGAGCCCGCCGCCAAAGGCCGTGAGCAGCGCGTGCGCGAGCGGATGCGCAGGTACCCGCAAGCCCACGCTCGATTGCCCTCCGGTCACTGCATCGAGCACCGCGGGTGCCTTGGGCACGATGAGCGTGAGCGGCCCGGGCCAAAACGCACGCCCGAGCCGTTCTGCCTCCTCGGGCCAGGCGCTCGACCAGGCGCGCGCCGCTTCGAGCGAGGCCACATGCACGATGAGCGGATGATCGGCCGGTCGTCCCTTGAGCGCGAAGATGCGGGCCACGCTCTCGGGCCGGGAGGCATCCCCCGCAAGCCCATAGACCGTCTCGGTCGGGATCGCGACGAGCCCACCCTCGCGTAGCGTGGCGAGCGCTTCCTCGAGATCGCGAGCACGGCGGGCCATCAGTAGACCCGACCCATACCCGGCGGCCGGGTCTTGAAGCGACGGTGGGTCCAGAGGTACTGCGCGAGCCGCACGCCGCCGTCGCCCGTGATCTGGCTCTCGATGAAGGCGTTGACGCGCCGCGCGTCGGCGGCATCATCACCCGAGGGGAAGTCCTCCCAGGCCGGGTGAAAGCGCACGTCGTAGCCCGTGCCGTCGGCTCGCTGGGTGGCGATCACCGGGACCACGACCGCACCGGTGAGCCGCGCGATCCGGGACACGCCGGTGATCGTCGCCGCGGGCACGTTGAAGAAGGGCACGAACACCGAATCTTTGGCGCCGAAATCCATATCGGGGAGATAGTAGAAGGGCAGCCCCTCGCGCATCGCTCGGATGATCGGCTTCACGCCCTCGGTGCGCGCGATGATCTTCGAGGCACCAAACCGCGTGCGGCCGGCGAGCAGAAGTCGGTCGAACTCGGCATTCGACTGGCGAGAGTAGAGCGAACAGCCCGAGGTATCGACCGAGATCCGGATCGCAGCCGCATCGAGCCCAATGAAGTGCGGGCAGAGCCAGATCACCGGCCGGCGCGTCTCCTCGGGCCCCTCGCGGAAGCGCCGCCACTCCTGCTCGTCATGAAGCTGGACGTAGTCGCGAATCGCCTGCGCGCTGCCGCGCCAGAGCAGGCCATGCTCGAGCGCCGCCTGCAGATAGGCACGCAGATGTTCACGCTGAATCGCCCGCAGTTCGGCCTCTGACCGCTCGGGAAAGCACAGCCGAAGATTGGTGAGTGCGATACGACGTCGCGATCCGGCAAACGGCCAGGCCAGCACGAGCAGCACGCGCGACAGCGGGCGCATCCAGCGCACGGGAAGCCGCGCGAGCAACGCAACCGCCGAGGCGATACCCGATTCCGCGAGACTCATGGCACAGGCTTCCAGGGCGGCGGTTCGGGAGCGCCACGCGGTACCTTGTAGCGGTTGTAGCTCCAGAGGTATTGCTCGGGTGCGTAGGCGATCGCACGCTCGACGGCGGCATTCAACACCCGCGCGGCTTCGCTGGGCGGCGCGGTCAACCCGTCCACCGGATCGAAGTGCACGCGAAATCCCGCCCGCCGGCCCGCCCCGGGACGAAGCCGGATCGTGCTCACCATGAACACCCGCGCTCCGGTCCGCGCCGCGAGCGTGGGCACGAGCGTCATCGTGTACGCGGGACGGCCAAAGAACGGAGCCCAGACACCGTCCCCGCCCCGATCGGCATCCGGCACCTGATCGGGCAGGATGCCGATCGCCTCCCCGCGCCGGAGCGCGCCGAGCATCGCACGCACGCCCGAGAGATCGGCCGGAACGGCGCGGGTCTGCTGACGGGTTCGCCCCTCGCGCATGAGGGCATCCGCCCAGGCTTCACGCGGCGGTCGGTACATGACCGTGACTGGCATCTCGGCACCGATGAGGCGAGCCGGGTATTCGAACGTTCCCAGATGCGGAGTCAGGAAGATCACGCCGTGGCCGGCCCGACGCGCCGCACGCACCTCGTCCCAGCCGTAGACCTCGATCAGACGCGACTGGGCGAGTGCATCCGGCGTACGCCAGAGCGCGAGCGTCTCGACGGCCATGCGGCCCAGGTTGGCGCCCACGGCGAGCAGGGACACGCGCCCACTGTAGCCCGCGATCGCGAGGTTTTCCCGCAGGCGGCGGCGCAAACCCGCGGAGAGAAGGGCGAGCCGCCCCAGCCAGCCGCCGATCCGGTACTGCGTACGGAGCGGGCGTCGAGCGAGCCATTCGGCGACGGCCACGGCGACGCGAGCGCGGCGGGAGCCCGCGCTCGCCTGAAGGTCGGAGGTCGATGGAGCGCGCAAGAGATTCGCCTGTCGGAGGTCGCCTGTTGAGGGACGCCTGTCACGAAGTGGCAAAATTCTAGGTTGCACATCGAAGCGGCCCGAGTTATTCGACTACTTGCGGGGGCCGCCGCAATCCAAGACCAGGCCATCGCAGGGCCGCTCGCGGGTTGTCTAACTTCCGCTAAAGCGTCGCCGCTCGTGGACCGAAGTTCACACCGGCTCGCCGAACGAGTCGAAGTGAACCGTACAGCATGGAAAGGCACACGAGCCCATGAGCGACTACCTCTTCACCTCCGAATCGGTCTCCGAAGGCCACCCGGACAAGGTCTCCGACCAGATCTCGGATGCCATCCTCGACGCCATCTTCACCGAGGACCCGCACTCGCGGGTCGCCGCCGAGACGCTCTGCAACACCGGTCTCGTCGTGCTTGCGGGCGAGATCACGACCAACTCACGCGTCGACTACATCGACGTCGCGCGCCAGACCTTGAAGCGCATCGGTTACGACAACACCGAGTTCGGCATCGACTACAAGGGCTGCGCCGTGATGGTGTGCTATGACAAGCAGTCCAACGACATCGCGCAGGGCGTCGATCACGCCAGTGACGACTACCTCAACACCGGCGCCGGCGACCAGGGCCTCATGTTCGGCTACGCCTGCGACGAGACGCCGCAACTCATGCCCGCGCCGATCTACTACGCGCATCGTCTGGTCGAACGGCAGGCGATGCTGCGCAAGGACGGACGGCTGCCCTTCCTCAGGCCGGACGCAAAGAGCCAGGTCACCATGCGCTATGTCGGCGGCAAGCCTCATTCGGTCGACACCGTGGTGCTCTCCACCCAGCACAGCCCCGACCAAAGCGAAACGCCAACCAAGCTGAAGGCCAGCTTCATCGAAGCGGTGATCGAAGAGATCATCAAGCCGGTGCTGCCCAAGGAGTGGCTCGTCAACACGCGCTATCTCGTCAACCCGACCGGGCGCTTCGTGATCGGCGGCCCGCAGGGCGACTGCGGCCTGACCGGGCGAAAGATCATCGTCGATACCTATGGCGGCGCCTGCCCGCACGGCGGCGGCGCCTTCTCGGGCAAGGACCCTTCCAAGGTCGACCGCTCGGCCGCCTATGCCGCGCGCTATGTGGCGAAGAACGTGGTCGCCGCAGGCCTTGCCCGCCAATGCCAGGTGCAGGTCGCCTATGCGATCGGCGTGGCCAAGCCGATGAACGTGACCATCTACACCGAAGGCACCGGCGTCATCCCCGACGAGAAGATCGCCCAACTCGTCGACGCGCACTTCGACCTGCGCCCGAAGGGCATCATCCAGATGCTCGACCTGCTTCGGCCGATCTACGCGAAAACCGCAGCCTACGGCCACTTCGGCCGCGACGAGCCCGAGTTCACCTGGGAACGAACGGACAAGGCTCAGGCGCTGCGCGCCGCTGCGGGGCTGTAAGACCGTAGCGCGGGCATGCTCAGGCCGCCTTGCGCGCGGCCAGCGCGCGGTTGACGCGCGAGTGCGGTGGACGGCCGAGAGCGGCCGAGATCAACTCGCCGGCCGCGCAGACAGCGTCGAGGTCGATGCCGGTCTCGATGCCCATCCCGTGCAGCATGTACAGCACGTCCTCGGTGGCTACGTTGCCGGTCGCCCCTTTCGCATAGGGGCAGCCGCCCAGGCCCGCGACTGACGTGTCGAAGGTGGCCACGCCGAGCTCGAGACAGGCGAGGATGTTTGCGAGTGCCTGCCCGTAGGTGTCGTGAAAGTGGCCCGAGAGATGGCCGAGCGGAAACACCCGGGCCGCGGCTTCGAACACCGCGCTCGTGCGGCGCGGCGTGCCCACACCGATCGTGTCGGCAATGCCGATCTCATCGCAGCCCAGATCGGCCATGCGGCGGACGACCTCGACCACCGCCTCGATGGGCACCTCGCCTTGATACGGGCAACCGAGCGCACAGGACACTGCAGCGCGAAGCCGCTTGCCGTGCGCCTTCGCAGCCACGGCCACGGGCCGGAAGCGCTCGACCGACTCGGCGATCGAGCAGTTGATGTTCTTCTGCGAAAACGCCTCCGAGGCCGCGCCGAAGATCACGACCTCGTCCGCCCCGGCGGCGAGCGCCGCCTCGAAGCCCTTCATGTTCGGCACGAGCGCCGAATAGACGACGCCAGGCTTGCGCGTGATGCCCGCGAAGACCTCGGCCGAGGTCGCCATCTGCGGCACCCACTTGGGCGAGACGAATGCCCCTACCTCGATGTTCGCAAAGCCCGCCGCCGTGAGCCGGTCGACGAGCGCGATCTTGACCGCAGCGGGAATCTCCTGCTTCTCGTTCTGAAGCCCATCGCGCGGGCCGACTTCGACGAGGTGAACGTGGCGGGGAAGTGGGCTCATGAACGTCTCCTGGATTGATCGCCCTCTTGCCCGCTATGCGGGCGTGATGCTTGCCGCCGGGCGCAGGGCGGCCAGTTCGGCGCCCTCTTTCACCTGCTCGCGCGGGGCGAAGTAGACCGCCTCCACCGTCCCGGCGAAAGGGGCGACGATCGTGTGCTCCATCTTCATCGCCTCCATCACGAGGAGCGGCTGGCCGCGCTCGACCCGGTCGCCCGGCTTCACGTGCACGGCCACGATCGCGCCGGGCATCGGTGCGGCGAGATGCCCGCCGTGGGCGTCCTCGACTGCGGGCGGGGCGTAGGGATCGACGGCTTCGATCGCGACCCTCCGCCCGTCGAGAAGCACCAATCGTTCTCGGCCGTAGCGCAGTACGCGCGCCCGGAAGCGGCGGCCGCCGAGCGTGATGGCGAGTTCCGCCTCGGGCGATGTCCCCTCGACGGCAACGCCTTGGCGCTCGCCCGGCCCCTCGAGTCCTTCGAGCCAGAACCCCGCCGCGCCCCGGGGGGCGAGTCGCACCCGCACGGTCTGCTCGCCGAGACAATAGTCGAACGCGATCGCATGATCCGGCTGCCCGAGCCAGAAGGCATCCACCCGTGCCCACGGCGAGGGATCGTCGGCCGACGCCACGCGAAGTGCGAGCCAGTCGGCGAGGGCCACCGCCGCGAGCGCCTCGGAATCGATCGTCGTGGCGGGCGGCGGCATGAGCGCCTCGGCATGGCGCGCGATGAAGCCGGTATCTACCCGTCCTGCGACGAATTCCGGATGCCGCGCTACGCGGCCGAGGAAAGCCACGTTGTTGGCAAAGCCCATGACCGCGAAGCGATCGAGCGCCTGCGCGAGCCGCCCAAGGGCCTCCACGCGGGTCGCCCCATGCACGACGAGCTTGGCGATCATCGGGTCGTAGTAGGGCGTGATTTCATCGCCCTCACGCACGCCCAGATCGATGCGCACCGCGGGCCCGGTCTCGGGGAGCGCGAGGCGGGCAATCGTGCCTGTGGCCGGAAGGAACCCGGCGTCGGGGTTTTCGGCGTAGATGCGCGCCTCGAAGGCGTGTCCGTGGATGACCAGCTCTTCCTGCCGAAGCGGCAGTGGCTCGCCCGCGGCGACGCGCAGTTGCCACTCGACGAGATCGAGGCCGGTGATCATCTCGGTCACCGGATGCTCGACCTGAAGCCGCGTGTTCATCTCCATGAAATAGAAGCGGCCACTTTCGGCCACATCCGCCTCGGCGATGAACTCGACCGTGCCGGCGCCAACGTAGCCCACCGCGCGCGCCGCCGCCACGGCGGCTTCGCCCATCCGGCGGCGGATCGCCTCGGGCAGCCCCGGTGCCGGGGCCTCCTCGATCACCTTTTGATGCCGCCGCTGGAGCGAACAGTCGCGCTCGAAGAGGTAAACGCAGTGGCCGTGCCGATCGGCAAAGACCTGGATTTCGATGTGGCGTGGCCGATCCAGATAGCGCTCGATCAGTACGCGCTCGTCACCGAAGCTCGCGAGCGCTTCCCGTCGCGCCGAGGCGAGCGCATCGGCGAACTCGGCCGCGCTTTCAGCGACCTTCATGCCCTTGCCGCCGCCGCCCGCACTCGCTTTGATGAGCACAGGAAAGCCGATCCGCTCGGCTTCGCGCGCGAGCAGCGCCGGATCCTGATCGACCCCGTGATAGCCGGGAACGAGCGGCACCCCAGCCTGTTCCATCAAGCGCTTGGCTTCGGCCTTGAGTCCCATCGCCTCGATCGCCTCGGGCGGTGGGCCGATGAAGACGACCCCCGCCTCGGCACAGGCGCGAGCGAAGCCCTCGTTCTCGGAGAGAAAACCGTAGCCCGGGTGGATGGCCTGTGCGCCGGTGCGTTGGGCGGCCTCGAGGATCGCCTCCGCCCGCAGGTAGGAATCCTTGGGTGCTGCGCCACCGATTGCGACCGCCTCATCGCACATCGCCACGTGCAATGCGTCACGGTCGGCGTCCGAATGGACCGCCACCGTCCGCACACCAAGCCGGCGCGCACTGCGGGCCACGCGAACGGCAATCTCTCCTCGGTTGGCGATCAGGATCTTTTCGAACATGCCTTCACTCCTTGGACGCGGGCGCCCAAGCTGGGGGCCGCTTCTCGAGGAAAGCGGCGATGCCTTCCTTGGCCTCGGCCGTGGCGCGGATCTGCGCGATTCGCTCGACCGTGTCCTCGATCAGCTCATCCTCGAGCGGCTTTTGCGCGACCGCCTGGATCAGGACCTTGGCCGCCTCCATCGCCTTCGGGCCGTTCTGGAGCAGCGCGCTGGCGATGGCATCGATCCGCGCATCGAGCTCGATCTCGTCGGCTGCGAGCTCGTGCAGAAGGCCGATGCGTTGCGCCTCTGTTGCGCTCAGGCGCTCCGCTGTGACGAAGTAACGGCGGGCGTGACGCGCGCCGATCGCTTCGATGACATAGGGGCTGATGACCGCGGGGATGATGCCCAGCCTCACCTCCGAGAGCGAGAACACAGCCGTGCCCACGCCGACCGCGATGTCCGCCGCGGCGACCACGCCCACGCCGCCCCCGAAGGCATTGCCCTGCACCCGTGCGATCACGGGCTTCGGGCAGGCGTAGATTGCGTTCAGCATGAGTGCCAACTCGCCCGCATCCTCGCGATTGCGCTCTTCGTCATAGCCCGCCGCGCGGCGCATCCAGTGGAGATCCGCCCCGGCGCAGAAGCTCTTGCCCTCGGCCGCGATCACGATCACGCGCACGCGCGCCTCTTGCCCGAGATCGCGGAAGGCTTCGATCACCTCGCGGATCATCGTCTCGTCGAAGGCATTGTGGACCTCGGGCCGCGCGAAGCGCACGCAGGCGATCCCGCGCGGGTCGTACTCGATGCGAAGGGTCTGCAGGTCGGGCATGGCCACTCCAGAAACGTCGTGCCGAGGAAAAGAGCAATCGGGTCACATTCGTGACTTCGGCGCCGCACAACGGGCCCATGGCCAATCCGGACGTCGTGCGCGACAGCCCCATCGCGACGGGTGGCCTACCATCGCTCACATCCTGAACACACCGAAGCGCGTCTCGGGAATCGGCGCATTGAGGCTCGCGGCCAACCCGAGCGCGAGCACCCGGCGCGTGTCGGCCGGATCGATCACACCATCGTCCCAGAGCCGGGCGGTCGCGTAGTAGGGGTGGCCTTCGCGTTCGTACTTTTCGCGGATCGGGCGTTTGAAGGCGTCTTCCTCTTCGGCGCTCCAGCTGCCTCCTTTCGCTTCGATCGCCTCGCGCCGCACGGTGGCAAGCACGCTCGCCGCCTGCTCCCCGCCCATCACGCTGATGCGTGCATTCGGCCACATCCAGAGAAAGCGCGGCCCGTAGGCGCGGCCACACATGCCGTAGTTGCCTGCGCCGAAACTCCCGCCGATGATGACCGTGAACTTGGGTACGGCCGCGCAGGCCACCGCGGTCACCATCTTGGCCCCGTTTCGGGCGATGCCTTCGTTCTCGTATTTGCGGCCGACCATGAAGCCCGTGATGTTCTGCAGGAAGACGAGCGGAATCCTGCGCTGGCAGGCGAGCTCGATGAAGTGCGCGCCCTTCAGGGCGGACTCCGAGAAGAGCACGCCGTTGTTGGCGATGATGCCGACCGGCATGCCTTCGATGTGCGCAAAACCCGTGACGAGGGTCGTGCCGTAGCGCGCCTTCCACTCGTCGAAGTCGCTCGCATCCACGATTCGCGCGATCACCTCACGCACGTCGAAGGGCTTTCGGGTATCGGTCGGAATGACGCCGTAGAGTTCCTTCGGGTCGTAGCGGGGCGGCACGGCTGGCTTCGATGCAACTGGCGTCGAGACGCGACGCCCGAGATCGGCCACGATCGAGCGCGCGATGCCGAGGGCATGGGCATCGCTGAGCGCGAGATGATCCGCGACGCCAGAGAGCCGGGTGTGCACATCGCCGCCACCGAGGTCCTCGGCGCTCACCACTTCGCCGGTTGCGGCCTTCACGAGCGGCGGTCCGCCGAGGAAGATGGTGCCCTGGTTGGCCACGATGATCGACTCGTCACTCATCGCCGGCACATAGGCCCCGCCGGCCGTGCAGGAGCCCATGACCACGGCGATCTGGGCGATGCCTTCGGCACTCATCGTCGCCTGGTTGTAGAAGATTCGCCCGAAGTGCTCGCGATCGGGGAAGACCTCGTCCTGATTCGGCAGGTTTGCGCCGCCGGAATCCACGAGATAGATGCAGGGCAGCCGGTTCTCGCGCGCGATCTCCTGGGCTCGGAGATGCTTCTTCACCGTCATCGGGTAGTAAGTTCCGCCCTTGACGGTCGCGTCGTTGGCAACGATCACGCACTCGCGACCGCTCACGCGGCCGATGCCGGTGATGATGCCCGCGCCGGGCGAGGCATCCTCATACATGCCGAAGGCGGCGAGCGCGGAAAGTTCGAGAAACGGCGAGCCGGGGTCGAGCAGCATCGCCACACGCTCGCGCGGCAGGAGCTTGCCGCGGGCGACATGCTTGCGGCGGGATTCTTCCCCTCCGCCTTGGGCGACGCGCGCGAGTTTCTCTCGCAAGTCTTCGACGAGTGCCTGCATTGCAGCCGTCGATGCGATGACCTGCGGGTCGCGCGGATTCAGCTTGGATTCGAGCCGGGCCATGGCGACTCAATACGACCAGCCGCCGCGCGCGAGCCACGCTTCGAGCATCGGCAGCCGATCGGCGCCCCAAAACGGCTCCGCGCCATCGACGATGAAAGTGGGCGAGCCGAAGACGCCCCGCGCGATCGCCTGATCGACCTCGGCCTTGAGTTCCGCCTTGAGTGCTTCCTCCGCGCACGCGGCGAGCACGGCATCCGCATCGAGGCCTTCGCGCCGGAGCACATCGGCCACGACCTCGCTTTGGCTCAGGTCGCGATCGTCGCGAAAGTAGGCCCGATAGAACGCGAGCGCCAGCGCCTTGTAGCGCGCGGCGGCATGCGTGCGCGCCCAGAGGATTGCGCGCGCCGCGAGCACGGTGCCGATCGGGAAACGGCTCGGCTGCCGGTAGGGCACGCCGTAGAACGCGGCCGAGCGCCGGAAATCGCGAAGTGCGTACTCACCTTTGAGCGGCGAATCGGTGAGCGGCGCGCCGCCAGTCGTCTTGAAGATCGCCCCGAGCAGGATCGGCCGCCAGACGACCTCGGCCCCGGCCCGGACGGCCACTGCTTCGATCTGCTCGGCGGCGAGGTAGCCGTAGGGCGAGCCGAAGTCGAAATAGAAATCGATGCCGCGTCCGGTCATCGCCTCTCCCCTGCGTCGTGTAGGTCAGTTGTATTCATACGCCCCGGAGGCGAGCCCCCGCCCGATCAGGATGCGTTGCACGTCGCTCGTGCCTTCGTAAATCTGGCAGACGCGCACATCGCGGTAGATGCGCTCGACCGGAAAATCGGCCACGTAGCCGTAACCGCCATGGATCTGGATCGCGTCCGAACAGACGCGCTCGGCCATCTCGGAGGCGTAGAGCTTTGCCATCGCGGCCTGGGTGAGGCAGGGCTCGCCGGCATCCTTGAGCGTTGCGGCATGCCAGAGGAGCTGCCGCGCCGCTTCGATGCGCGTGGCCATGTCGGCGAGGCGAAACTGCACCGCCTGGTGCTCGAAGATCGGCTTGCCAAAGGCCACGCGATCCTTCGCGTAGGCGAGCGCGGCCTCGAAAGCCGCGCGCGCCATCCCGACCGACTGCGCGGCAATGCCAATGCGTCCGCCTTCGAGCCCGGAGAGGGCGATCTTCAGGCCCTCACCCTCTTCGCCCAGGCGTAGGGCGGAGGGCACCCGGCAGTCCTCGAACACGATCTGCGCCGTGTCGCTCGAGTGCTGGCCCATCTTCTCCTCGAGCCGCGCGACCGTGTAGCCGGGCGTGTCCGTGGGCACGAGAAACGCCGAGATCCCCCGCTTGCCGGCCGCGGGGTCGGTGACCGCCATCACGATCGCCACATCCGCATGCTTGCCCGAGGTGATGAACTGCTTGACGCCGGCCAGCACATAAGTGTCGCCGTCCCGCCGCGCCGTGGTCTTGAGCCCGCTCGCCTCCGAGCCGACATGCGGTTCGGTCAGGCAAAAGGCACCGAGCTTGTCGCCACGAGCGAGCGGCACGAGCCAGTCCCGCTTCTGCGCCTCGTTGCCGAAAGCCATGAGGATGGAGCAAACCGGGCAGTTGTTCACCGAGATGATGGTCGAGGTGCCGCCGTCCCCGGCGGCGATTTCTTCGAGGATGATCGCGAGCGCCACATCGTCGAGTCCAGCGCCGCCCCAGGTGTCCGGGACCGCAATACCGAAGCAGCCGAGTTCGGCGAGACCCGCGAGCGCCTCGCGCGGAAAGGTGTGCTCGCGATCCCAACGCGCGGCGTGAGGCGCGATCTGCTCGCGAACGAAGGCCCGCACGCTGTCGCGGATCAGGCGCTGTTCTTCGCTAAGCCGCATCGCTCGTTCCCCTCGATCGCCGCGCACGCTCACCAGGGAATCGCGGCACCGGTGTTGTCGTAGAAGCCGCCATGGAGCGCGCTCGCGTTCGCGATCACTTCCCGCATCCCGGCGACACTCTCCTCGGGCGTAAGCGTCGCTTGCGGCCCGCCCATGTCGGTGCGCACCCAGCCCGGATGCAGCGCGAGCACACGGACGCCGCGCTTGCCGAGCTCGAGCGAGGCGGCCTTGACCACGGCATTCAACGCGGCCTTGCTCGCCCGGTAGGCAATGCCCGAGGCGCTACTCATCGTGCCGATCGAGCCCATGCGCGAGGAGAGAAACGCCATCACGCCCCGCGCCCGGGCGACCCCGTCGGCAAAGCCGAGCGTGAGCCGCAGCGGGCCGAGCACGTTGGTGCGCATGACCAGGTCGAAATCCTCGGTCGGCATGTCGGTCAACTGCTCGCTGCGCGGGCCGTAGACGCCCGCGTTACAGACGAGCACGTCGATCGACTCGCCTTCGAGCTTCTTTGCGAGCGCTTCGATCGACGATGCGGTCGAGGTGTCGAGCGTCTCGATCGTGACGCCGAGTCGCCTGAGCTCGCTCGCCTCGGCCGGGCGGCGGCAGGTGGCGATCACGTTTTCGCCCGCTAGAGCGTACTGGCGGGCGAATTCGAGACCAAGGCCGCGGTTGGCCCCGGCAATCAGGATCGTTTTCGGCATCGTTCGGTCCCGCTTTTGGCCGCGCGGCTCAGAGCATCTCGATGCCCATTGCGATGCCCTCGCCACCGCCGATGCAGAGCGCGGCCACCCCTTTCTTGCCGCCAGTCCTTTTGAGTGCACCGAGCAGCGTGCAGACGATGCGTGCACCCGAAGCGCCGATCGGGTGCCCGAGCGCACAGGCGCCGCCGTGGATGTTGACCTTCTCGTGCGACAGGTTGAACTCCGCCATGGCGGCCATGGTCACCGTGGCGAAGGCCTCGTTGATTTCGTAGAGGTCCACCGACTCGGGCGTCCAGCCGGATTGGGCGAAGACCTTCCGGATCGCGCCCGCCGGGGCGGTGGTAAACCATTCCGGTTCCTGGCTGTACTCGGCGTGGGCGACGATCTTCGCGATTGGCGTAAGCCCAAGGGCCTGCGCCTTCGATGCCTTCATGAGCACGAGCGCGGCGGCGCCGTCGGAGATGGACGAGGCATTGGCCGCGGTGATCGTGCCATCCTTCAGGAATGCGGGCTTGAGGCCGGGGATCTTGTCGATCTTGGCCTTGGGCGGCTGCTCGTCATGCTCGATCACGGTGTCGCCCGCACGGCCCTTGATCGTGACCGGCTCGATCTCCCACTTGAACCAGCCGTTGCTGATCGCCGCCTGGGCGCGACGGGTCGATTCGATCGCGTACGCGTCCTGCGCCTCGCGCGTGAAGCTGTATTTCTTCGCGCAGTTCTCGGCGTGCACGCCCATGGCCTGATGGTCATAGGCGTCCTCGAGCCCGTCCATGGCCATGTGGTCATAGGCCTTCACATG
The DNA here is from genome assembly GCA_937944385.1 of uncultured Burkholderiales bacterium. Classification (GTDB taxonomy): domain Bacteria; phylum Pseudomonadota; class Gammaproteobacteria; order Burkholderiales; family Casimicrobiaceae; genus Casimicrobium. The sequence continues at coordinate 3,377 of CALDYQ010000033.1, read as the reverse complement.
GCCGTAGCGGTAGCCCTTGCGCGCGTTGAGCAGGAGATGCGGCGCGTTGGTCATCGACTCCATGCCGCCCGCGACCACGACTTCGCGCGAGCCGGCGGCGAGCGCATCACAGGCGAGCTGGATCGCCTTCATCCCCGAGCCGCACATCTTGGTGATGGTCATGGCGCCCACCGACTTGGGCAGCCCCGCCTTGAGCGTGGCCTGCCGCGCAGGGGCCTGGCCCTGGCCGGCCATGAGGCAGTTGCCGAGGATCACCTCATCCAGAGCCTCGGGCGCCACACCGGCGCGCGCAACAGCTGCCTTGACTGCGATCGCGCCGAGATCCGACGCACTCAACGGGGCAAGATCCCCCAGCATGCCGCCCATGGGCGTACGGGCAGCGCTGACGATGACGATGGGGTCAGACATGATTTCCTCCACGGATTGGGTTGTGTTCGACGAAGAGCAAAAGAAAAGGGCTGCGCCGTGGGTGAAGCCTGATCCGTCACGGCCTGGACGAGAAGCGACGGACCCATTCTGGCGCAAAGGCGCCCAGCATGCCGCCGAAAGCTGACGCCACGATGATGTCCATCAAGTCCGGGGCGATCGCTGAAGCCGCCACGGCGAGCACGCTCGCGCCGAGGACCACGTGCAGCAGGCGCCGACTCGGTGCGGACCAGGGCTTTGCTTCGAGTGCCCGCGCGAGCCCGCCCCACACGAGGAGCGCCCCGCCGACCACGAGCAGCCGGCCCAGGCCCGGCGCAAAACCGAACATCACCATGCCGACGATGACGAGCAGAAAACCGAGCAGCAGCGCGCCAAGGCGGAGCATCCGGTGCACCTATTTCGTCTCGTTGAACAGTTCGCGGCCGATCAACATGCGGCGAATCTCCGAGGTGCCCGCGCCGATCTCGTAGAGCTTCGCGTCACGCCAGAGGCGGCCGGTCGGGTAGTCGTTGATGTAGCCGTTGCCGCCCAGGGCCTGGATCGCCTCGCCCGCCATCCAGGTGGCCTTCTCGGCGCAATAGAGGATGACCCCGGCCGCATCCTTGCGTGTGACCTCGCCCCGGTCACAGGCCTGCGCCACCGCGTACAGATACGCGCGGCAGGCGGAGTAGGTCGAGTACATGTCGGCGAGCTTGCCCTGCATGAGCTGAAACTCCCCGATCGGCTGGCCGAACTGCTTGCGCTCGTGCACATACGGCAGCACCACATCGAGGCAAGCCGCCATGATGCCCACCGGTCCCGCGGCGAGCACGGCCCGCTCATAGTCGAGCCCACTCATGAGCACGTTCACGCCCTTGCCCACCTCGCGCAGTACGTTCTCGAGGGGCACCTCACAGTCCTGAAAGACGAGCTCACAGGTGTTGGAGCCGCGCATACCGAGCTTGTCGAGCTTCTGCGCAGTGGAGAAGCCGGGAAAGCTGCGCTCCACGATGAAGGCGGTGATGCCGCGCGGCCCGGCCTCGGGGTCGGTCTTGGCGTAGACCACGAGAACGTCGGCATCCGGCCCGTTGGTGATCCACATCTTGCTGCCATTGAGCACATAGCGATCGCCGCGCAGTTCGGCCCGCAATCGCATGGAGACCACGTCCGAGCCGCTGCCGGGCTCGCTCATCGCGAGCGCGCCCACGTGCTCGCCCGAGACGAGCTTGGGCAGGTACTTTCTCTTCTGCGCCTCGGTACCGTTTAGGTTGATCTGGTTCACGCAGAGGTTCGAATGGGCCCCGTAGGACAGCCCAACCGACGCGCTCGCGCGGGAGACCTCCTCCATCGCCACGCAATGCGCGAGATAGCCCAGACCGGCGCCACCGAAGTCCTCGGGCACCGTGATGCCGAGCAGCCCCAATTCACCCAGCTTGCGCCACAGGTCCATCGGAAAGGCGTTCGTCCGATCGATCTCGGCCGCACGCGGGGCGATCTCCGCCCGGGCGAAGGCCTGCACCGACTCGCGCAGGGCCGCGATGTCGGGCCCCAGATCGAACCTCAGTTGCGGAAAGTCCATCATCCCTCCTCGTGCTGCGAACACCCGACGCTGCGGGCGATTTTACGGGCGCAACTTGACGTTTACGTCAAGTTTGGTTCATTCCGATCGCTGGCTCACTGCCCGCAAGCGCCGCCTGCAGTCCCGCTCCACGGCGACGATCTCGGCCAGCACCGCATCGATGTCCTCGCGCTGCTGCTCGAGCACCGCACGCCGCGTCGCGAGCACCTCCACGAACCGCTCGAGCTGCGCCCGCTCCGTTTTGTCGGCATCGTACAGATCGAGGATCTCCCGAATCTCCGCGAGACTCATCCCGAGCCGCTTGCCACGCAAGATGAGCTTGAGCCGCACCCGGTCGCGCGCGTGATAGATCCGACGGTTGCCACGCCGCTCGGGCGCGATGAGCCCTCGGTCCTCGTAGAAGCGAATCGCTCGCGAAGTTAGCGCGAACTCCCGCGCGAGTTCGGTGATCGTGTAGCACTCGGCCCGCGCCTGCGGCGTGGGCTCGGCGCGGCGCGCGGCGGGGGGTGCGGTCTTTCGTTTCATCGCGTCCGAGTGTAGGCGGACCGATGGGGGGACCGACAAGAAGATTGTGGACTTTTCAAGCGTCTGCACCTGCCTCAAAATGCCGCGCAAAAGGACAAGAGCCGATGCAGCCATGGCATCAGGGGGAAGCCTCGACAAGGGGGGAGCCGCTGCGCTCAACTCGGACGCAAAGCATCCAAGCGCGGGAGTCGCACCGGGGCGGGAGCCTTGCCGCAAGCTTGCCAACGCGCGTCATTGCCATTTTTCGGGATGGAATGCGTGGCCATGACCACGAAGCCCCCGTCCCCTTCAAAGCAGTCGCCCGCCCGCCGCGCAGTGCGGCGCCGGCCTGACCCCGCTGCAGCGCCCACGGGCGCGCAAGACGGAACCGCTGCCGAAGCGAGCGCGCCCACAACACTCCGCCGGCGCATCCTGCTCTGCGTCACCGGCTTGTCCCCGCAGATCGTCACCGAGACCGTCTATGCCCTCACGCAGCGGACGCCGGCATGGATTCCGGATGAAGTCCACCTGATCACCACGCAGCGGGGCGTCCAGAACGCCTCGCTGCGGCTCCTCTCCCCCGAGCCCGGCTGGTTCTCCCGGCTGCTGCGCGACTACAGCCTGCCGCCGATCCGATTCGACGAAGCGCACATCCATGTGATCAAAGACGCACAGGGCAACGCGCTCGACGACATCCGCAATGACGCCGACAACGACAGCGCGGCCAGCACGATTGCCGAGTTCGTGCGGCAGCTCACTGCCGAGGCGCACACCGAGGTGCACGCCTCGATCGCCGGCGGCCGAAAGACGATGGGCTACCTGCTCGGCGCGGCCATGAGCCTCTATGGCCGACCGCAGGACCAGCTGAGCCATGTGCTCGTCTCGCCGC
>CALDYQ010000032.1 GCA_937944385.1 uncultured Burkholderiales bacterium | reverse complement strand
ACCCCTCGCTTCCGCTCGGGGCCGCCCTCCGGGCGTCGTTCCGGACGCCGCGCCGCGGCGCCCTCCACCGAACCCTCTTCTCGGGTTCTCATCCCTCGAACTTTCCGCGCCAAACAAAAAGCCCCACTTCGGGGGCTTTTTTGTTTGGCGGAGACGGAGGGATTCGAACCCTCGATGCATGTTTTGGCACGCATACTCCCTTAGCAGGGGAGCACCTTCGGCCTCTCGGTCACGTCTCCTCTCCTCGGATTGTAGCCGCGAGCCGGGTGCTCAGGCAGCTCGGGCAGCCGGTTCCTTGTCCAGTTCGAACGCCCGGTGCAGCGCCCGCACGGCCAGTTCCATGTATTTGTCATCGACGAGCACCGAGGTCTTGATCTCGCTCGTCGTGATCATCTGGATGTTGATGTTTTCGTCGGCCAGTGCCTTGAACATCGTGGCCGCGATGCCAACGTGCGAGCGCATGCCGATGCCGACGATCGATACCTTACACACCCTGTTGTCGCCCACGACCTCCTTCGCGCCGAGCGCGGGCTTGACCTGTTCGTTCAGGACCCTCATCGCGCGATCGAACTCGTTGCGATGCACCGTGAAGGAGAAGTCGGTGTGCCCGCTCTCCCCGATGTTCTGGACGATCATGTCGATGTCGATGTTGGCCTCTCCGATCGGACCGACGATCTTGTAGGCGATACCCGGCATGTCGGGCACACCACGCAGGGTAATCTTGGCCTCGTCGCGGTTGAAGGCGATGCCAGATACGACGGCTTGTTCCATCTTTTCGTCTTCCTCGAAGGTGATCAGGGTGCCACTCTTGGCCTCGATCTCGATTGGAATCAGGGGATCGGTGAAGCTCGACAGCACGCGGGTCGGCACCCGGTACTTTCCTGCGAATTCCACCGAGCGGATCTGCAGGACCTTGGAGCCAAGCGAGGCGAGCTCGAACATCTCCTCGAAGGCGATGACCTTGAGCGGCCGCGCGTCCTCGACGACGCGCGGGTCGGTCGTGTAGATCGCATCGACGTCGGTGTAGATCAGGCACTCGTCGGCCTTGATCGCTGCAGCGACGGCCACGGCCTGGGTGTCCGAGCCCCCGCGACCCAGGGTCGTGATGTTGCCTGCCCCGTCGATGCCCTGAAAACCCGTGACGATCGGAATCACACCGGCATCGAGGTCGGAGAGCAGTTTGGCCCCGTCGATCTCGGTGATGCGCGCCTTGGTGAATGCGCTGTCGGTCTTGATTCCTGCTTGCCAGCCGGTGTAGCTCTTGGCCTTGACGCCAAGCGCCTGCAGGGCGATCGCGAGAAGGCCGACCGAGACCTGCTCGCCAGTCGAGGCGATCTGATCGAGCTCGCGCGGATCGGCCTCGGCCGAGATTTCCTTCGCCAGACCGAGCAGGCGGTTGGTTTCTCCGGCCATGGCCGAGGGCACGACCACGACGCGGTGGCCCGCCCGGTGCCATTTGGCCACGCGCTGGGCGACGGATTTGATGCGCTCGACGGAGCCCATGGAGGTTCCGCCGTACTTATGGACGACGAGCATCTTGTGAGTTCTTGTCATTGAAGGCGGCGAAAGACGAGCGACGAGTTCGTGCCGCCAAAGCCGAAGCTATTGGACATGGCCACCTTGACCGGCGCCTGACGCGCCACATTGGGGACCAGGTCGAGCGAGACGGCTGGGTCTTGCTTGTGCAGGTTGATCGTGGGGGGCACGACACCGTGATGGAGTGCAAGCACGGTGAACACGGCCTCCACCCCCGCAGCTGCCCCGAGCAGGTGGCCGGTCATGGATTTGGTCGAACTGACCATCACTCGGCCGGCATGATCCCCGAAGGCCCGCGTGACCGCGGTGGCCTCGGCCACATCCCCGAGGGGCGTCGAAGTGCCATGGGCATTGATGTAGTCGACTTCGTCAGGGTTCAGCCCTGCGTTTCGCAGCGCGTTCAGCATGCAGCGGCGCGCGCCGTCGCCGTCCTCGCGCGGCGCCGTGACGTGGTAGGCATCGCCAGACACGCCGTAGCCCGCGAGTTCGCAGTAGATGCGCGCTCCACGGTGACGGGCATGCTCCAGTTCTTCGATGACCAGCACACCGGCGCCCTCGCCCAATACGAAGCCGTCTCGGTCGACATCCCAGGGCCGACTCGCCTCGCTCGGCGCATCGTTGCGCGTGGACAGTGCACGCGCGGCGTTGAAGCCACCGATGCCGAGTTCGCAGACGGCGGCTTCGGAGCCGCCGACGATCATCACGTCGGCCTCACCGTACTCGATCTTTCTCATACTCTCGCCGATGCAGTGGTTGGCCGTGCTGCAGGCGGTGACCGAGGCGAGGTTCGGTCCCTGAAAGCCGTACTCGATCGACAGCAACCCTGAGATCATGTTGATGATCGAGCCGGGAATGAAGAACGGCGAGATCTTGCGCGGGCCGCTCTCCTTCACCGACCAGCAGGTGTCCTGAATCATCGGCAGGCCGCCGATGCCGGAGCCAATCGAGACTCCGAATCGCTCAGGGTCCCGCTCCACCGCTGCGCGGTCGAGCCCGGCATCAGCCAGGGCTTCCTTCGCCGCGGCGATCCCATAGTGGATGAAGGTGTCGTAGCGGCGGGCTTCCTTGCCCGACATGTACTGCGCCGGATCGAAGCCGCGCACTTCGCCCGCAATGCGCGTGGCGAAGGCCGAGGCGTCGAAGCGCGTGATCGGGCCGATACCCGAGCGGCCGCTGGCGATGGCGTCCCAGGCAGCAGCCTGTCCGAGGCCGACGGGGCTCACGATGCCCAGGCCGGTGACGACGACGCGGCGGTGTCTTGCGGTCATGCGGATCAATCCCTCGAGAGGTGGAGTGGGCGACCCGCATACCGGCGATGGCTGCGGGGCTGCTCCACCCGACAATCAACAAAAAGGGCGGCACGACGGCCGCCCCTCGGTGCGTGTGCCGCGAGCGCCGCCCGAAAGGCAGCCGCCCAGCCACGCCGACGGCTTACTTCTTGTGCGCAAGGACGTAATCGATCGCCGCCTGAACGGTTTTGATCTTTTCGGCCTCCTCGTCGGGGATTTCGGTGCCGAACTCCTCCTCGAGCGCCATGACCAGCTCGACCGTGTCGAGCGAGTCCGCCCCGAGATCATCGACGAAGGACGATTCGTTCTTCACGTCAGCCTCTGCAACGCCAAGCTGATCGGCAACGATTTTCTTGACGCGCGCTTCGATATCACTCATGTCGATCCCTGATGGATTCCCTGGTTGCTGCGAACACTCGCAGAAGATTCAATGTTAACAAAGGCTTGTCGCCGAAAAACCGTCAAGAAGCAACGGCAAGACCCTCGCATCTCGCGCGATTTTCTCTGCAACACGCCGGGACTTACGCTAGATACATGCCTCCATTGACATGCAGCGTCGTGCCGGTGACGTAGCCCGCCCGCTCGTCACAGAGCAAGGCCACGGCGAAAGCGACGTCCTCTGGCGTGCCGAGACGCCCTGCCGGAATCATCTCGACGAGCTTGGTTCGCTGCGCCTCGGGCAGCGCCTGGGTCATGTCGGTGTCGATGAAACCCGGGGCAACCACATTCGCGGTGATGCCACGAGAGCCGAGTTCCTGGGCGAGCGACTTGGTCAACCCCACCAGGCCCGCCTTGGCCGCGGCGTAGTTGACCTGGCCGGCATTGCCCATCGAGCCCACGACCGAGCCGATGTTCACGATGCGGCCCCAGCGCGCCTTCATCATGCCGCGGCTCACGGCGCGCGACAGGCGGAAGACGGCCTTGAGATTCGTCTCATGCACGGCGTCCCAGTCTTCGTCCTTCATTCGCATGAGGAGTGTGTCGCGCGTGATGCCCGCGTTGTTGACGAGGATCGCGACCGCGCCTTCGTGGCTCTCGATGTCCTTGAGCGCCGCCTCGATTGCGGCGCCGTCGGTCACGTCGAGCACGATGCCGCGGCCGCGCTCGCCGAGCGCGGCACTGATCCGCGCTGCCCCTTCCGGGGTCGTCGCAGTGCCGACCACGCGCGCGCCACCGTCGGCGAGCACGCGGGCGATCGCGGCACCGATGCCGCGCGTGGCGCCGGTGACCAAGGCGACTTTGCCGTTCATGCGTTTCCTTTCAGTTGGGTGATCGCTGCATCAAACGCCGCGCAATCGGAGAGCGTCAGCACCTCGACCGTGGGTGCGATGCGTTTGACCATGGCCGCGAGCACCTTGCCTGGCCCGCATTCGACCACGTGCGTGACGCCCTGCATGGCCATTTTCTCGATCGTTTCGATCCAGCGCACGGGGCGGTAGAGCTGCTCGGCCAGCACGAGCCGGATGCTCGCTGCATCGCCCGCGACATCGACGGTGGCGTTGTGGATGACCGCGATGTGCGGCGGCTGGAAGACGGTGGCGTTCAACGCTGGTGCGAGGGCCGCGGCTGCTGGGCGCATCAACTCGCAGTGGGAAGGCACGCTCATCGCGATCGGCACCGCGCGCTTGGCGCCACGCTCGCGCGCGAGCGCCATCGCTCGCTCGACCGCGCCCTTGTGACCGCCGATCACGATCTGACCGGGCGCGTTCAGGTTGCAGCAGGCGACGACTTCACCTTGCGCGGCCTCTTCGCACGCCTGGGCCAGCGTGCTGGCATCGAGTCCGAGGATCGCCGCCATCGCGCCCACACCGGGCGGCACCGCATCCTGCATCGCCAGCGCGCGCGCTGCAACGAGGCGCATCGCCGACGGAAAGTCGACCGCTTCGGCCGCAACGAGCGCGGCGTATTCGCCCAGACTGTGCCCGGCGACCATCACCGGCCGCGGCCCGCCTGCCGCGAGCCAGGCCCGCCAGAGCGCCACGTCGGCGGCAAGCATCGCCGGCTGCGTGTTGGTCGTCACGTTGAGCGCCTCGGCCGGGCCCTCGCTCATGACCGAAGAGAGCGGACGGCCGAGCGCCTGATCGGCCTCCTCGAGCGTGCCGGCGATCGGCGCAAGATCGCCATAGGCCGCCATCATGCCGACCGACTGAGACCCCTGCCCGGGGAAAACGAATGCGAGCTTCATCACGACTTTCTCATCAAACCCTTGTTGGACGCAGTGTGGCAGTTCGTTCGGGTCGACGCCGGCTTTTCCCTGCTTCTACGCCGCAAAGAATCTCGCGTCGCACGAAAAGCCGTTCAGGTGACACGCCCCGCAACGGCTACCAGCGGGCAAGCACACTCCCCCAGGTGAAGCCACCGCCGACACCGACCATCTGCACGAGATGCCCCGGCCGGATGCGGCCATCACGCACCGCGACGTCGAGCGCAAGCGGAATCGAGGCGGCCGAGGTGTTGCCATGCCGGTCGACCGTGACGATCGCCCGCTCCGTCGGAAGGCCAAGTCGCCTGGCGGTGGCGTCGATGATGCGCACGTTGGCCTGATGCGGCACCAGCCAATCGATTGCACTCGCGGGGAGCCCCGCCTCAGCCAGCGTCGCCTCGCAGACCTCGGCCATGGCGCCGACCGCAAACTTGAACACCGCCTGGCCGTCCATGTGCACCGTCGGATCGCCATAGATCGAGTTGTTGCGCACATGGCCGGGCACCTTGAGGATGCCCCGTTTGCTGCCGTCGGCGCAGAGCTTCGAGGCCAGGATGCCCGGGGTGTCGGAGCGCGTGAGGATGACCGCACCCGCACCGTCGCCAAAGAGCACGCAGGTGGCACGGTCTTGCCAGTTGAGGATGCGCGAGTAGATCTCCGCACCGATCACGAGCGCGGTGCGATGGGCGCCGCTCGAGATCAGTCGGTCGGCCAACGAAAGGGCGTAGACGAATCCCGAGCAGACGGCCTGAACGTCGAACGCCGCCCCCTGCCGGATGCCGAGCTTGTCCTGCACGATGCAGGCCGTGCTCGGAAAGATCATGTCAGGCGTCGTCGTCGCCACGATGATCAGGTCGACATCGCTCTTGCCGAGTTCGGCCGCCGCAAGGGCACGCTCAGCCGCATGTACGGCGAGATCGCTCGTCTCCTCCGACGCATCAGCAATGTGCCGCTCGCGGATGCCCGAGCGGGTGACGATCCATTCGTCAGAGGTTTCGACCATCGCCTCGAGATCGCGATTGGTCAGGATGCGGGCGGGCAGGTAACTGCCGGTGGCGATGATTCTGGCGTACACAAACGTTATTTCATCAAGAAGCGCTTCGGCTTCAATCGACGGCAAGTGGCAGCCGCCGTGAGGCGATCAGTCGGCTTCTGCGCCCAATTCACGCGCGGCACGTGCGCCCGACGGTGACGCGACCCGTCCGATGCGCGCGGCCAGCTGCGAGATCAACCCGGCCTTCGCCTCGTCATGGGCGCGGCCGATGGCCGTTGCGAAGCCGAGTGCATCGGTCCCGCCGTGGCTCTTGACCACGATGCCGCGTAGACCGAGCAGCGACGCCCCGTTGTAGCGGGACGGATCGACGCGGGCCTTGAACCGCTTGAGCATCGGTGCCGAGAACGCAGCAAGCAACGTGGTGAGCGGGTTGCGCGTGAGCTCTTCCCGGAGCATCTGGGCGAGGAGCTTCGCCGCGCCCTCGGAGGCCTTGAGCGCCACGTTACCGGTAAAGCCGTCGCACACCACGACATCAGCCACGCCACGATAGATGTCTGTGCCCTCGACGTTGCCGATGAAGTTGAGATCGGTCTGCCGGATCAATTCGGCCGCAGCCTTGACAAGCGGGTTGCCCTTGATGTCCTCCTCACCGATGTTGAGAAGCGCCACCGTCGGTCGCTCCTTGCCCATGATCACGGAGGCGAGCGCCGAGCCCATGATCGCGAACTGCAGCAGATGCTCCGGGGTGCATTGGGCATTCGCCCCGAGGTCGAGCATCACAGCACCACCGTCGCCCGAGGCGTCGTCCCCGGAGTGCGTCGGCATCACCGAGGCAATCGCCGGGCGGTCGATGCCCGGGAGCGTTTTCAGCACGAAGCGCGCGGTCGCCATCAGTGCGCCAGTGTTGCCTGCACTCACGCAAGCTTGGGCCGTGCCGTTCTTGACGGCATCCACCGCAAGCCTCATCGTGGAGCGCTTTTTGTTCTTGAGCGCCTGCGCCGGCGGCTCGTCCATGCCGACCACGTCGTCGGCTTCGAGCGTGTCGACGCGATGGAGCAGATTCGACGGGATGAGCGACGGCCCTTGGGCGAGCGAATCCGACGTGCCAACGAGCAGCACGCGGGCTTGCGGGTGGGCGCGCAGAAAGGTGGCGACGCCGGGCAGGGTCACCGGCGCGCCATGGTCACCGCCGTCGACATCGACGGCCAGGGTGAGGAGTGTGGAGTCGCTCAACGACGTCCAGCAGGCAGGGCCGAGGCAACCCGCCCGTGCGGATTACTCGTCAGCCTTGGTCTCGACGACCTTCTTGCCGCGGTAGTAGCCGCTCGGAGAGATGTGGTGCCGCAGATGCGGCTCGCCGGTCACCGGCTCGATCGACAGATGCGGCGCAGTGAGGAAGTCGTGCGCACGGTGCATGCCGCGCTTCGACGGGGATTTCTTGTTCTGTTGAACGGCCATGATGGGCTCCTGTGAAACTCAAACCAATGACGGACTAACCAAAACTGAATCGCTGCGGTTCGGAGCTCGACGCGCAAGCCGGGCACCGGGGCACCACGGGCATGGCGAGCAGCAGCTCGTCCTCGACGAGACTAAGCCCACTCGCCTGCTCGTCGGCCAACACGACCTCCAACTCGGCCGCACCGTGCGCCGAGGGGCCACCGTCTTCCCCCTCCGCGTCGATGTCGGCGCGGGCCGCGGCCTGCTCCCAGGCCAGCAACTCACGCTCATCCCGAGCCACCCAGAGCGTGGACAGCGTGCTGACCACGTGGGCGAATGATTCACCGCAGGACTGACAGGTCAGGCGAAGGTGCGCCTTCGCCTCAACTGTGAACCCTGGTCGATGCGCCACTATGTCCGCGTTCGTCGCCCTTGCTGAAGAACGACCCGCTGACATCCCTTCTGAGACAGCCGCGATGCGCGCAGCGACCGTGCCTGCGATCACCACCCCCTCCATCCGCTCGAACCGCGCCGGCTCGAGCTGCGCATCGAGAGATGCAGTCAGCTGGGCAAATGCCCGCATCGGGCGCACCCGCTGCCAGTCGGACGCTTTGGGCATGTTTGGCAGGACGGGCATCGTGGTCGACTGCCCATGCCGACCGGCACCTAGTTGCGCATCCTCCGCGCCCGGAACGCCCGTCTTCGAAGCGGCAGATTCGGTCACTCGAGCCGACCCCCGCGCAGTGTCGATGGCTCGGCTTGCGGGGAAATAATCGGAAGAGCGAGATTATAGTCCGTCAAGGCCATCATTGGGCCATCATCATTGGTTCATCATGACACGGCCCGGTACAGAATGTCGTGCCCTCACCACCGACATCCACGAGCGTGCCGCCCCTCTTCCTCGCCTCGACCTCCCGCTACCGTCGCGAACTGCTCGCCCGGCTAGGCTGGCCGTTCGAGGCCATTGCCCCCGGGGTGGCCGAAGCGCAATGGCCGGGCGAGACACCGCTCGCGCACTGCCTGCGGCTGGCCCGTGAAAAGGCCCAAGCCGTGGCCGAACAGCATCCCGAGGCCGTCGTCATCGGCTCGGACCAGGTGCTCGACCTCGACGGCGAGGCGATCTCGAAGCCCGGCGATTTCGCCACCGCGCTCGCCCAGCTTCAACGCTGCCGGGGCCGCACCCTCATCTGCCACACGGCACTGTGCGTGCTGGCCGGCAGTCAGGCGGCGGTGGAGAGTGTCCCGACCGAAATCGTCTACCGCGATCTGCCTGATGCGGACCTCATCGCCTACCTCGAACGAGAACGACCGTTCGACGCAGCCGGCGCGGTGAAAGTAGAGACCGCAGGCATCAAACTCCTCGCCCGGGTACGAAGCGACGACCCGACCGCGCTCATCGGGCTCCCGCTCATCCGGCTGTGTGAGCTCCTCGCCCCGCATGGTTACCGCTGAGCCAACCGGGCGGCCAGAAGGCACGCTCTACGGCAGGCTCTATCTCGTACCGACCCTGCTCTCTGCAACGGCACCCGAGGCCGTGCTCCCCGTCGGAACGATCGAGACTGCCCGCCGTCTCCGCCACTTCGTCGCCGAGACGCCCAAGGCCGCCCGTGCTTTTCTGAAAGCGATCGCGCATCCCGACCCGATCGCAACCCTCGAGATCACGCCTATCGATCCGCTCCCGTTTGCACTCGCGGACGCCGAAACCTGGCTCGCCGCCGGGCATGACGTGGGTGTCGTCTCGGATGCCGGGATGCCCGCGATCGCCGACCCTGGCAGCGCACTCGTCGCCCGGGCGCATCAGTTGGGCGTCCGCGTGGTGCCACTCACAGGGCCCTCGTCGATCCTGCTTGCGCTGGCAGCGAGCGGTCTCGATGGCCAGCGCTTCGAATTCCTGGGCTATCTGCCCGCCAAACCTGCCGAGCGGGATCGCGCGATCCGGGATGCCGTCGCACGGGTGCGCACCACCGGTGCGACCCAGCTTTTCATCGAAACACCCTACCGGCACGTGCAGATGCTCGCGTCACTCTGCGAACTGCTGCCAGGTGACCTCGTCCTTGCTGCTGCGCAGGACATCACGGGCGAGGCCGAAGCCGTTCTTGCCAAGCCGCGCGCCGCCTGGACCGCCGACGACCGCGCGCGCTTTGCCGAAAAGCGACCGACGATCTTCTTGATCGGACGTGCGCAAAACTTGCCGACCGCGCCGCGCTGAGTCGCTCGACTCGGTCAATGGTCCGCTCGGCGACAATTACGGCTCGAACCTCAGCCCGAGTGGTGAAATCTGGTAGCCACAGCGGACTTAAAATCCGCCGCCTCGCGAAAGCAGGCGTACCGGTTCGAGTCCGGTCTCGGGCACCACGCCGCTAACGTTGCGCCGGGCTTGTCTCGGCAATGCAGTCGGCACAGAGGCCATGGACCTCGATCGACTGCATCGCGAAGCCGCGCCCATGCGGCCTCGCGCGATCGAGCGCGTGGATCATGTCTTTCGCCTCGACCTCATCGACCGCACCGCAGCGCTGGCAGACAAAAAAAGCGACCTGCCCGTGGGCGTGTGCGCCCTCGTGCGCGCAGGGCACGAAGCTCGCCGTCGCTGCGATCTTGTGGATGAGCCCTGCCCCGATCAGGAAGTCGAGTGCGCGGTAGATCGTCATCGGCGCCATGCCGGGCGCGTCCTGCTGCATTCGCGTAAGCAGATCGTAGGCCTTGACCGGCGAGTTGAAGGCGAGCAGCGTCCGGTACACCGCCGCGCGCTGCGGTGTGAAATTGAGTCGGCGTGCTTCGCAATGGGCGCGGGCGTGCTCGACGCGCGCGTCGTCTCGGATCGCGGCGTCACCCGCGGTCGATCGGTTGGACTTGCTCGGCTCGCGTGCCATGCGAAAGGATTGTAGGGACGAGCCCTGCGAAGGCGACCACGGCGGCGACCGTAGCGCCGCTCGGCCAATCGAGTACCACCGAAAGGATGAGCGCGCCCAGGCTCGTCAAGACCGCGAAGAGTACGACCGCGGACAGTGCAGCTGAGTAGCGAACGCGCTCTGCCCAAAGCGCCGGAGCGATCAGGAGCGCGAAGACGGCATAGAGCCCGAGCGTCATGAGTGCGGGCGCAACGGCCAGTCCAAGTGCGGGGTAGAAGACGCCATCTCGCGCGCCCAGCGCCCGGCGACTGGCGAGCGCGAGCACGACGAGGGCGATGAGTCCGAGCGGGACCGTCTGGCTCGGCTCCGCCCAGAGCACATCGGCCGCGAGAAGCTGGGTGAAGTGCGCCGCGCCGTGAGGATCATGCGCGCTCACGAGCAGTCCACCGCTCGCGCCCGCCACGTAAAGCAATCCGATCGCGGCCTCGCGCCCGTGATCGAGACGCGCGGCGAGCAGCCTTACGAGCCCCGCAGTGAGCAGTGCCCCGAGCACCCCCGCGCAAGTCACCATCAGCGCCGAAGCTGCCTCATGCAAGCGAATCTGAACGACCAGTGCCGCAAGTGCCGCCCCCTGGGCGATTGCCAGATCGACGAAAACGATACCCCGACGGAACACCTCGACCCCAAGCGGCGCAAGCAGTGCTGCACCGGCAGCGAGGGCGACCGCAGGCCACAACAGCGTTGACACAAGGTCGCTCACCCTGCTGCGCCCGACGATCGAGCCAAAGATGCAGCAGGCACCGCGGCGATCACCTCTGCAAGCGCCCCGACCAGCGTGTCAAACCAGCGCACGAGCGCCGACTCATCGGCGGCTTCGTCGACCGTGGCCGGCAGCATGACAAGGCGCACGCCGGCCATCTGCCCCACAAGCCAGCGCGCAGGGCGCGCATCCTGGTAGGTGGCAATCCATACCGCATGGGGGGGCGCACCGCGGAGCGCGCCCAGCGTGGCCGAAAGATGCCCTGGCGTGGGCGGCACCCCCGGCTTGGGCTCGAGGTCGGCTACGACACGTGCCCCGGCGAAAGCGAAGAAGTAAGCGAATGTCGTGTGCTGGACGGCCACGCGTACACGCTTCGCCTCAGCGAGCCGCGCTTGCCAGCCGCGCGTGCGCTCGGCCCAGCGAGCCTCGAACGCCCGAGCGCGCTCGGCCATCGCGGTCGAGTGACCTGGTGCGAGCCGGGTGAGCGCCTGGGCGAGACCGCGGGCGAGTTCGGGCCAACGGCTGGGATCGAGGTGGAAATGCGGGTTGCCTTCGGGATGCACGTCACCGGAGAACGGAGAGAGGCTCGCAGGCCTCGGATCGATGAGCCGGGTGAAGCGGGCCATCTCGATCATGCCTGGCTGCCCCGGCTGCACCTTCGCGTTCGCGGCACGCGACTGCAACATCGGCAGCCAGCCCGCCTCGAGCCCGGCTCCGGTGCAGACGGCGGCATCTGCGCGCCGCAGTGCAGCGATCAGGCTCGGCCGAGCCTCGATTTCGTGGGGATCCTGTCCAGCGTGTGTCGCCACGGTGATCCGAGCCTCAGGCAGGAGAATGCGAACGAGCGCTGCCCACTCCGGCTCGCAGGCGAAGACCTCGAGCGCGCGGGCGCCGGGCGCAGCGATGAGCGCCGCTACGACGAGGGCCAGACCGACGAGCCGCATCAGAAGCCGTGCGCTGGGTGTGCGCCGATCGCAAGCACCACCTGCAGACCGACGCGCCACCGGGGAACCTCGCCGAAGCCGCGCGCGCCACTCACGCGCGTGGCCTGCAGGCGGTAGCTCTGCAGATGCCCGGGCTTGTAGGCGAGCATGACGGACGCTTCACGAAGCCGTCCGGGATGGAAATGATCCTCGTGCGGTATGCGGACATTCAGAACGCCTGCCGAGACGCCTGCCTCCCATGCGGGACGGAAGCGGTAGACCAGGCTCACATAGCCGCCGTCGTGCCGGTCGTCTGCGCTGGCATGGCGGTTGAGGCGTTCGATCCGCACATACTCGCCCGAGAGCCGCAGTTGCTCGTTTTTTGCGTTACCGCCAGGTGCCCATTTCCAGACGGCATCGAGCACGAGCCCCCGTCGGCCGCTGAACGCAGCGCCGTGGGCATGCTCATGCTCATGCTCGCCGGCGTGATCGTGATCATGGTGCCCGTGCTCGTCTTCCTCGATGAGCGGCTCACGGCGATTGTCGAGCCAGCTGGCACCGGCCTGCCAGCTCATGCTTGAGCCGAGATCGCCACCGGTCCTGGCCGAGAAGACGAGCGCACCGGGCCGTCGCGCCGAAGCGGTCTCCCGGACGAGCTGCCGACCGCGAAAGGCTTCGACGCCCAGACGGACGTAGGCCGCCGAGGGCGCGGTCCAATTGAGGCGGACGCCATCGTCGAACCAGTGTTGGCCAAAAAAAGCACGATACGGCAATGGCCGCTCGATGAAATCATCTGCGTGCGGATGCTGCTCGTTCAGATAGCCGAGCTGGGAGGCGAAACGTCCAACCTTGAGCTGCAAGCCGAACGGCAGCGTACGCGTGGCCAGCGAGGCCTCCTCGATGTGCGCCTCGAGTTTGCGTTCGTGGGTATGCGCCGCGCCGGTCAGTCGCGCGTCGAACAGTCCGGCGATGCCCCCCGAGACCGTGACATCGCTGTGCCCGAGACCGAGATCCTTGTCGCGTGCGCCGAGCGGGAAGGTCTTGGATAGCGCAGAAACATCGACCACGGCACCGACGGCCCATGAGTCCTGAGCGAGAGCGGGTGCCGAAGCAGTCGCGACCGCCAGACCAAGGGCGGCGCGCTGGAGTATTGCCGCCCTCATCGCGTGATCCCAACCCAAGCCAAGGCCGAAGGCACGAAATCGAGCGCCGTACGAGCGCCGATTTCGAGCGTGGCCGTATTCACGGTGACAAGCGCGCGTCCCTTCGGATCGGTGAAATACGCCTCGTCCTTGGCGCCGTTCGCCACGAACGCCGGGAAGGGCGCAGCCGTCGGCATCTCGGCGATCACCCCATCGATACGCTTGATGGTTCGCCAAGCGCCATTTGCGAATTCGAGGACGAACAGGCTTCCGCGGTCGTCTAGCACGAAGAAACGCGTGCCCTGACGGTTCCAGCCGTGCGCCCGACGCAGTCGGCCTTCCCCCCAGCCATCGATCATGATTTTCGTCGTGCGACCGGTGTCGAGATCGATGTCGGAAAACTGACTCGTCAAAGGTGTGCCTGCATTGCCGATGCCGATCATTCGGCTTTGCTTTGCATGTCCGGCAACCGTGCCGATGCGATGTGAGGCGGCTGCCATCTGGCTCGTGAACTGCCCCGCGGCGTCACGCTTGAGGATCGCCACGCCGTCGGCGCAACCAGCGACCGTGACGTGCTGCCGTGTGTAGCTGCCATGCATGCGGTCGCAGCGCGTCGGCAGCTCCTGTACCTTCGTGAACGTCTCGCCCGAGCGCCGCCAGACGTGCAGGTAATTCGGTAGGGCATCGACCGCATCGGCCGAGCGATGCGTCACCACCAGGTGCTCCCCGTTCGGTTCAGCGAAACCGTGCACCGCATAGGGCAGCTCGGGCAAGCGGGCCAGCAGACGGCCGCGGGCGATCGAGTCCTCGTCGAACAGCACCGCGTAGGACGACTCGAGCGGCGGCCCGGCGCGACCATCCATGAAGATGCTCGCCCGGCCATGACGATCATCGTAATGCGTCGGCTGCGGGCCATCGATGCGAAAGCCCGCCATCGCCGGAGCCTGTTTGTAGTCATGCAGGTGATCGCCGTGATCCTCCTGCCACACGCCGCCGTCGATCGTCTGCACGAGGTTGTTCGTGCGCTGCACGGCGAGCACGAACCGCCCACCGGGACTCGCATAGAGCGCCGAGGGTGGGTTCGCCATCGCGAACGTGCCCGCTGTCTGTCCGCTGTCGAGATCGTGAATGCGAACATTCGCCGAGTCTTGCGCGGCGATCGCAAGCCGGCCCTTGGTGTCGATGAAGAAATCCTTGTGCGCCTCATCCCCTCCGCCGCCGCAGCCCGCGAGCGCACCGGCAACCAAGGCGAGCATGAGGCAATATGTGACGCGATTGCTTGATTTGCCCATTGAAGAACCGAGTATGAAACGTGACAACATAACAATGCTACTTCGTAACAATCGCAAAAGCAACGCCAGTGCCACTGCGACGTGCTCGAGCACCCAGCGCGGAGCGCCTTGTTAAAAAGGTGGGACCCAACCCCACTCAGCAAGGAACAAGGAGGATTCATGATTGCGTCGCTCGCCCGTCTTCTGGCCGCATCTGTCGTAACGGCCGCGCTGACGACAGCCGCGTGGGCACAGGCCCCGGCGTGGCCAGCCAAACCCGTCACGATCGTGGTGCCCTTCCCTGCCGGCGGCGGTACCGACGCCTTCGCCCGTCCGCTGACGGCGCATCTGTCCAAGGTGCTTGGCCAGCAGTTCGTGATCGACAACCGGGGGGGCGCCGGCGGCACGCTCGGTGCAGCGGTGGCGGCAAAGGCGCTCCCCGACGGCTACACGTTCTTCATGGGCGCGGTGCACCATGCCATTGCGCCTTCCCTCTATCCGAGGCTCGACTACGACATCGAGCGGAGCTTTGTGCCGGTCGCGCTCGTCTCCTCGGTGCCGCAGGTGATCGTGGTCAACCCGCAGCGCGTCGCGGCGAACGATCTCAAGGGCTTCATCGAAGCCGCCAGGCGC
Source organism: uncultured Burkholderiales bacterium (assembly GCA_937944385.1). Taxonomy (GTDB): domain Bacteria; phylum Pseudomonadota; class Gammaproteobacteria; order Burkholderiales; family Casimicrobiaceae; genus Casimicrobium. The sequence goes on along the minus strand of CALDYQ010000032.1, from coordinate 17,303 downwards.
GCCGACGGGCGAATGAACTTTGGCTCGGCCGGTAATGGTTCGTCACACCACCTCGCGGGCGAGCTCTTCAACGCCGCCGCGGGCGTCAAGATCCAGCACGTACCCTACAAGGGGGCGGGCCCGGCCCTCACCGACCTCGTGGGCGGGCAGATCGACGTGATGTTCGACGGCATGGGCTCATCGGCAGGCCACATCCGGGGCGGGCGCATCAAGGCGATCGCGGTCGCTGCCGAGCAGCGGGCGCCAGGCTTCCCGAACATCCCGACCGCGAAGGAGCAGGGACTCAACTACACGGTATCGACGTGGTATGGCCTGTGGGCACCCGCCGGCACGCCGCCCGCGGTCATCCAGAAATTCCAGAACGACCTGCGTCAGGCCTTCGCCAGCGAAGAACTGAAAACGATCTGGAACGGCATGGGCGCAGAGACGCCAAACCTCTACGGCGAGGCCTTCGGCCGCTTCGTGAACGCGGAGATCAAGCGCTGGGCCGAAGTCGTGAAGTCCTCGGGAGCGAAGCTGGACTGACCTTCGTCTGACCGAACGCCCAATGGTGTGGGCGAGCGGGGGTCAGACGAACTCCCGCTCGCGCATCCATTTGGTCGCCACATATTTCTCGCCGAGCGTGACGGGCGCCCCGCCATGCAACGTCTTCGTGTCGGGGTGTGGCCGGTCGTAGCTGAAGAACACCGCGGAACCCTTGATCGGTGCGACTTCGAGCCCGATGTCCGGAAACACGGTGGCCCCGCCCCGTTCCGGCGTGCGCAGATAGATCACGATCGTGCCGACGCGCTGTCCGCCGCGGGCGAGAATCTTGGGCGTGCCCGGCTGGGTCGGATCGAAGTAGTCGTAGTGGGGAACGTATTGCGCGCCGTTTCGGTAGCGCAGCACCTGCAGTCCCTCACCGTTTTCGTAGGGCCAGCGAACGAGTTCGGCCAGGCGCCGCTCGATCCGCTCGCAGAGCGGGTTCTCGCCACGGTTGAAGAACATGCCGTCACTCGTCCGCGCGGGGTTGACTTCATCCCCGCCCGTCTGGTTGTCGACCGTCAGCGACCGGCTCAACTTTGGCTGTGCGAGCTGGATCAGTTCCTCGCACTCCTCGTCCGAAAGCAGGTTGCCGAACACCACCACACGCGGATGTTTGACCACCGTCCACACGTCGACGCGCCGGTCCGCGGTCTGGATGAACGAGGGCGACTGCGCGAGATCCGGCTCCGGCACGGCCGAGGAGCGCGGCGCGTCCACCCTCAGCGGGTTGGCCTTGATCACGCGACCGAGCGCCTCGTCGAGCGCCGCGCGGGCGATCTCCTGCGACCAGCCGGCGGCGAGCATCGAAGTGGTCAGGCTTTCAGGAGAGTGGCCGCGCGCAAGGTTCTCGTGCAGCCACTTCATCAGTGTCGGGTCGAGATGCATGGACAGAATTTTGCCCGGATGATCCGCGCGATGCGCTGCCGCTGCGCCCCGAGCCGCGTTCCTGCCCGCCCTCGGCTCGCCCTCGGCCCACCTTATCTTGCGAGCGCCGCCTTCACCTGCTCGAGCGCCGCTGGGTCCTCGATCGTGGTCAGGTCGCCCGGATCGCGTCCCTCGGCAAGCGCCTGGATCGATCGGCGCAGGAGTTTCCCCGAGCGGGTCTTGGGCAGCAGCGTGACCAGATGCACGGCACCCGGACGGGCAATCGCACCGATCTCGCGGTCGACCGTCTGGGCGATGGCGGTCTTGGTCTCGTCGCTTGCCTTGGAGGGGTCCTTGAGCACGACGAAGGCGACCGGGATCTGTCCCTTCACCGGATCGGCCACACCGACGACCGCGCACTCGGCAACAAGCGGGTTGGCCTGCACCGCCTCCTCGATCTCGCGCGTGCCCAGCCGGTGCCCGGCCACGTTGATGACATCGTCGGTGCGGCCGAGAATGTAGTAATACCCGTCTTCGTCCCGCGTTGCCCAGTCGAAGGTGGAATAGACCAGTTCATCCTGGAACATGCCGAAGTAGGTCCTGACGAAGCGATCATCATCACCCCAGACCGTCGACATCGCCCCGGGCGGCAACGGCGGAACGATCGTCAATACCCCCTTCTCGTTCGCACCCACCGACGCCCCCGTGGCCTCGTGCTTGAGCTTGACATTGAAGCCGTAGACCGGGAACGAGGGCGAGCCGAACTTGCGCGGCGTGTCCTCGATGCCCACCTGGGCTGCGAGGATCGGCCAGCCGGACTCGGTCTGCCAGTAGTTATCGACGATCGCCACGCCGCCCAGCGACTCGCTCGCCCAGCGCGCCGTGGGCTCGTCGAGCGGCTCCCCGGCGAGGAAAAGGTACTTCAGTTTCGGCAGCGCGTGCCGCTTCATGAACGCCGAATCCTGTTTCTTCAGGACCCGGATCGCGGTCGGTGAGGAGAACATGGTCTTCACGCCATTCTCTGCGCAGATCTTCCACCAGATCGCCGGGTCCGGCCGAAGCGGCACACCTTCGTACATGATGGTCGTGTTGCCGTTGAGTAGCGGGCCGTAGACGATGTAGCTATGGCCGACGACCCATCCGATGTCACTCGTGCAGAAAAAGGTGTCTCCCGGCTGCATGCCGAACACCTTTCGCATCGAGGAGACGAGTGCGACCGCATAGCCCCCCGTGTCGCGCTGCACGCCCTTGGGCTTGCCGGTGGTGCCCGAGGTGTAGAGGATGTAGGACGGGTGCGAGGATTCGACCCAGGTGCAGGGCACCTGCTTCGTCATGTGAGACAGCCGAAACTGCGCGTAGTCGATGTCGCGCCCGGGGGTAGTCGCCATCGGCGCGAGCCCACGGTCGAAGAGCAATACTTTCTCGGGTTTGTGCGCTGAAAGCTCGATCGCCTGATCGAGCAGGCCTTTGTAGGGCACCACCTTGCCCATGCGCATCCCAGCATCGGCAGAGACGATGACCTTGGGTTTGGCATCCTCGATGCGGGTCGCGAGCGAGGCCGAGGCGAAGCCGCCAAACACGACCGAATGAATCGCGCCGACGCGCACCGTGGCCAGCATGGCAAAGACTGCCTCGGGGACCATCGGCATGTAGATCAAGACCCGATCGCCCTGCCCCACGCCGAGCGATTGCAGCATTGCCGCGGCGCGATTGACCTCGGCTGCAAGTTCGGCGTAGGTGTACTTGCGTTCGGTGTCGGTCTCGGTCGAGATGAAATGCAGCGCGACCTGGTCCCCGCGCGTCGCCAGATGCCGGTCGACTGCGTTGTGACAGAGATTGGTCAGGCCGCCGACGAACCACTTTGCAAACGGGGGGCGGGAGAAGTCACACACCTCGCCGAACGGGGTCTGCCAGTCGATCAGCGCCGCCTCTTCACGCCAGAAAGTGTCCCGCTCCTTGATCGAGCGGTCATAGTGAGCTTGATAGTGCGAGAACATGGCGGATCCTCCTTGCTTTTTGGCTTCCCTGCGCGGGGTTTGAAGCCAATTATTCGCTCCGTCCTGACAACCGCCTGAACAGACGCGATCGAAACCGCGCTTCGGAGCGCCTTCGATTCAGTCGAGCAGCCGCCAGGTGCCCCCGTCAAGAATCTCTGCTGGGCGATAGTTCGCCTTGTAGGCCATCTTTGCGCTGGCTTCGATCCAGTAGCCGAGGTACACGTAGGCCAGCCCTGCAAGGCGCGCCTGCTCGATCTGCCAGAGTACGGCGAAGGTGCCAAGTCCGCTCGCGAGCGCCGGGTCATAGAAGGTGTAGACCGCCGAAAGCCCGTCATCCACCGCATCGATCAAGGCGACCATCGCCAGTTGCCGGGTGGCGCTCTGGCGGAACTCGACGAGCAGGGTGTGTACATGACTGCCGAGCAGGAAATGGCGATACTGCTCGCGGCTATCCCGGTCCATACCGCCGCCTTCATGTCGGAGCTGTTGATAGCGCAGATAGAGGTTGTAGTGCTCCGGGTCGAAGGTCAATGACACCCGGCGCGCGGTGAGTTGCTCCGAGAGGCGATTCCAGGTGCGCCGCTGAGAACGGTTGGGCGCGAAGTCCCGCACTCGCACCCGAAGCGGCACGCAGGCTTGACAACCCTCGCAGTGCGGACGGTAGACAAAGCTGCCCGAGCGACGGAATCCGAGCCGAAGCAGGTCACTGTAGACCTGTGCATCGATGAGGTGGGATGGCGTGGCCACCTGCGAACGGGCAGTGCGCTCCGGCAGGTAACTACACGGATACGGGGCGGTGGCGTAGAACTGGAGTGCCTGCCAGGGCGGGCTTTTGAGATCGTCCGGCTTGCTCATCCCTCACCCCGCTGGCCGGGCGCGCCGTTCGACCAGGCAACCGAGAGATCCGGGTCGAAGCACCATTCTTGCCGCGCACTGCATGCGGCCTCCACGTCGGTGAATTCTGCCGTCGAGTGTAGCAACCGTTCGAGGTGCGCGAGGAAGACGGCACGCGCGATCGGGCGGGCACCAAACGAGGCGAGATGGGCGGTCTCCTGCTGGCAGTCGATGAGCCCGAAGCCCCAGCGGGTGAGTTGCAGGACCAGATGCGCAAAAGCAATCTTGGACGCATCTGTCGCGCGGGCGAACATGCTTTCCCCGAAGAAGACGCGGCCTAGCGCGAGCCCGTAGAGCCCGCCCACCAGTTCGCCCTCGACCCAGGTCTCGACACTGTGCGCGATGCCCCGCCGGTAGAGTTCCCCATAGACCGCCCGCATCTCGTCGGTGATCCACGTGCCGTCCTGATCGGGGCGCGGCTCGGCGCACCCCTCTATGACGCGATCGAATGCGCGATCGCAGGTGACGACATAGCCGCCGCGACGGAGCGTCTTCCTGAGGCTCCGGTGCAGACGGAACTCATCCGGAAAGAGCACCATGCGCGGGTCGGGGCTCCACCAGAGCACGGGCTGACCTTCATTGAACCATGGGAAGATGCCGCAGCGGTAGGCTTCGAGTACCCGTTCGGGCGTGAGTTCGAGACCGGCGCAGAGCAGCCCGTTGGGATGTTCGTGCGCGGTCCCGGCGGGCGGGAAGGGCATCCCCGGCTCCAGCCAGAGTAGACGCGAGCGGGGTCGTCCGGTCACGCGTCCTGCGCTGTCAGCATTGCGCGATGTTGCGGCAGAACGCGGTGAGTTCCTCGACCTTCACCGAGGGTCCGGCAACCTCCTTCGCCCGCGCGCCCAGTTCCATCGCCAGCTTGAAATCGTACTTGCGAAAGAAGGGCTCGAATTGGTCGACGCCACGCACGCCCACGGCGCGCAGGGTATCCATCCCGGCGTCATGCTCGAGCACGATCTCAGCGAGCGCGTCCGGTGCCGGTCCCGAAACGACGCGCGCGCCCCGGGCCGGGTCGTAGACCGAGTGATCCGCACAGCAGTGGATGTGATCGGCGGCACTCTTGGTCGAGGCGCGATCCTGGAAGCGGATGAAGCTGACCTCGCGCGCCGGATAGGCCAGCTTGTGCGAGCAGATCGCCGAGAAGGCCACGATACTCCGCTTACGCCCGACGCCACCGACATCGCGGCCCAGATCGAGGAGCAGGCACGGTGTGGCGACGAAGGGATAGTGAAAGATGTAGTTCGTGCGCACCTTGAGCTGCGCCGCACGCAGAGGCTCACCGCGAGCGTCGGCTAAGATCGCCGGGCTGAAGCGCGTGAGCCGCGGCGCCGAAGCCCGTGCACCGGCCGGCTGCGACCGTGCTGCCGTGGCGACTGCTGCGGCCGAAGTCAACCACGCCGTGCAGCCTGCAAGAAACTCCCTGCGGGTTCCGTCGGTCGACGGTGGGCACGCAAACTCCTCTCCCCCTCGATCGAGAAAGCCCTTCGGTGCCTGATTCCAGCTTTTCGCCATCCGCCACCTCCCGTCCTGCCATGCCGACCCGAGACCCAAGCCCTGACGCGGAGCGAGGCGCGGCCATCACCGTGCGCGCGCTCGATCCGCTGTTCGAGCGACTCGATTCGATTGTATTGGGCAAAAAGCAGGCCATTCGCCTCGCAGTGGCCTGCCTGATCGCCGAAGGTCACCTGCTGATCGAAGATGCGCCAGGCCTCGGCAAATCCACGCTGGCCGTCGCGCTCGCGCGCGCCTTCGGGCTCGAGTACGCCAAACTGCCGTGCACGAACGACCTGCTGCCCTCGGACCTGCTCGGGCTGTCGATCTTCGAGCCTGAGACGCGCTCGATGCGCTTCGTGCCCGGCCCGGTGTTCAGCCAGATGCTCCTGGCCGATGAACTGAACCGCGCCCCGTCGAAAACGCAGAGCGCGCTGCTCGAGGCGATGGAGGAGCGCAAGGTCACCGTCGACGGTGTGACGCGCGATCTGCCCACGCCCTTCTTCGTGATCGCGACCCAGAATCCGCTCGATCAGGTGGGCGTCTCGCCGCTGCCCGAGTCTCAGCTCGACCGCTTCATGATGCGGCTCACACTTGGCTTTCCCGACGAGGCGGCCGAGATGCAACTGCTCCAGAGCGGCGACCTTCGCAGCCTCGCGCAGGCGACCTCCGCGCTCGTGTCGGCGGAGGAGCTCAAGCGACTGCAAACCCGTGCGGCTCAAGTGCACACTGCGTTGCCGATCGTGGCCTATGTGCGGGCGCTGCTCGTTGCCTCGCGCCAGGGTGCGATGCGACCGCTCTCGCCAAGGGCGGGGCTCGCGATCCTGCGTGCAGCGCGGGCCTGGGCCTTGCTCGCCGAACGCAACCATGTCGAGCCCGAAGACGTGCAGACCGTCTGGTCGCCGGTTGTGTCTCACCGTCTCGGCGGTACGCACGATGGGCCGGGCCGAGGCGCGGAACTCGCACGCAGCCTGCTCGAAAGCGTCCCTGCGCCGTGACACGGGTTGCGCCATGCCTGACCTTCTGAACCCTCTGCGGCGGCGGTGGGCCGAAGCCTCGGGCCACCTGCCGACGCGCGCCGAGCAGGTCACGCTCGTCCAGCGCCGCATCTACGTGCTGCCGTCGGGGCGGGGGCTGTTCATCATCGCAGTGGCGATCGTGCTCCTGCTTATCGGCGTGAACTATCAGCTCGCGCTCGCCTATCTCGTTGCTTTCCTGCTCGGTGGGCTCATGCAGGTCGCGCTCCACGCGACTTACCGCAACCTCGCCGGGCTCAACGTCCGCCCCGGCCGCTCACCGCTCGCCCGCGAGGGCGAAACCCTCGTCTTTGCGCTCGGGCTCGCCTCGCCCGGTCGGCGTCGCGAAGGCATCCGCGCCTTCGTGAACACGAATGGCGCGCACGAAGGCCGCCCACGCAAGCGCGCGCGGGTGCACAGCGAAGCGACCGATCTCGAAGCCGACACAAGCGGTCACCTCGATCTCGCGCTTAGCGGCTGCCCGCGCGGTGTGCATCCGCTCGGTCGCATCACGCTCGAAAGCCGCGCCCCCTACGGATTGATCCGGGCCTGGAGCTACGTCCATTTTCCGTGGGTGGGCCTCATCGCGCCGGCTCCGGAGTCGCCGCCCCCGCCCCTGCCCTACGGCGAGGGCGCACCCGACAGCCCCGGCCGCGTGAGCCAGGTCGCCCACGACCCGGACAGCCTGCGCGAGTACGTCCCTGGCGACTCGCTCCGGCGCGTGGCCTGGAAGCAGGTCGCCAAGAGCGGCCAGTGGTTCACCCGGACGGGCACCGCGGCTTCCCGCAATGAGCTGCACCTCGACTGGAATGCGCTCCTCCTGCCCGGCCTCGAGGCCCGGCTCGCGCGCATGGCGGCCTGGGTGGAGCGAGCACGCAACGAGAACGTGGCCTACCGCCTGACGCTGCCCAACGGCAGCCTCGAGATGGCGGACGGTGCGGCGCAGGCACGCGACGCCGAGATCCTGCTCGCGGCTTACCCGACACGGCCGGAGACGATCGATGGCCTCAGAAGCTAGCCCCGCACGCACTGGCGCCTCCCGCACGCGCGTGCGGCGCGTGCTGCCTCAGCTCTCCGACCCCACGGTCCGCTGGTCGGCGCGCTCGCTCGCCGCGCCGCCCGACCTGCGGGCGCGCCGCTTCATGGCGCTCACGCTGTTTGCGGCGCAAGTGCCTAACGTCGCGCATGTGCCGATCGCGGTTGCAGTGCTCGGCCTCCTGGCCGTGGCTGTGACCGCCTTGATCCGCGACCTGCCACGGCGCACCGCGCTTCGTCTCGCCCTGATCCTCATCGCGCTCGTGACCGCCGGGCTCATCTGGCAGCACTACGGGCGGCTCTTGGGCCGGGACCCGGGCGTGGCGTTTCTCTTCGTGCTTGGGCCCCTCAAGCTCGCCGAATCGCGGAGCGCGCGCGACTTCATGGTGGTCTGGGGCATGGCGCTCGTGCTCTATGTGGCGAGTTTCTTCGAGAACCTCGGACTCGCTGCCGCGCTCTCCCTGCCTGTGGTCGTGGTGATCTTCGTGACCGCGCTCCGCCTGATCGAGCGGCCGGCCACTCAAGGCAGCGGGGGCAAGGCCGTCGGCATGAGCCTCGGTCAGCACCTGCTCGCATCGACCCGGGACACGCTGCTCGGCATCCCGCTCGCGGCGCTCCTTTTCATCCTCTTCCCGCGCGCCACCGCGCCGCTTTGGGGCATGAGCGCCCCGACCGCAGCCCAGACCGGACTCTCTGAGGAGATGCAACCAGGCCAGATCGCCGAACTCATCCGCTCGCGCGAACCGGCGCTCCGGGTCGAGTTTTCCGGCCGGACGCCGACACGCAAGGACCTCTACTGGCGCGGCCCGGTGCTGCGCGGGTTCGATGGCGTCACCTGGCGAGCGCTGCCCGAGTTCGATGACCCGCGCCGGGCGTTCTCCGGTGTGGAGGTCACAACGGGACAGAACACGCCACTCGTCAACTTCACGCCCGAGGAGTACCAGCGCGACGTGATCGAGTACGTGGTGACGCTCGACCGAGCGGAGACGCGCTGGCTGCCGGTGCTCGAGATCCCGATCGCGCTGCCCACCGGGCCTGCCGTCGAGCGCGTCGCCTACGCGACCGAGGCGCAGCAGATTGCGCTTGCACGCCGACCCAACGGCGCACTCCAGTACCGCATCCAGTCCTTCGCCCGGGCGGATTACCCCGCGGCCGCGACTGCCAACCCGCAGGTCGACTTGGCGCTGGGCAATCCCTCAGGCAACCCACGTGCTCGCGCCTTCGCGCGCGAACTGACCGAACGGCATCCCGACCCGGTGGCGCGCGTGCGGGCACTGCTCGCGCACTTCACGAACGAACCGTTCTTCTACACGCTCAACCCGCCGCGCTATGGCCGTGAGAACCGGCTCACCAGTATCGACGAGTTCCTGTTCGACCCACGCGGTCGTCGCGGCTTCTGCGAGCACTATGCGGGCGCCTTTGTTTTTCTCATGCGCGCCTCGGGCGTTCCCGCGCGCGTGGTCACCGGCTATCACGGCGGCGAACTGCAGCCCTCGGGCTACTGGCTCGTCCGGCAGAGCGACGCCCACGCCTGGGCGGAGGTGCTGATCGACGGGCGCTGGCGACGCGTCGACCCCACTGCGGCCATCGCGCCGAGCCGGATCGAGCAGTCGTTGGCCGATGCGCTACCCGAAACCGAGCGGCTGCTCATCTCCGGCGGCCGCTTCCTGGGCGCTGCACTGCTCGAGCGCTGGTGGGAGGAGGCCAACTTCGCCTACACGAAGTGGGTGATCGGCTTCGACCGCGACCGTCAGCGCGACCTGCTCAAGCGGCTCGGCGTGGAACGGGTGGATGCGCTCACCCTCGTCGGCTGGATGCTGCTTGCGATCTCGGTCCTTGGCGCACTCTCCGCCGCGCTCTGGTGGTGGCTTGCGCAGCGTGCACAGGCGCCGCGCGATCCCATCGTGCGCGAGTGGCATCTCCTGCGCGAGCATCTCCGCCGCGCAGGACTGCCGATCGCGCCACACGAAACCGTCCGCTCCGTCCTTGACCGTGCCGCCGCGCGCTGGCCGGACTGCGCCGAGCGCTGCGAGCGCTTCCTCGCCCTCTATTACGGAAACCGGTTTGCCAGAACAGCTACCGAGTCCGAAGCCGCGCACGCCGCTCGCGCGCTTCGCCAATTGCGCCGTTGGTGGCCCAGCGTACACGTGCTGCGGCGTTGCCCGGGAGAAGACCTTACTGCGGCCAGCGGTGCTCCAGCGAAACCCAAGCACGCACACCGATGAAGCGCGCCCGCCGCCCCGCAAGTCGCTCCTCGCCCACCTCCCCAAGCAGCGAGAACCAGCGCTCGGGCGACCAATGCACGTGGAATGCATCTCGGCGTCCAGAACCGGCCTGGTCGAGCCGCGCCTCGCGCGCAAGAACCGATGCCCCGGGCCCATGCATTCGGTGATGGACCGCGAGCGCTTCATGACGTAGGCCAAGCGAAAGCTCTGGCCTGACCGCCCAGACTGCCTCGACCCAGCCCGCCGTCGTCCGTCCGCGATAGGCGGCCTGCCCGCCGACACCATCGAGCGCTCCGCGCTCCTCGCGTCGCCAACCGGCGGCGGTGAGGGTCAACGGCATAGGCCAGGAGGACCCAGCACCCTGCCAGCGAAGGCTGCCGCCGGCGAGCATCGTCCGCCCGTTGAAGCACAGCACGCCGCGGCGCGGTGGCAAGCAAGGAGGTGGTTCGTGCGTGTGGTCGAGCGCCGGTGAGGTGTTCAACCCCCGCTGCCTTGGCTCGAGAAACAGCGCCACCCCATCCGCCGACCAGGCACCAAGCTGTCCGCCCAGGTGCACATTCACACCCGGCGTGCGGCTACCGCCTGCGCGGCTTCCGGGGAAGGTACGGCCGCGCCAGAGCCCAAGGTCAGCCGCGAGCGCAGCATCGTCGAGCTGACCGCGCCAGCCAAACTGCACGCCCTCGTCGGCCAGCTGATGGTCAAAGGCCACACGCTGGGCGAGCGGTGGAAACAGACGGCCATCGAGGTGCCCGGCCGGTGAAATCACTGGCCCTGCGTAGAGCATTTGTCGCCCAAGGGTCAGCCACGTAGCCGCCAAAGGCCCGTGGTCGGCACGCCACTGAAGCCACAGTGCATCCAGGTGTACTGGGTCCCGGTCATGCGCTGCCGCTGCGGCATAAGCGCCCCAACTGTCAGACACGCGCCAGGCAAGCGAGGCTTGAGCATGTTCGAACTTTACTCCTTCAGGATCGATGCCACGATCACCGCGCAGCAGCACGCCGTCCAGGCGCTGCGAGGGCAGCTCACCCCGCCGATCAAGCAGATGGAACGCTGCCTTGAACCCAACGACCACCCCCGGATCGGTCGGCAGAACATCACCTGCCTCACCGTGCGCGAGGCTCGCCGTCGGCGCAAGCGCGACGAGCGCACCCTGTGCAACTGCCATGGCGAGGCAAACACTCGAGACGCGGTGCGCGATCCCATGGCCATACCCGGCAAAACAGCGACGGCCCAGCGCAGCACTACGGCCGTTTCGGCGTGCTGGCGAAGGGGTCGGAGAACCTGGGGTTGCGGAGAAACTCTTCATCGGTGAGCGTTTTCAAGAAGGCGATGATGTCCGCCTTCTCCTGGGGATTGAGGTCGATGAGCGAAATCAGGTCGCTTTTGTTCGGATGCTGCCGCCCGTCGCCCGCGTGGGGTCCGCTGGTGATCAGTCGTCCGCCGGCCGCGTAGTGGTCGAGTACGGCCTCGAGCGTCGGCACACTGCCGTCGTGCATGTAGGGCGCAGTGACCTCGACGTTGCGCAAGCTCGGCGCACGGAACTTGCCCCGGTCTGCCGGGTTGTTGGTGAACTCGAACAACCCCTGGTTATGTTCTGGAAAGTTGCCCGTGTTGCCTATGTTGTAAAGCCCCGTGTTGTGGAACGGTGTATCGAGTACGCGCGTGCTTGCATGCACCACCTGGTCGTTGAAGTTGAACCCGGAATGGCAGTGAAAGCATTCGGCCTTCTCGCCAAAAAACAGCTTCAGACCGCGCATCTCGGCTGGCGTTAGCACCTCGCGACCCTGCAGGTAGCGGTCGTAGCGGCTGTTGGCCGAGATCAGCGTGCGCTGGAAACTGGCGATGGCCTGCGTGATCTGCGGCCAATCGATCGGTCCGGTCGCATCCGGAAACGCTGCCTTGAAGAGCGGAGCGTAAATCGGATCGGACCGGATGCGCCCGATGACCTCCTGCCGGTTATGCTCGTTGACGCCCATCTCGACCGGGCTGTCACCGAAGAGCGGCACCTGCATTTGCGACTCCAGGCGCATGAGGCTTGGATTAGCCCAGGTGAGCGTGGCGTGATAGACCACGTTGGCCAGCCCCTGGGCATTGCGTGGATGACGCTCTCCGGTTGAGCCCACGGCGACTGCCCGCCCGTCGGTGAAGGCCTTGTCCTGCTGGTGGCAACTCGCACAGGACTGCGTACCGTTACCGGATAGACGCTTGTCGTAGAAGAGGTAGCGACCGAGCTCTGCCTTTGCCTCGGTGAGTGGGTTGTCGGCAGGCACGAGCGGTTGTGGAAAATCAGGCGGAAGCTGCCACGCGTAACCCGGCGCATTGCGCGCCGTGTCGGTGATCGCGATCCCGCTGTCGCCGCCGCAGCCGGCAACCAAAGCGGCCAGGGAAACGGTCACCCAGATCGCCTGGCATTGCAAAGGGCGCTCAGGCTGCCGTGCGTTCATCGGTCGCCCGCCCTGAACACGGTCTGACCAACACCGCCGGCAATCGGCAAGCCATAGTTGCTTGGATCGCCCACCTTGCCGACCGTGTAGGAAGCGCCCTCCGGTGCCGCACCATCAAATCCGATTTGTAGTGCCTTGAATACGCCAGTGCATTCGAAGTCACTCAGCCCAGACATGCAACCCGTCGGGCCCGAAACATTGCGCGTGACATCGTTGTTCGCAACGAGCGCGGCCACATCGACGAGGACTTGCTGACGATCGGCATCGAAGTCACGCAACTCGACCGCCATCCGGTTGGGTGCCTTGCATTGATCCACCTGACCGGCCGACGGATTGGTTCCCGTGCAACCGATGGAGCCGAGGTGGACGTTGAAGACGGAAGCCTCCCATTTGCTTGGTGTTCCTGCCGGTGCATCCGCCAGCTCATCGACCAACTCGATCTTGGCGAACTTGCGCCCACCGGCCCAAGCCCAGGCCATGCCCGGATGCACTGCGTTGTTCACCACGGCCGGCGTGACATCGAGCCCGGCGGCCTGGTTCGTATGATTGAGCACGAACGGCACGCCCACCATCATCTTGAGGCCTTTGTATTTGCCAGACGGCACCGTCCCCTTGAGCGCGGTGTTCATCTCGGCGGTGCCGTTGCAGGCCCCGGTCTTGTTCTCGAGGTCGATCAGGGTCACCCGGTCGCTGCCGACGGTGGCGTTCCAGTTGTCATTGGCTGGCAGCGTGATCGGTACTTCGACCCCATCCTCGCGCACGAGCGCAGCATTCATCACGTAGAAGCGCGCATCGCGCAGGCGGCCCGTGGCATTGGTGGTGCCGAGGTTGGTGATGCTCGGCGTGGCGCAATCGACCGCGCGGCCGGCCGCCACGGTCGAGAAGCGAATTTCGACTGATTTTGGGCCCGCAGGTAAATCATCTCCGCCGCCGCCACAGGCGGTCAGCACGCCTGCTGCAGCGAGGGCGGCAAAGACAACGCGAGGACGGGTCAGAGAAAAACGCGAACGCGATTGGGTCGATGGGTGCATCGTTGTGCTCCTCGGGTTAGAGTGGGTAGAGATGTCATGGCAACGGTCGTAGCGGTTACGGCTGCTGCCTTCAGGTGCTCCGCCGCGCACGATGGTGGAGCGCTTTTCGGGCACACCGGGTGAGCAATGAGAGTCAATGCCGGTGTTCATTCCGTCGGTCGTAGAAGCGCTGCGGCTGCAGCCAGGGGGGCGCCTCAGGTTCACCGGCTGTTTCGAGCCGGAGAGCGTGGGCGGGTCGACCGCGCGGGGCTCACTCGGGCACATAGATCATCGTGCCGTCTTTAAGCCGGTAGGCGGTGCCCGCCTTGGCGCCTTCACCTTCGCCAATCTGACCGCTGGCCTTGTATTGCTTGAGCTCGTTGCCTTTCTTGATGACGAGTTCCATGTTGGCCTCACCCGGGTTTTTGATGACGACGACGTTTTCGGTGACGAAGGGGTTGAGCGGGTTCTCGGCGATGGCGATCAACAACACGGCGATCACCACAAGAAATACATCGACGATGTTGACGACGGAGAGGATCGGATCGTCATCCTCTGCGTCGGCGAGGATGTCGATGCCCATACGACGCGGCTCAGCCATGCGATAGCCCCGCGCCTGCGTTATTCGCGGCCTGTGCTGCTACCGGATGATGGCTCTGCGGCTGTGCAGCGAGAAGCGCGTTCAGCTCCTCGAGCAGCCAGCGCCGGCGGAGGTTTTGCACCACGAAGGTAACGGCGGCCGACAGCAACGCGATGATGACTGCAGAGAAGGCAACGACCAAGTTCTGCGCCATGCCCTGCGTGTTGCCCTGAGCAACCGCAATAAGCGCGGGACCCATCGGGATCATGGTGGCCACCAGCCCGAGCATCGGCGCCACGCGGCTGGTGATGCGTTGCCATTCGAGCTGCTTGAGCACATACAACTCGAGCGCATCGATCCCCGCCTGCTTGTTTTGGGCTTGCCACGCATGTAGCGGTGCCGAGCCGTGCGGCCGACGCATGCGCAAGACAGCCTCGATCAGCATCTGCCCGAGCGAGAAAAGCGCGTAGACGAACATCAGGATCAACAGCAGCAACACCGGCGTGAGAAAGAACTTCGAGGTTTCATAGAGCAGGCCTTCGATGGCATTCATGGAATCAGGAGCTGTTTGGGTTCATCGGATGGTTTGGCGTGTTCGATCAGACGCGCCTAGCCGAGCGTCTGCGGCCGGGCCCGCCGCGCCCGCTGGGTCTGCCACAACGCACCGGCAAGGACGATGGCGAGCATGGCCGCGGCGTAGGTCCACAGAAGCTGCGCCACCTCGGCTGTCATGCGCGGCTGCTCGACCAGCTGCTGGCCGCGCAAAACCAGTTCCGGCGGCGCCTCGGTCCTTGGCGTTGCCTCAGCGGGCTCTTGCTCTGGCGACGCTGTCTGCGGACGACCCGAGGCCGCTGCGTTTACTGCCTGTGCCGGCGCACTACCGAGGCCAAATCCCTGACCGACCAACTCTGCCACATAAGCCTTGAAGGTCTCGTTTAGCGTTTGCACGTCGTGTTTGCGGCTGACCTCTGCCCAAGTGCGAGCGAGATCGCGCGCGGTTTTTTCATCTGCCTGCCAATAGCCTTTTCGGATCGCCTCCAGCATGCGTTCGGTGATCTGCGCCAGCGCCGCCGGGTGCTTCTGTTCGAACCATTTGCGCAGGCCGAGCTTGTAGCGATCGTCGAGGTACACCGCCTTGAACTCCTGCCACTGGTCATCGCGCACGATGTTGCGGTCCACCGCTTGCCAGCCCCAGAAGTTGTTGATGGTGTTGAGCATCTGCTGGGCGCCGCTGTAGCCCTCGGCTTTCATCTCCTTCACCCAGTTGGGGTGCTGGTAGACGCTGCGCAGCTCCATCGCCATGAAGTTCTCTGCGCTTTGCAGCCGAGCACGGTTTGGATCACGCATGTTGCTGATGAACAGCGGCGGGTTCTTGCCGTCGAGATACTTGACTGCAAGCGAAATGCCCCCCAGGTATTCGAACGGATGGTCGGTGTCGAGCAGTCCGCGCAGGTTGGAGGAGCGGGAGAACACAGCGGCGCTCGTGCCGCGGAGGTGCTCGGCGTAGGCATTGATCTCCTTGCCGGCGGCGTCGCGCAGCTTGCGGCTCCAGTTGGCCGGGTTCGGCCCATAGCCCCAGGACATGCGGGCCAGGTAGAGCTGCTCGAGCTTGCCGTCGCCCTCGTCCCATTGGTCGGAATCGAGCGTGGCCTCGGGCAGCCCCGTGCCGTAGTCGCCGGATTCGTTGCCAAAGAGCCGCGTGAGGGCGAACTCGCGCGCCTCCTCTGCAGCGACGCCACGCGCGCGCAGCGTCTGCTCCACACGGGCGGTGTTGGCACGCAGCGGGTTTTGCCCGGCATCCTCGGGCAAGGCCTCGACGAGCGCAATTGCCTCGTTGAAGCGCTCCATCACGTTGGGAAACTGGTCGCGCCACAGACCCGTCATCGAGATCACGACGTCTATGCGCGGGCGCCCCAGTTCGACCGACGGGATGGCCTCCATACCGATGACCCGACCCCCGGCATCCCACACCGGGCGCACCCCCATGGCGTACAGCGCCTGCGCCTCGAGCATGCCAAGATGGCGCATGGTCTCGGTGCTCCACATGGTGAAGGTCAGTTTGGTCGGCGGCTTGCCGTGCTTGAGCCGGTACTCGGCAATGAGCGCATCCATCGCCTTCTTGCCGGCCTCATAGGCCGAGCGGGTGGGAATACGGGACGGATCGAAGCCGTACATGTTGCGCCCGGTCGGTACGGCATCGGGGTTGCGGATCGGGTCGCCGCCGTAGGAGGGATCGACCCAGCGACCCGAAAGCGCACGCAGCACCGCCTCGGTCTCGGCCTCGGCCTGAAGATGGGCGGCATATTGACGGCCTTTGCTGGCAACCTCCCGCAGCGCGGGGCTGTCCAGTTCCTGCAAGGGTCGCTCGCTCATCACCCAATCCTGCACAAAGCGGTAAGGGGCAAGCTCGCGCAGCTTCTGGTAGTCGACCGCGAACGCCTTGCGCGGGTTGTCGATGCCGGTGGCGCGATAAAGCGGCTCGCCCAGCATCTGCATCAGGTTGACCGCGCGGTGTTCCGCTGGCGCTGTCTCGCCCAGCGTGTGCAGGCCCAGCGGCTGCTGCGCCTCACCAAGCGATTCCAGCCAGTCCTGCAACTCGCGCAGATGGCGGTCGAAGTTTTTTTCCACCTCGGCGAGCGACCACTTGAGATCCTTGTGCACATTCATGCGCACCGCTTGCTCGATGATGAGCTTGCGGCTGCCCTCGCGCACGAGCCCCTCGTCAGCAGCCTCATATTCGCGCACCAGGTCGGCCAGCTTGACGAAGTCGGGCGCCAAGCCCGCAGGCGAAAACGGCGGCGTCTGGTGGCTGACGATCACCCCGCGTCCGCGACGCTTGACGTGAACGGCTTCGCTGATGTTGTCCACGATGTACGGGTACACCACCGGGGTGTTGCGCACCAGCAGGTTCGGGTCGTCATAGGCCCATAGCCCACGTTCCTTGCCCGGAGTCCATTCCTGAGTTCCGTGCGTGCCCAGGTGTACGATGGCATGGGCATCGAACTGCTCCCGCGCCCACAGGTACACGGCGATGTAGTGGTGCGACAACGGCATCTTGGTGTCATGGAAGCTCTTCTTCTCGTCATGCGCCCCCCAGGCGGTCTCGCCGCGCCAGGGCTGCGGCAGCACCACCATCTGGCCGAGTTTCATCCGCGGCACGACGAAAACCTTCTGCCCGCCGAGTTGTGCCACCCACGGGCTTTTCTCGGGCGGCCCCCAGTA
>CALDYQ010000031.1 GCA_937944385.1 uncultured Burkholderiales bacterium | reverse complement strand
GCCCGCCTTGCCGAGCCGCGCCGCTTCATCCAGGTGGTGAGCGGGCCGCGGCAGGTGGGCAAGTCCACCCTGGTGCAGCAAGCGACAGAGGCGCTGGCCGTGCCGGTGCGCTACGCCAGCGCGGACGAGCCGATGCTGCGCGGCGCGGAGTGGATTGCCCAGCAATGGGAGGCGGCTCGTTTGGCCGTCGCCGGCCCGGCGGGTGCGGTGCTGGTGCTGGACGAGATTCAGAAGATCCCGGGCTGGTCGGAAACGGTGAAACGCCTGTGGGACGAGGACAGCCGCGCCAGGCATCCACTCAAGGTGGTATTGCTCGGTTCCGCGCCGCTCTTGATTGCCCAGGGGCTGACCGAGAGCCTGGCCGGGCGCTTCGAGACCCTGGTCGTGCCGCATTGGTCGTTTGCCGAGATGCACGCGGCCTTTGGCTGGTCGCTGGATGAATATCTTTTCTACGGCGCCTATCCGGGCGCGGCGCCGCTGATCGCGGAGCCTGCGCGCTGGTCGCGCTACGTTCTGGACAGCCTGGTGGAGACTTCGATCTCGCGCGATGTGCTGCTGCTCACCCGGGTGGACAAGCCGGCCTTGCTGCGGCGGCTGTTCGATCTGGCCTGCCGCTATTCGGGGCAGGTGCTCTCCTACACCAAGATGCTGGGGCAGTTGCAGGATGCGGGCAACACCACCACGCTGGCGCACTATCTGGAGTTGCTGGCGGGCGCGGGCATGGTCTGCGGCCTGCCCAAGTATGCGGGGGATGTGGCGCGCAGCCGCGGCTCCAGCCCGAAGCTGCAGGTGCTCAACACCGCGCTGATGACGGCGGCCTGCGGTTACAGCCTGAACGAGGCGCGCGCGGACCGCGAGTTCTGGGGGCGGCTGGTGGAATCCGCCGTGGGGGCGCATCTGGCCAATGCCGCTCTGCGCGGCGAGTGCGCGCTGCACTACTGGCGCGAGCGCAATCACGAGGTGGATTTCATCGTGCAGGCGGGGCGGCGGCTGACCGCCATCGAGGTGAAAAGCGGCCGCGCGCCACAGGCCCACGCGGGAACGGCGGCCTTCGCGCAGGCGTTCAAACCGGAGCGCTGTCTGCTGGTGGGCGGCGACGGCATCGCGCTCGAGGATTTTCTGGTGCAGCCGGTGGCGCATTGGGTGGGAGCATGAGCCAAGACGTGAAGCCCTATCGCTACGAGCCGATCGCGCTGTCCAGCGAGAGCACGGTCGTCGCCGAATTTCAGCCCGAAGCCCCGGGCGTGCGCGAGGCGGCCTACCAGTCCGAAGCCGAGCTGGAGAAGGGCCTCATCGAGCAGTTGCAAATGCAGGCCTACGAGTACCTGCGCATCACCTCGGAAGCGGAACTCATCGCCAACCTGCGCCGCCAGTTGGAAAAGCTCAACAAGGTTTCATTCTCCGATGCCGAGTGGGACCGCTTCTTCGGCACCTGCATCGCGGGCGCGAATGACGGCATCGTGGAGAAGACCGCGCGCATTCAGGAAGACCATGTGCAGATCCTGAAGCGCGACGACGGCAGCACGAAGAACATTTATCTCATCGACAAGGCCAACATCCACAACAACGCCTTGCAGGTGATCAACCAATACGAAGCCGAGGGCGCGCGGGCCAACCGCTACGACGTGACGGTGCTGGTCAACGGCCTGCCGATGGTGCATATCGAGTTGAAGCGGCGGGGCGTGGACATCCGCGAGGCCTTCAACCAGATCAACCGCTACCAGCGCGACAGTTTCTGGGCAGGCTCCGGTCTGTTCGAGTACGTGCAGCTCTTCGTCATCAGCAACGGCACGCTGACCAAGTACTACAGCAACACCGTGCGCGCCGGGCATTTGAAGGAGCAGTCCGCCCGGCGTGGCAAAGGCGGCAGCAAAAGCAAGACCTCCAACAGCTTTGCCTTTACCAGTGGGTGGGCGGATGCGAAAAACCAGCCCATCACCGAGCTGGCCGGTTTCACCAAGACCTTTTTCGCCAAGCATACGCTGCTCAACGTCCTCACCCGATACTGCGTGTTCGATGTGGATCGCAAGCTGCTGGTGATGCGGCCCTATCAGATCGCGGCGGCCGAGCGCATATTGCAGCGTATTGCGACCTCAACCAATCACAAACAGTTGGGCACCTTGGCGGCGGGCGGCTACATCTGGCACACCACCGGCAGCGGCAAAACGCTGACCAGCTTCAAGGCGGCGCAACTGGCGCGGGGCCTGCCAGAGATCGACAAGGTGCTCTTCGTGGTGGACCGCAAGGATCTGGACTACCAGACCATGCGCGAGTACGAGCGCTTCGAAAAAGGCGCAGCCAACTCGAATACCTCCACGGCGGTGCTGCAAAAGCAGCTGGAAGACCCGAACGCCCGCATCATCATCACCACCATCCAGAAGCTGTCCCGCTTCGTCGTCAAGAACAAGAAACACCCGGTGTATGACGCGCACGTGGTGGTGATCTTCGACGAGTGCCACCGCAGCCAGTTTGGCGACATGCACGCCGAAATCACGCGGGTGTTCAAGCGCTATCACCTGTTCGGCTTCACCGGTACGCCGATCTTTGCCGAGAACTCAGGTACAGGCGGCAATCCGCTGCGACGCACCACGCAACAGGCCTTTGGCGACAGGCTGCACACCTACACCATCGTCGATGCCATCAACGACAAGAACGTGCTGCCGTTTCGCATCGACTACATCAACACGATCAAGCAGGCGCCGAACATCCGGGACAAGAAGGTGCCGGCCATCGACACCGAGCGGGCGCTGCTGGCGCCGGAGCGCATCACGCAGATCGTGGCCTACATCCGCGAACACTTCGATCAGAAGACCAAACGCAGCGCCAGTTATCGCCACGACGGCAAGCGGCAGGCCGGGTTCAATTCGCTGTTCGCCACCGCCAGTATCGAGGCGGCCAAGCGTTATTACGCGGAGTTCAAGGCGCAGCAAAAGGAGTTGCCCGAGGCCAAGCGGCTCAAGGTGGGCTTGATCTACAGCTTTGCCGCGAATGAAGAGGACAGTGATGGCCTGCTCGGCGAGGAGGAATTCGAAACCGAGGGTCTGGATCAAGGATCGCGCGATTTTCTGGATGCCGCGATCCGGGACTATAACGCCCTGTTCGGCACGAGCTTCGATACCTCGGCAGACAAGTTCCAGAACTACTACAAGGATTTGTCGCAGCGCCTGAAAAATCGGGAGCTGGACATCGTCATCGTGGTCAACATGTTCCTCACCGGCTTTGACGCCACCATGCTCAACACCCTGTGGGTGGACAAGAACCTCAAGGCCCACGGCTTGATCCAGGCCTATTCACGTACCAACCGCATCCTCAATTCGGTCAAGACCTACGGCAACATCGTCTCCTTCCGCAATCTGGAGCAGGAGACCAACGACGCGCTCGCCTTGTTTGGCAACAAGGACGCCAAGGGCATCGTGCTGCTCAAGCCCTATGCCGAGTATTACAAGGAGTACGAAAAGCGCGTCGGAGAACTCACGGTTGGATTCCCACTCCGAAAAGCCATTGTTGGCGAGGCCGCACAAAAGGCATTCATCAAGCTGTTCGGCTCGATTTTGCGGCTGAAGAACATCCTCACGGCATTCGACGATTTCTCTGGGAACGAAATCTTGACCGAGCGCGAATTTCAGGATTACCAGAGCCTCTACCTGAACTTGTACGCGGAATTCCGCGCGCTGGCGGCGGCCGATAAAGAGTCGATCAATGACGATGTGGTGTTCGAGATCGAACTCATCAAACAGGTTGAAATCAATGTCGACTACATCCTGCTCTTGGTCGAGCAGTACCTGAAGAAAAAGGGTTCGGGCGACGACCGCGAAATCCGCGCCACCATCGAGCGTGCCGTCGATTCGAGCCCCTCCTTGCGTAACAAGAAAGACCTGATCGAGCAGTTCGTCGATTCGGTGAACACCACGGCCCAGGTGGACGCGCAGTGGCAAGCCTTCGTTGCGAAGAAAAAGTCCGAGGAGCTGGAACGCATCATCGCCGCGGAGAACCTAAACGCCGAGGCCACGCACAGTTTCATCGACAACGCATTCCGCGATGGCGGCATCCCGACCACCGGCACCGCGATCACGAAAATCCTGCCGCCGGTGTCACGGTTCAACAAGAACAACAGCCATGCAAGCAAGAAGCAGACTGTGCTGGACCGCCTGGCTGCGTTCTTCGAGCGGTATTTCGGACTGGCCTGACCGTGCCGATACGCTTAGGCAATTTCAGCGCCGAGGCCGAGGCGCTGCCGCACTACGCGCGGCATTGAGTCGCACCGGCTGCGCTGGCGCCCTGACTCAGATGTGGCTCACCTGTGATTCAGCTGTGACTCACCTGTGACTTACCTGTGAGCCTCGAGGTCAGATCGACTCGAGTCTGCTGAGCACCTGCTGCCGGCCAATGGCGTGGATCAGCCGATCGACCGAGGGCGCCTGCGTGCTGCCGGTCAGCAGTACACGCAAGGGCATCATGACCTGCGGCGGCTTGAGCCCGTGGCGCTTGGCCGCGTCCTTGAGCAGCACGCCGATCGCCTCGGCCGTCCACGCGATCGTGCCGAGCGCCTCACGCACCTCGATGAGCGCGGTGCGATTCGCTTCCGTCACGTGCTCGGCGCGCAGAACCGCGGGCACCTCCGGCGCAACGTAGAGGTAGCACGCCTGCTCGGCGATCTTGGCGAGCGTCGGCGCGCGCTCGCGCAGGAGTTCCGCCACGACCTCGGGGGCAGGCTCCGGGCCGTAGCCACGGGCATCGAGAAAAGGCTTGAGCCGCTGCGCGAGTTCGGCGACAGGCAAGCGCTTGATGTGCTCTCCGTTCAGCCACTCGAATTTCGAGGCATCGAAACGCGCCGGTGACGGCGTGAGCGACTCGAGGTTGAACCATTCCACCAGTTGTGCCGGGGTGAAGATCTCATCGTCCCCGTGGCTCCAGCCGAGACGGGCCAGGCCGTTGATGATCGCCTCAGGCAGATAGCCCGCCTGGGCGTACTCATCGAGCCCGGTGGCCCCGTGCCGCTTCGAGAGCTTTTCGCCGTCGTGCCCGAGGACGGTGGGCAGATGCCCGAACACGGGCGGCTCGGCGCCGAGCGCGCGGAAGATGTTGATCTGCCGCGGCGTATTCATCACGTGGCCATCACCGCGCAGCACATGCGTAATCTCCATGTCCAGGTCGTCGACCACCACGCAGAAGTTGTAGGTTGGCACGCCCACCTCGCCCACCGGGGCGGCACGCGCGATCACGAGGTCATCCATCTCGGCGTTGGCGATTTCGATCGTGCCCTTGACCGCATCGTCCCAGGCCACGACCCCGTCGTCCGGGTTTCGGAAGCGGATCACCGGATCGACGCCCGGCGGCGGGGTGAGGCCGAGCCGGGCGCGGTTCTCGGGCCGCCAGCGGCCGTCATAGCGGGGCTTCTCGCCACGTGCCCGCTGCTCTTCGCGCAGACCATCGAGCTCGGCCGGACTCATGTAACAGTGGTACGCCTTGCCCTCGGCCAGGAGTTGGGCAATCACCTCGCGGTAGCGCGCCATGCGCTGCATCTGGAAGTAGGGCCCTTCATCGAAGCCGAGCCCGAGCCAGGCGAGATCGCGCAGGATGCCCTCCGCGCTCGCTTCGGAGGAGCGTTCGAGGTCGGTGTCCTCGATCCGCAGTATGAACTGCCCGCCATGATGCCGGGCGAAGGCCCAGGCGAAAAGCGCAGTGCGGATGTTGCCAAGGTGCAAGGTGCCCGTGGGGGACGGGGCGAAGCGGGTGCGGACAGGGCGCGCCCGGGATGAGGCGGAAACAGGCGAAGTCATGGCGACATTCTAGGTGCGCCCTGGATCTAGCATGGTTGCAAGACTGTATTTAATTACAGTATTCTTCCGGCATGGAAGCTTATTTCCGCGCGCCCTCACGTCATGCCGAACTCGTGACCCGGCTCAAGGCCGAGGCCCCGGAAACCGCGCGTCATGTCACGCTCGGCAGCGGTGCCACCGACGAGCCCCAGGAGGGCGGCGTCCCCACTGGCTTTGCGGTGCTCGACGCCTGGCTGCCCTGGGGCGGATGGCCAGTCGGCGGGATGACTGAAATCCTCATCGACCGAACAGGCATCGGCGAGCTCTCGCTGCTTCTGCCGGCGATGTCGCGCCTCGCCGCCGAAAAGCGTCCAATTGCATTGATCGGCGCACCGCATGAACTGTTCGCCCCCGCGCTCACGCAGGCCGGCGTCGATCCAAAGCAGATCACCCAGATTCACCCCTGCGCCACGGCGCGCGAGACGAAAGCATTGCTATGGTCCAGCGAACAAATCCTCCTTTCCGGCTCAGCCGCCCTCGTCTTGCTCTGGAGCACGGCAGGCGGGATGGACATCTCGCCGGAGGCGCTGCGACGTCTGCATCTGGCTTGCCTTGGCAGAAAGACGACGTTCATTCACTACCGCGCCGCCTGCTGCAGTATGCAGTCTTCGCCGGCCTGGTTGCGCTTTGGCTTCTCAGCGAATGACGACACGCTCGATCTGCAAGTCTTCAAGTGCCGCAATCGCCCACTCGCCCGGCCGCTCATCACACTCGACCGCGCCTTCGTGCAAGCGCGACTCAGCGCCCATCTGCAGGCCCGCGACACACTGCGCGAAGCAATCGATGAGGGACTCGCCCCCGTGGCCGGTCCGGCGGTCTCCCGGCAAGCCACTTCCGTCAGCGCGGTGTTGCAGTAGTTACCTGGACGGTCGCGATGGCGCGTCAGTACCTGTGCGTCCACCTGCCTGCCCTGCCCCTGCAGGCCTACGCGCATATCGGACCGGCGGGGCCGTCGCATGTCTTCGCCGAAGCCGCGCCCCTCGTCGTTGTCGAGCGTGAAGCCCAGCGTACACGGGTCGTCGCCCGCAATCGGCTTGCTGCCCGTACAGGCATCGCGCCGGGCCACACGCTCGCTCACGCCCGCGCCCTGGCCGAGCCGCTCATCGTGCTGCCACGCGATCGGCTGCGTGAACGGGCCCTGCTCGAATGCCTGGCCGCAACACTGGCCGCCTTCACGCCTCAAGTGCACATCCATGCGGCACGAGCCAGCCTCATCGCCGAGGTCACTGCCTCGCTCCGGCTCTTCGGGGGGATCGATACGCTCTGTAACACCGTCACGCAGGCGGTCGAACCGATCGCCGCGCGCCACCACCTGATCGCTGCGCCCAGCGCCACGGCGGCCGACTGGCTCGCGCGCGGTCATCGTCGGCTCGTCGCGCATCCCCCGATCGCGGACTGGCTAGAGGCGCTGCCGATCACCACGACCGACTGGTCGCCCCCGCTCATCGATGAACTCGGCCAGCTCAATCTCTCCACCGTCGGCGAAGTCGATCGCCTGCCCAAAACCGAACTCGCCCGCCGTTTCGGCCCAGCACTCACCGATTCGCTCGACCGCGCCCATGCACGGTGTGAAGAGGTGCTGGCCTGGTGGCAGCCCACAACGGTCTTTCGGACACAGATCGAACTCATCGACCCCGCATGCGAAATACAACACTGGCTGCCGGGCGTGGAGGCTCTGCTCAGCGACCTCGAGCGCTTCCTCCGTGAACGGGCGCTTGCTGCACAGGTGATCGAATTCGGCTTTCACACAGGGCGTGAGCAGCGGACGGGCCTGCCCATCGCCGCTGCCTCGCCCACGGTCGCAGCGGCCGACTGGGTACGCCTCGTCAAGGCCGCACTCGAACGCATGCCGCTCACCCATGAAGTCTCGCGCATCGAACTTCACTGCGATCGGCTCGAACCGATGCAATTCGAAGCGGTCGATCTGTTCGATCTCGCCCGGCGGCAGGACAAACCCTGGCGGGATCTGCTCGCCTTGCTTCGGCTCCGGCTCGGGGCCGCGCACATCCGCCCACCGCGGCGGCAGACGACCCCGCTGCCTGAAAGCGATGAGGCGACCCGGCACGCCGAAATCGAAGCCCCGGCCGGTGTGCGGCCGCTTTTTCTGATCGATCCACCTCGCCGCCTGACCGAAAGCGAATGGAAAGGTCAATGGCCGAATCTCAGGCGCGCCATCGAGCGCACGCAACCCGAGCGCATCCTCGCACACTGGCCCTCGTCCGAGGCAGCCCCGGCCACGCCCGACGACGTCATCGAGCGCGACTACTACATCGCGCGGCTGCCCGACCAGAGAACGCTCTGGCTCTTTCGTGATCGCCGTCATGCAACGTGGTTCGTGCAGGGCATCTTCGCCTGAGCTTGTGTTTCGCCCATCGATGGAACCGTACCGTTCATGCTCCCCGTCTACGCCGAGCTCTGCGCACAATCGAATTACAGCTTCCTCGCGGGCGCCTCGCACCCCGAGGAGCTCGTGCGCACGGCACAGACCTTGGGGTATCGTGCGCTCGCCCTCACGGACGAATGCTCGGTCGCCGGTGTCGTGCGCGCCCACCTCGAAGCGAAAACGCTCGCCCCAGCGAGCCCGGCGGGCCCAGCATTCCGACTGATCGTCGGTAGCCTGTTTCGGCTCGAGACGGACCGCGCCCCCTGCCCCCGCCTCGTCCTGCTCGCGCAGACCCGCGCGGGCTATGGCGATCTCGCCCAGCTCATCACCCGCTGCCGCGGGCGCGCCGTGAAAGGCGCCTACCGCTTCGTGCCCGATGATCTGCGCGCGGTCGCCGAATGCGAGGCGATCCTGCTTCCCAGCGGGGATGTTGCCCAGGACGACGCGTTGCTCGATGCCTTGGCTCATCTGCCCACGGCGGTCGGCTACACGCGTCTGCTCGCAGGCGATGATGCCGAACGTTTCAGGTACGCCCGGCAACTTTCGGCACGTCACGGCAGGCCGCTCACCGCTCTCGGACAGGCGCTCATGCACGAACGTTCACGGCAGACGCTGGCCAATGTACTCACCGCCATGCGAGAGAAGAAAACCGTGCGCGAGCTGGGCGCACTCGCCCACCAGAATGCCGAACGTGTGCTTCGTCCTCTGCCTGCGCTCGCCGCGCTCTACCCGGTCGAACTGCTGATCGAAAGCACACTCATCGCTGAGCGGTGCCGGTTCTCACTCGACGAGCTGCGCTACGAATACCCGGAAGAGATCGTGCCTGCTGGACACACGCCGGCAAGCCACCTGCGCGCGGAGACCTTCGCTGGAGCCCATCGCCGCTACGGCCAGGTGATCCCCGAGAACGCCCGCACCCTGATCGAGAAGGAACTTGCCCTGATCGCCGAGCTGGGCTATGAGCCCTACTTCCTCACGGTCTACGACATCGTCGGCTTCGCCCGCTCGCGCGGCATCCTCTGTCAGGGCCGGGGCTCGGCGGCCAATTCCGCGGTCTGCTACTGCCTGGGCATCACCGAGGTCGATCCGGCACGCATGGCGATGCTCTTCGAGCGCTTCATCTCGAAGGAGCGCAACGAGCCGCCCGACATCGACGTCGATTTCGAGCATGAGCGGCGCGAGGAGGTCATCCAGTACATCTACGCCAGATACGGCCGCCACCGCGCGGCACTGGCCGCCGCGGTCAACACCTATCACGTGAAGGGAGCACTGCGCGACGTGGGCCGCGCACTCGGCCTCGGGCAAGACCTGCTGGATGCGATCAGCCGCAATCTCACCTACTGGGACCGCGGCGGCGAACTCGAAGTGCGTCTGCGCGAGGTCGGCCTCGACCCCACGCAGCCCGTGATTGCCATGCTCATCGAGCACGCGCAGACGCTGACAGGCTTTCCGCGGCACCTGTCGCAACATACCGGCGGCTTCGTGATCGCCCGCGATCGGCTCGACCGGCTGGTGCCGATCGAAAACGCCGCGATGCCCGAGCGGACCGTGATCCAGTGGGACAAGGACGACCTCGAAGCACTCGGGCTCATGAAGGTCGATGTGCTTGCGCTCGGCATGCTGAGCGCGATCCGCCGGGCGCTCGACTCGCTCTCGCGCGAGCTGGGCCGCCCTTTCACGCTCGCCGACATCCCGGCCGAAGACCCGGCGGTCTACGACATGCTCTGCCGTGGCGAAAGCACTGGCGTCTTCCAGGTCGAATCCCGCGCACAGATGAACATGCTGCCGCGCCTTCGGCCGCGCAACTACTTCGATCTCGTCATCGAGGTGGCGATCGTCCGCCCCGGCCCGATCCAGGGCGGTATGGTGCATCCCTATCTGCGGCGGCGTCAGGGCCTGGAGCCCGTGCGCTACCCCTCGAAAGCGGTCGAGGGCGTGCTCGCCCGCACGCTCGGCATCCCGATCTTCCAGGAGCAGGTCATGCAACTGGCCATGGTGGCTGCGGGCTTCACCGCGGGCGAGGCCGACCAGCTGCGCCGTGCCATGGCGGCCTGGAAGCGCAAAGGTGGACTCGGGCATCTCGAGGACAAGCTCACGCGCGGCATGCTCGCCAATGGCTACTCGCTCGAGTTCGCGCAATCGATCTACGCCCAGATCAAGGGCTTCGGCACCTACGGCTTTCCCGAATCGCACGCCGCGAGCTTCGCGCTGCTCGTCTACACCTCGGCCTGGCTCAAATGCCACTACCCGGCCCACTTCTGCGCGGCACTCCTCGACGCGCAGCCGATGGGCTTTTACTCGCCCGCACAGCTCGTGCAGGATGCGCGCCGAAACGGCGTCACCGTGCTCGCGGTCGACGTCAACGAAAGCGGCTGGGACTGCCGGGCGCACGGCCGCACGCTGCGCCTGGGCCTGAAGTGCGTGCACGGTCTCGCCGAACGCGCTGGCCGCGCACTCGTGGCGGCACGCGATGCGGGCGGCCCCTTCAGCTCGATTACCGAAGCCGTCCGGCGCGCCGGGCTCGATGCCGGCGCGGTCAAGGCGCTTGCAGCCGCCGATGCCTTCCGCTCGATCGCCGGGCACCGGATCCACCAGCGCTGGGAAGCGGCCGCCGCGCACCTGCCTGCGCTGCCTCTCGACGCCCTGGCCCCCCAGGCCGAGACCGCGCCCGAAGCGCTACCCGCGGAATCCGCGCCACTGCCAGCGCTCACCGAAAGCCAGGAGGTGGTGGCCGACTACCGGGCGCTTGGGCTCACGCTGCGTGCCCATCCGCTCGCACTTCTGCGCCGTCGGCTCGGCCACACGCGCCGCGCGTCCGATCTCGAACGCATCGCTCACGGCCGCCGGATCCGGGTCGCCGGCCTCGTCACTTGCCGGCAACGCCCTGGCACGGCAAGCGGCGTCACCTTCGTCACGCTCGAGGACGAAACTGGCAACACGAATGTGGTGGTCTGGCGCCGACTGGCAGAACAGCCAGATCAGCGACGGGCGCTCGTTGCCGCACGACTGCTGATCGTGCATGGACGGCTCGAACGCCAGGGCCCGATCACACACCTGATCGCGGAGCACTTGGAGGATGCTTCGCATCTGCTCGGTGACCTGGCGGTTGTCTCGCACGATTTTCATTGACCTGCTGCAAACCCGATAGCGGGTTCCTGCGCTCGCCAACACAATGTCATGCGCAATGCGCCCATCCATGAACGACACGCCACCCGCCCCAAACTCCCAGGCAAGTGACGAGGCAAAGCGCCGCCCGGCGCGTCGTCGCCTGCTCCAGGGCGCAGTCGCAAGCGGGCTCGGGCTTGCTGCCGCGCCCGCGGTGCATGCGAAGCGGCCGATCGTGATGCGCATGCAGACCGCCTGGCCCGCCCGCGACATCTTCCACGAGTTCGCACGTGACTTTGCGACGAAACTCGGGCAGGTCACTGCCGGGCGACTGCGCATCGAGACGCTGCCTGCGGGCACCGTGGTCAAGGCCTTCGACCTGATCGATGCCGTCTCCCGCGGCGCGGTGGACGCCGGGCACGGAACGCTCGCCTATTGGACGGCCAAGAACAGCGCCCTCGGGCTCTGGGGATCGGGACCGGCCTTCGGCATGGATGCGAACATGCTGCTCGCCTGGCATGAGCACGGCGGTGGCAAAGCCCTGCTCGAGGAGATCTACAAAGGACTCGATCTCGATGTGCGCTCGTTCCTCTACGGCCCCATGCCGACCCAGCCGCTCGGCTGGTTCAAGAGACCGATCCGCAGCCTCGACGACCTGAAGGGGCTGCGCTTCCGTACGGTCGGGCTTGCCGCTGAGATGTTGACCGAGCTCGGCATGCGTGTGAACAGCCTGCCGGCCACCGAAATCGTGACCGCCATCGACCGGGGCCAGCTCGACGCTGCCGAATTCAACAACCCGACCTCCGACCGGGGTCTTGGTTTTCCCGAAGTGGCGAAGTACTGCATGCTGCAGTCCTTCCACCAACCCTGCGAGCAGTTCGAAATCCTCGTCAACCGAACGCGTTTCGCGCGCCTGCCTGCCGAACTGCAGACCGCCTTCGCGGCGACGGTGCAGGCCTGCTCGGCCGAGATGAGCTGGAAGGCGATCGACCGCTACTCCAAGGACTACGCGGCCATGCGTGAGGCGGGTGTGGTCTTCCTGCGCACGCCTGAGGCGATCCTCCAAGCACAGTTGCAGGCCTGGGGCCGGATCATCGAGCGCCGCTCCGCACAGAACCCGATGTTCGCCCGCGTGGCGACATCGATGGAGAGCTTCGCCAAGCGCGCCGGGCGCTGGGCATACGACACCGCCGTCGATCACCGTCTGGCCTGGAATGACGGCGCGTCCAAGGTCGGGCGCTGACGGTCTGACAGGCAGAGAAACCCAACGAGCCCCTGCTGCAGCCGCGATCGGTTCGGGGCGTGCTGCGCCGATAATCCGCGCGCATGCGCTTCGACTACCTCCGTACCTATCCCTCCGGCCGCTCTCCGATCATGGCGGACAACGTGGTCGCGACCACGCAGCCTCTCGCCGCGCAGGCCGGTCTGACGATGCTGCGCCTCGGCGGCAATGCCGTCGATGCTGCGGTCGCCACGGCCGCGGTGTTGACCGTCGTCGAGCCGTGCAGCAACGGTCTCGGCAGCGATCTGTTCGCGCTCGTCTGGTCGCCCACCGATGAGCGCCTGCTCGGGCTCAATTCCTCCGGCCGCTCGCCCGAGGCCTGGCACCCGGATCTCTTCCCCGAGGGCGTGCCGCTCCGTGGCTGGAATTCGGTGACCGTGCCGGGAGCCGTGGCGGGCTGGGTCGCACTCTGGCGTCGTCTGGGTCGGCTCTCGTTTGCGAGCCTGCTCGCCCCCGCGATCGAGCTTGCCGAGCGCGGCTTCATGGTCACACCGTTCATCGCGAGCCAATGGGCGCGTGCAGTGCCGCTCCTCAAGGATCAGCCCGGCTTCGCGGCCCACTTCATGCCGAATGGACGTGCACCCGAGCCCGGGGAGCGCTTCCGCAATCCGGCCCAGGCCGAAGCCCTCCGCCTGATCGCTGAGAGCGAGGGCGAAGCGCTCTATCGGGGTGTGCTCGCAAACCGCCTGGTCGCACACGCGAAGGCTCATGGTGGGATGATGACTGGCATCGATCTGGCCGCCCATACGGCCGACTGGGTGGAACCGCTCCGGCTCGACTACCGCGGCCACGAGATCTGCGAGATCCCCCCAAATGGGCAGGGCATCGCCGCGCTCATGGCGCTCGGCATCCTGCGGGAGTTCGATGTCGCGCGCTGGGGGCCGGATCATCCGGACACCTGGCACACGGCGATCGAGGCGATGAAGCTCGCCTTCCGCGACGTGCACGCGCAGATCACCGACCCCGCCTTCATGCGGGTCGCGCCCGAGGCGATGCTCGAGGCGGACTTCCTGCGCCGCCGCGCGGCCTTGATCGACCCGAAGCGGGCGCAGGACTTCTCGCCCTCGGCCGAACTCGGAGGCGGTACGGTCTATCTGAACGCAGCGGATGCCTCGGGCATGATGGTGTCGCTGATCCAGTCGAACTTCCACGGCTTCGGCTCGGGGGTCGTGGTCGACGGGATCTCGCTCCAGAACCGCGGGCACGGCTTCACCCACGAGCCCGGGCACCCGAATCAGGTCGCCGGCGGCAAGCGCCCGTTCCACACGATCATTCCCGGCTTCATCCTGAAGGACGGCCGTCCTGCCGCCGCCTTCGGCGTGATGGGCGGGCACATGCAGGCGCAGGGGCACCTCCAGACCGCGATCCGGATGATCGACTTCGGGCAGAACCCGCAAAGCGCGCTAGATGCGCCCCGATTCCGCGCCGAATCTGGCCTCGACGTCGTGCTCGAAGCGACCGTCCCGGCAGACATCCGGCAGGAACTCGAGCGTCGCGGCCACCGACTCGCAAGCCCCGAGGCAAGTCATGGCGGCTTTGGCTCGGGCCAGATCATCTGGCGCACCGAGCACGGCTATGTCGCCGGCAGCGAGCCGCGGGCCGACGGCGCGGCGGTCGGCTACTAAACCGACACACGATAAATCGGCCGAGCGGCTTAAACTGCCACTGTCGAAGCAACACCCTGCCGCAGCGCTGGAGGGCGCAGCGCTCCACGGTTGCGCTTTTTCCGTCTGCCCATGCCCGACTCCGCCGGACAAACCGAGCAACTCATCCTGCGCGCCTCCGCCGGCGATGGCGAGGCCATGGGTCAGTTGTTCGCGACCCTCTACCCGGAGATCAAGCGTGTCGCACGGGCCCGGCTGGCGCAAGCCGGCGGCGTGACGGGCTTGAACGCCACCGCCCTCGTGCACGAGGGCTTCATGCGCATGGCGGAACGCGAGGGCCTGCGCGGAGAATCCCGCGTGCAGTTCTTCGCCTACGTCGGCCGCGTGCTGCGCTCGATCGTGATCGACCATGTCCGGGCCCGCGACGCCGAAAAGCGCGGTGGAGGCGCCACGCTCCTCACGCTCTCGCACGCCGAGTCGAGCCCCGAGCCGCTGCTCTCGGCCGTGGACGTGATCGCGCTCGATGATGCATTGAAGCGCCTGCAGGCAGTGGACCCCGGCATGTATCAGACTGCAGAGCTTCACTTCTTTTGTGGCATGACGATCGAGGAAACTGCGCTCGAACGCGGTGTCTCGACGCGGACCATCAATCGCGAAGTGCTCAAGGCGCGCGCCCTGCTCGCGGAATGGCTCGACGCCCCCCGTCGTTGAACCGGGCTTGACAGGCTTTCTCTGCAGCCTGCGTCTGTTACCGCAAAGCAGATGAACGGTCCCATGGTCAGCAACGATGCCATTGCTCAGGCCACGGCAGTCGCCGGCGGCGCTTCTGCCGCAGACGACTTTTGGCGGCGCACGAACGCGTGTCTCGATCGCCTGCTCGACGCCTCCGAACCCGAACGCACGGCATCGCTCGAGCGCCTGGAGCGCGAGGATCCCGACCTGGCCCGCGAGATCCATCGCCTGCTCGCCCGCATGCATGGCGCGGCCACGCTTCGGCCCGGCCGCGGCATCTCCACTCAGGGACTGACCACCGAACTGGCCACCCTGATCGGCAGCGAGCGACAAGGCGCATTCGAACAATTACTCAGCCACGCCCTGCACCGCGATGAACCAGGTCCCACCCCAAGCGCCCGCGCGGCCGGGGACCGCTGCGGTCCGTGGCGCCTCACCTCGCTCTTGGGTGTAGGGGGCATGGGTGAAGTGTGGGCCGCCGAACGCGCGGATGGCCTGTACACCGCCCAGGTGGCCATCAAGTTCCTGCATGCGAGCCATGATCCCGAGCGGTTCGAGGCGCGCTTCGGCCAGGAGCGCGCGCTCCTCGCGCGGCTCGATCACCCGCACATCGCGCGCCTCATCGATGCAGGTCGCGCCGGGAACGTGCCCTATCTCGTGATCGAGCATGTCGACGGCCGACCGCTGCTCGACGCCGTCAACGAAACCCGCTGCGATCTCGACGCCCGGATCGCCCTGATCGAGCAGGTGGCCGACGCACTGGCCTATGCGCACCGGCAGCTCGTGGTGCATCGGGACATCAAGCCGAGCAATGTGCTCGTGAGGCAGGACGGGCGAGTCAAACTGCTCGACTTCGGTGTGGCAGGCTGGCTCGACGACGGATCGGACGCCGCCGCACCGGACGCCCCATCGGCAACCCGCATCGCTGGGCGCGGACTCACGCTCGAATACGCGGCGCCCGAGCTGATCACGGGCGAGGCAAGCGGTGTGGCTACCGACGTCTATTCGCTGGGTGCACTCGCGTATCACGTGCTCACGGGGCGGCGCCCCCACCTGATCCACCTCCGCTCTCGCGTCGCGCTCGAGCACGCCATCCTACACACCGATCCGCCGCGGGCCTCCGAAGCAGCACGGCAGACCGACCTGCCGAAGGCGCCCGACACCATCGCCCCACCGGCAGATCACGCCCGGTTGCGCGGCGATCTCGATGCGATCCTCGCCACCGCCCTTCGGCGCGAACCTGCCGAGCGCTACGCCTCGGTCGAGGCCTTCATGGCCGACCTGCGGCGCTGGCGCGAGCGCCGACCGATCGCAGCGCGGCGCGCTGACCGGCGCTATCGCGTGGGGCTTTGGATGCGGCGCAACTGGCTGCCGGCAAGTTTTGCTGCGCTCTCGATTGCCCTGTTGGTCGGGGGTTTCGTCGCCACCTGGTTGCAGTACCGCGTCGCTCAAGCCGAGGCAGCGCGCGCGACCAAGACCACGCAGTACCTGACGGAACTCCTCAGAAGTGCCGATCCCGACCTCAATGGCGGTTCTGCGCCGGATGTCATGGACCTGCTCGACCGCGCGGCGCGCGACACGTCGACCCGCTTCAGAGACGATCCCGCCACCGAGTACGAGCTCACTCAACTGCTCGCGAGCACCTACCGCTCGCTCAGCCGCGATGCGGACGCCCTTCCGCTGGCCCGACGAGCCGTGGCCCTTGCGACCGCGCATTTCGGCCCGCGCTCCATTCAGGCGCTGCAATCGGCCCGTACGCTGGCCGAAGTGCAGTACTGGACGGGCGATTTTTCGGGCGCGAGAAAAACGCTGATCGACGTCTTCACACCGCTGTTTGCGCGCTTGCCGCGAGACAGCGCCGCAGCCTTCGACCTCGAACGGCTCCGCAGCGAGATCGAATGTGCTGCGTTCGCGGTCGAGGGCGCGCGCGACCGATTTGCCGAACTCCGACAGCACCCTGCCCTGGCCACGATGCCGCCGGATGCGCGCCGCTGGGCGCTGGCCGACCTTGCCGGTCGCGAAGCACTCTGCCTCTCCCGCGGCGGCGACTGGCCGCGCGCGCTGGCCGTGCTCGCGCGCCATAGGCAGGACTACGCCGCCCCGCCCGAGGCGCACCGGAAGACGGCGCTCTATCACCGCGAGTTTCTTCTCACGGCGCAGATGCTGCTCGGGGATGCTACGAGCGCCGAACGCACGGCGCAGGAACTCATCAACGAGTGGCGGAGCCTCGCCGGTGAGCGCAGCGACCGCATCGACACCCTACTGACGATCCTCGCCCAGCACTATTTGCTGCGCGGCGATGCGATGCGGGCCCTCGCAACGACCTACGAACTCCAGCGCCGCGGCGTGCTCAAGCCAGCCTCCGAGTTCGGCGCTGCGGCGGCCCCACTGCTCGGTCGCCTGGAGGCAGAGGCTCTCTTCAACGCAACGAGCGAAGAGACTATCCTCGAGCGCCTGGACGCCTTGGTCCAGCAGCTCATGGCCCAAGGCAGCCGCGACCTGCCGCGCTTCCGGCAGCATCTCTTCCGTGCAGCGATCGTTGCGCTGACCTACGGGCGGCAGGACATCGCGGAGCGCTACGCGGAACTGGGTCGACGCCATGGACGTGACCGGGCGCCGTCGAGCGCGATCCGTGAGTTGCAGCTTGCCAGCCTGCTCGCGCGCGGTCGCGGCCAGCACGGCGAAGCCCTCACACTCTACGACCGACGGCTCGCAAGCTTCGATCAGCGCGGCGAGCAGGTCTCGATAAGACGAGCCATGCTTTTGCTCTCTCGCGCATACCAGCTCTGGCTCGCGGGTGAACGCCATCCGCAGCAACTCGAGGCCGCCCTGAAAGCCGCGGAAGCGAGCGCCCCCCAAGCGCTGCCCGAGGATGGTCTGTATCGTCTGCAGTACGAATGGCTGCGCGCGCTGTTCACCGATGGCGAGGACACGCGAAGCGAACGCGCCGCACGTGCGCGACTGGCCGAGCGCTACGGCCGTCGGGTGGAGCAATTGCCCCGTGTTCTCAATGGACTCTACCTGCTCTGACGCTGCCTTTGACGCAACAGGGCACACGCAATCCGTCTGTGTTTGCAGATGACTGAAGAGCGTACGCCTCACGCCACTGCTGCCGGATTCGATCTTTCGCACTGGCAAGCGGTGCATGTTGCACTCGACGAGGTGCTCGAGTGCGACGGCCCCGCACGACAGACGTATCTGGCCGACCTCGAAGCACGTCGCCCGGACATTCATCGCGAGGTCGTCCGGCTTCTCGACCGGCTCGAACGCGCGGCCGCCACCGCGCCCGACGTCGGCGCAGGATCACCGACCAGCCCGCTGACCTACGCGCCGACGCACGTCGGCGATGCTGGCGCTGCGTTTCGACGGCTGCTTGCGGAAGCCCTTGACCATCCCGAAGTCCAACCGGTGCCCGAGCCGAAATCCGGCGACCTGTGCGGTCCGTGGCGCCTGATCGAGCTCATCGGAAGCGGCGGCATGGGGGAAGTCTGGCTCGCCGAACGCGCGGATGGCCTGTTCAAAGCCCGCGTCGCGCTCAAGTTCCTCAAAGCCGACAGCAACTCGGCGCGCTTCATGAGCCGCTTCGCCCAGGAGCGCGAGCTTCTCGCCCGGCTGAACCACCCCGGCATCGCCCGAATGCTCGACGCCGGCGTGAAGGATGGCTTCCCGTATCTCGTGCTCGAGCATGTGGCAGGGCAGCGGCTCCTCGATTACGTCACCGAGCACGCGCCCCGTGTGCGCGACCGCATGGAGCTCATCCGTCAGGTGGGCGAGGCGCTGATCCACGCGCACTCCCAGCTCGTGGTGCACCGCGACATCAAGCCGTCCAACATCCTCGTCACGCCCGATGGTCGGATCAAGCTGCTCGACTTCGGCGTGGCGGGACTGCTCAACGAGGCCGATCCCCGCTCGATCACCGAATCGCCGGCAACCCGACTCTCCGGCCGGGGGCTGACGGTCGAATACGCCGCACCCGAACAGATCAGCGGTACCGCCACGGGGGTGGCGAGCGACATCTACTCCGTAGCGGCACTCGCCTATCACCTGTGCGCCGGGCGCCGGGCGCACCTCGCCGAGCGCGGCAACCGGATCGCGCTCGAGCACGAGGTGCTGCATGTCGAGCCGCTGCGCGTCTCGGTCGCCGCCCGGACACCGCCGCCGTTCGACGCGCCCGACTTGATCGCCCCGCCGGCCGACCCCGGATCCCTCGTGGGCGACATCGACGCGATCCTCGCCCAGGGCATGCGCCGTGACCCGCAGGCCCGCTACGCCACCATGTCCGATCTCGTCGAGGACATCGACCGCTGGCTCAAGCACCTCCCGATCCATGCGCGCAGGGAGGATCGTCGCTACCGAACTCGATTGTGGCTCCGCAGAAACTGGCTGCCCGCAACGCTTGCGAGCGGGCTGGTGCTCGCGCTTGCGATCGGGCTCGCAGTATCGCTATGGCAGGCCGAGCGGGCTCGCGCCGAGGCATGGCGCGCATCCAAGGCTGCCTCGTTCCTGATCGAGATGCTCAATGGCGCCGACCCGGATGTGCATGGCGGACAGTGGCCTACCGTGCTCGCGCTGATCGAACAGGCGCGTGCCGAGGTCCCCGTGCGCTTTCGGGACGATCCGACGGTCGAGTTGCAGATCAGCCATCACCTTGCAACCACGTTGCGGCGCCTGTCACGCTTCAATGATGCCTTGCCGCTCGCCAGGCGCACGGTCGAATTGGCCGAGCGCACCCTCGGCAAGGATGCACCGCTCACACGGCAAAGCATGGTGCTGCTCGCGGACATCCTCTACTGGCTGGACGAAACGCGAGACGGATTGCCCTTGGTCGAACGCGCACTCGCCGCGGGCCCACCGGCACCCACCGAGCGCTGGTGGCGCGAGGCGATCCTCTTGCGCGCCAACATGCTCGGGGAACTCCGCCGCTTTCCGGAGAGCTACGCCGAGTTCGACCGATACATGACCCTGATTGCGGGGTTGCCCGACCGGGCCTGGCTGACGGCCGAGGCCGAGGTCGATCGCGCACTGATCCAGGGCCGCGAGGGTCGCATCCGAAGCGCATATGAACTGCATCTCAAGTACCGCGCGCAGTTCGAACAACCCCCTCAACACGCGCGCCGCATCGCGCTCAATGCACTCATGAACCTCGCCCATTTCCAGTTGCGCCTCGGAGAGAGCGAGGGTGTCGAAGCCACACTCAACGGCATCATCGGCGCCTGGGACAAGCTGGCCGGCCGACGCAACCGCCACAGCATGGAAGCCCTCGACGAACTCGGGCTCTATCACCTTCGGTTCGGGAGCGCCGAACGGGCGCTCGAGGCCTATGCCGAACGTGCCGCACGGGCGGCGGAGATGACCCCGGTGGACAGCCCCACCATCGTGCGATCCGCGCTCGACGAGGTCGAAGTGAAGATCAAGCGCGCGCTCATCGATCCCGTCCAGGCTGCGGCTGCACTGCGTACGGTGGAAGCACGGCTCGCGGCCGAATCCCGCCTGAGCGCCGCCTCACGCGCCCAACTCACGGCCCGGCTCGTCTCGATGTACGTCGCCGCCGGCGATCTGCGCTCGGCGCAAGGGCTGTGGCTGTCCCAGTCGGGACCGACTGCCGAGGCCACGGACCCGCAAACCTTGGCGCGCCGGACCGTGATCGATGCCGAGCTCAAGGCAGCCGGTAACGATTTCACTGGCGCCTGCAAGGCGATGCGCACACTGATTGCGCACCCGGGATTGAGCAATGAGGAATACAGCGGTGCGCTACGCCAGCTTCGCGCTGCACTCTATTGCACGCTGGCCCGGTCGGATCAGGCAGCCGCGTTACGGGTCGAGGCCGAACGTCGCATACCGCCGGGCGTGCCGTCGGACCACCGCCTGCGACGAATCTCGCGGTATATCGCAAGCCTTGCCGCGCGAAACATGAGCCCAGATGAGACGCGCGCGACAGCGGCGGCGCTGCTCGGTCTCCCCGAGCGAAATGTCGTCCACGTCTCGCTGCCGGGGCTTTGGCTTTGAGCGGCTGCCGCAGATAGGGCCCAGTTCACGCAACATGTCGCGATTTACAGCCGCGCTTCGTCTATCAGCATGGACGACTTGCGCCGTCGCAATGACGCGCTGGGCGTCACCGATCTGGGTAGCCCCGATGGCTCCCCAACCGGTCGGACCGACCCGTCCCCGGCGGTCCCCGCGCGGCTCCCTGCCGCGCCCGCATGCGCGCTGCCCCTCCACAGACGCGCATGCAACCCCTCCCATGGCCTGCCATGCGCAGGCCGTTTTTTCACCCTTGGTAGAATCAAGGCTTCGGCGTATAGCGCAGCCTGGTAGCGCACTTGCATGGGGTGCAAGGGGTCGCGAGTTCGAATCCCGCTACGCCGACCACCTTCCATAAAGAGGGCGATGGATGCCTCCATCGCCCTTTTTCTTCGGCTGGCCGGGGAGCTCGCCAAATTTGATGGCGAGGCGCGTCACGGAATATTCGTTCGGCCACAAATCGTGACGCACGTCAAGGACGCGCCGTCGGGCCGCGTCCTGCGCTACGGGCCTGATTCACACCTCCGTGGAGCAGCCATGAAGAGCAATGTTGGCGGACTCGATCGCATCGCCCGGATCGCCGTGGGCCTCGTCCTGATTGCCCTCGCAGCCACGGGCACCGTCGGCGCGTGGGGCTGGATCGGCGTCGTTCCGCTCGCCACCGGACTCATTGGCTGGTGTCCGGCCTATCTGCCGTTCGGCATCTCGACCTGCAAGACGAACAAGTGAGTGAAAAGCGAACGTGCTCGCACCAGCGCGTTCGTGACCCCGGGCATTGAAACGGTCGATGGGGTTGTCGCCGCCTACGGCGACCTGCGCTCGCGCCTTGGCGCTCGCGAGCGAAGGCTGGTCAGACCGCAGCGAGCGACGTCGATGGCGCGAAGCGGCGCGAACGAGCGACGAGACAGATCGCCCTGATCGGCGAGGAGCGAGAGAGCACGCGACAAAGCCAGCGCGACGCGCAGCCGGTCTCACCCGCCTTCGCGGTCGAACCCGAATCCACGCCGTGGATTCTCACCCCACCGACCGATCAAATGTGAACGCCCCTTGCGGGGCGTTCTGTGTATTGGGGCGGTCGATGGGGTTCGAACCCACGACAACCGGAATCACAATCCGGGACTCTACCGCTGAGCTACGACCGCCACTGAAAAACTGTTCCGAGAGCCTTGCTTGGCGCGCCCGACAGGACTCGAACCTGTTACCCCCGGCTTAGAAGGCCGGTGCTCTATCCAGATGAGCTACGGGCGCCGGGGCGCGCCGCCGAGGGTGTTTCGACGGCAACTCGATCGGGACAGTGCAGAGCACGTTGCGCGGCTGCTTTGGTCGGGGCGAAAGGATTCGAACCTTCGACATCTTGCTCCCAAAGCAAGCGCGCTACCGGGCTGCGCTACGCCCCGAGCCCACGATTCTAACCGAGTCAGCGCCCGACGGCGACCGCCGGCGCGCGGCGGAACTCGAGGAACACGGTCGCCTTCGCC
The DNA here is from genome assembly GCA_937944385.1 of uncultured Burkholderiales bacterium. Classification (GTDB taxonomy): domain Bacteria; phylum Pseudomonadota; class Gammaproteobacteria; order Burkholderiales; family Casimicrobiaceae; genus Casimicrobium. The sequence goes on along the minus strand of CALDYQ010000031.1, from coordinate 37,258 downwards.
TCTATCGCATCGCCATTGCAGCGCGCCGGCTGAAAGGTCCAGCGGCGGAACGAGTCCACTGCAGCCTCGACAAAGCGCGGGGCGTTGGTCCGTGCAGAGATGAGGTCGACAAACCGTCCATCGCGGCCGATGCGAATCATCCGTCCCACGCTGCCCTCCGCGGGCGGTCCGCGTCGACCGAGTTCGATCGCATGGCGAAGTTCAGGAAGCGGCGGCTGCCACGTCCTGCACTCCCTGGGCGGTGGCGAGAAGAGCGTTCTCGAGCGCGGGGGAAACACGGTCTCGGCCGACGCGAGAGGCGGCAGCGCACCCGCAACCAGCCCAGCCAGCAGTCCAACACGAACTCGAGGACAGGGGCTTCGGATCTTCACGCCCATTCTCCTTGCAGCGTGGGCCGGGCGCTGCGGCGCAGCGTCAGGCCGCCTTTGCTGCCTGTGCCGCCTTTGCCTCGCCGACTGCGACATCGACGCGCCTCAGCACGACAAGCCCGACCACGAACATGAGGCCCGTAACCAGAAGCGCCAGCCGGTGATTCCCCGCCGTGGCGAAGGTGACAACGCCGTAGAGCATCGGGCCGATGATCCCCGCGAGCCGGACCACCAGCCCCCAGAGCCCGTAGAACTCTGCCAGATGCGCCTTCGGACTCATCACGCCAACCAGCGCCCGCCCCCCGGACTGTGAAGCACCGAGACACAATCCCGCAAGGTTGGCGGCCACCCAGAAGCCGCTCTGCGTATGCCAGACATAGGCGATGACGACGGTGGCGATCCACATCGCAAGCGTGATCATGAGCGTAGGCTTGTGGCCGATCCGGTCCTGCACGAAGCCGAAGACGAATGCCCCCACGGCGGCCGAGACGTTGACCACGAGCAGGAGCTTGATCGTGTCGGCCATTTTGAAGCCCAGGGCCTGCTCGGCATAGACCGAGGCAAGCGAGATGACCACTGCGAGACCCGCCTGATAGGCGACCGCGGCGACGAAGAACCGGCGCAGATCCGGAAAGCCCCGCAACTGCGCGACGGATGCCGCGAGTTTCGTCCACACCGAGCGCGGATCCGCGTCCGGTTTGGGCTGGGCGCGCTCGTTCAGGAACAGGAAGGTCGGCACGCTCGCGAGCGCATAGATTGCAGCGGTAACGACCAGCGTGAGCGGCACGAACGTCGTTGCCGGTGCGCCCGCGGCCTGCTGTGTACTCACGACCCAGAGGCAGGCACCGAGGCAGATGAGCCCGCCCACATAGCCCAGGCTCCAGCCGTAGGCGGAGACGCGGGCGATGTGATTACTCTTCGCGAGCTCCGGCAGAAAGGCCCCGGTGAAGTTCTCGCCGAGCGAGTAGAAGACATTGCTCGCGATGAACACGAGGCAGGCGAGCCAGATCAGGGCGGAACCCTGGGCCGCCACCGGTGCGAGCAGCAGGGTCGCGATGACGCAGCCGACCGTCGAATAGAGCAGCAGTTTCTTCTTGGCCGCATGGCGGTCGGCCCAGGCGCCGAGCACCGGCCCAGCGGCCATCACGATCGCGTAGGACAGCGCGATGCAGGTCGTCCAGAGGAGCGTGCCCCAGTCCGCCCCGCCCGCGATCACGCCAACGAAATAGGCGTTGAAGATCGCAGTGATGATGACCGTCGTGTAGCCCGAATTGGCGAAGTCATACATCGACCAGGCCCAGACTTCGCGCGCCGTGACCGGCGGGTGCGCAGCAGGACGAGAAACGGTCAAGGGCGCATCAGGCATGGCGACGATGGGCGTGCGGCTATGGGCGTGAGGCTTGAAGGCTGTCAAGGCTAAGCGGCAACGCCCACAGCGTCTACCAAGGAAGCGCGACTTACCGACGGCGCCCGGTGCCGGTCAGTGGAGCGGGCATCCGGTCGCCGCCTGGACGTCCTCGCGTGTCACGCCCGGAGCCAGTTCCTTGAGCACGAGGCCATTGGGCGTCACTTCCATCACGCCCAAATCAGTGATGATCAGGTCGACCACCCCCACCCCCGTCAGCGGCAGCGTGCACTCGGGCAGGATCTTCAGGTCCGTGGTGCCGTCCTTCTTCTTCGCCACGTGCTCCATGAGCACGACGACGCGGCCGACACCGGCGACGAGATCCATTGCCCCGCCCATGCCCTTGACCATCTTGCCGGGAATCATCCAGTTGGCCAGGTCGCCCTTTTCGCTCACCTGCATCGCCCCGAGGATCGCGAGATTGATCTTACCGCCGCGGATCATGCCGAAGCTGTCGGCCGAGGAGAAGATCGATGAGCCCGGCAACGTCGTCACGGTCTGCTTGCCGGCGTTGATCAGGTCGGGGTCCACCTCGTCCTCGGTCGGGAAGGGCCCAATGCCCAACAGACCGTTCTCGCTCTGCAGCCACACTTCCATGCCCGCCGGGACATGATTCGCCACCAGCGTGGGCAGTCCGATGCCAAGGTTCACGTAGTAACCGTCCTTGAGTTCCTTGGCCGCACGAGCGGCCATTTCATCGCGGGTCCAGGGCATGTTCAGGCTCCTTCCTTGGCGCGGACAGTGCGTTGTTCGATGCGTTTTTCGGGGCTGGAGTTGAGCACGATGCGGTGCACGAAGATACCCGGCAAGTGAATGGCGTCCGGATCGAGTTCGCCCGTCTCGACGATCTTCTCGACCTCGACCACAGCAATACGACCCGCCTGAATCACATTGGGGTTGAAATTCCGCGCAGTGCGCCGAAAGATCAGGTTGCCGGCACGGTCTGCGATCCAGGCCTTGGCCAGCGAGACATCCGGCACGAGTGAACGCTCCATGAGGTAGGTTTCGCCGTCGAACTCCCGCGTCTCCTTGCCCTCGGCCACCACGGTGCCCACGCCAGTCTTCGTGAAGAACGCTGGGATACCCGCGCCCCCCGCACGCAGTTTCTCGGCCAGCGTCCCCTGCGGCGTGAACTCGAGCTCCAGCTCGCCGGAAAGGTACTGCCGCTCGAACTCCTTGTTCTCGCCCACGTACGAGGAGATCATCTTCCTGATCTGCCGCGTGGCGAGCAGTTTGCCGAGCCCGAACCCGTCGACACCCGCGTTGTTCGAGATCACGGTCAGGTTCTTCGCACCGGTCTCGACCAGCGCATCGATCAATGCCTCGGGAATGCCGCAGAGACCGAAGCCCCCGACGGCCAGAAGCTGGCCGTCCCTGATGATGTCGGCGAGTGCGGCCCGCGCCGATGGATAGACCTTGTTCAACGCATTTCCCCCGTGAACGACGGTGATGACGGATAAGCACCGATTCTAGGCGGCCAGCGCGTCCGATCTGTTGCGGCGCAACATGACCGCGGGTCACTCGACGAGTTCGGGACGCGCCCGGAAATGGTCGAGCGCCTCCGGATTGGCCAGCGCTTCGATATTGCGGGGGTTGCGGCCATGCACCACGTCGCGGATGGCGAGCTCCACGACCTTGTTGCTTCGCGTTCGCGGAATGTCGGCCACCTGTACGATCTTTGCCGGCACATGCCGTGGGGTCGCGTTCTCGCGGATCGTGCGCCGGATCCGCTCCCGGAGCGCTTCGTCGAGGGTCACACCCGGCCGGAGCTTCACAAAGAGCACGATGCGCGTGTCGTTGTCCCAGAGCTGGCCGATCGCGACTGACTCCTCGACCTCGGGCACTCGCTCGACCTGCCGGTAGATCTCGGCTGTGCCGATGCGCACACCCCCGGGGTTGAGCGTTGCATCCGACCGCCCGGCGATCACCATGCCGTCATGCTCGGTCAGCTGGCACCAGTCCCCATGGCACCACACGCCAGGGTAGCGCTCGAAATAAGCGGCGCGGTAACGGCTGCCGTCTGCATCGCCGACAAAGCCGAGCGGCATCGAGGGGAAGGCCTGCGTGCAGACCAGCTCACCCAACCGACCGCTCCCGGGCGGGATCGGCTGGCCCTCCTCGTCCCAGACATCGACCGCCATGCCGAGCCCACGGCACTGCAGCTCTCCGCGGTAGACGGGCAGCGTCGGGTGACCGAGGGCGAAACAGCTCATGATGTCGGTGCCGCCGGAGATCGAGGCCAGATGCACATCCGCCTTGACGCACTGGTAGACGTAATCGAAGCTCTCCGGCGCGAGTGGCGAGCCCGTGGAGAGGATCATCCGCAAGTTCGCGAGATCGTGCGTGCGGATCGGAGTGAGGCCCACCTTCTTGACCGCGTCGATGTACTTCGCGCTCACCCCGAAGTGCGTGGCACGCTCACGCTCTGCAAAGTTGAAGAGCGCGCGGCCCATCTCGCCAAAGGGCCAGCCATCGTAGAGGAGCGCGGTCGCCCCCTGGGCAAGTGTGGCCACGAGCCAGTTCCACATCACCCAGCCCGTGGTCGTGAAATAGAACGTCCGATCGCCCGCGCCGATGTCACAGTGAAGCGCGTGCTCCTTGGCCATCTGCAGGAGCGTCCCGCCCGCGCCGTGGATCATTGCCTTCGGCTGCCCCGTCGTGCCGCTCGAGTAGACGATGAAGAGCGGATGATCGAATGGCAGGCGTGCGAACTGCGCTGCCGCGTCACCTCGGTCGGCTTCCGACGGCCCGCCCAACTCGTCACTCGGGTGGCCGTCGCGGTAGGGCACCTGGATGACCTTGCGCAGCGAGGGCAGACGCTCGGCCACGGCAGCGACTTTTGCGCACGTGTCATGCAGCGTGCCGTTGTAGGTGTAGCCGTCGACGCCGAGCAGAACCTTTGGAGCCAGTTGCCCGAAGCGGTCTAGGATGCCCTCGATGCCAAAGTCGGGCGAAGCCGACGTCCAGACCGCACCGCTCGCGGCGGCCGCAAGCATCGAGACGATGGCCTCCGGGATGTTGGGCAGGAGGCTTGCAACGATGTCACCCTCGCCCACGCCGACCTGGGCAAACTCGCGCTGGCGCGCGGCCACGCGCCGCGCGAGCGCCGACCAGGTGATGGTCTCACGCTCGCCGCGTTCGTTGGCGAAGATGAGTGCCGGTTCGTCCGGGCGCGCATGTCCCGGCGCGAGCAGGTTCTCCGCGAAATTGAGCTGCGCCTCGGGAAACCAGCGCGCCCCGGGCATTCGATGCCCGTCGAAGAGCGCGCGCTCGCCCGGCTCGCCCACGACACCGCAGAACGCCCAGACCTCGCGCCAGAAGACCTCTTTGTTGGCGATCGACCAGCGCCAGAGGCTCCAGTAATCCGGGAAGGCCTGCCCGTAGCGCGCACGAAGCGCATCGACGAAAGCGGTCATGCGCGCCCGGGCGATGCGCTCCCGCGACGGGATCCAGATCGGCGCCTCGCTCATTCGCCTTGGCTGTCGCGCAGACGCTCGAGCTGCGTTCGGATGGCCATGGGAATGGGCACGCTCCTTTGCGCGGCGATGCTCATCCAGAGGATCCGGCAATCGCCAATCGCCGAGAGCGTCGCGCCATCCCAGATCTCATGGAAGGTCTGTACGACCTTCTCGTTCCAGTGCCCAAGCCGGATCGTCACCCGCACGGCGGCCGGATAGGTGATCGCGCGCAGGAAGCGGCACTCGGCACCGACGAGGTTTGGGACGATGTCCTCGCTCGCGCTCACTGCAGCACCGATCCGCTCGAACCACTCGATACGCACCTGCTCCATGAAGCGGAAGTAAACCGTGTTGTTGACGTGCTGGAAGGCGTCCATGTCGCCCCAGCGCACGGCGATGCACGCCTCATGAAGAAGCGGCGCTCCTGCGGCTTGTGCAGGTGCAAGCGGCAGAAAAGTCGCGGGCTGTTTGGAGTGTTCCATCCGGCTCTCGGTGACGCGGCAGCGGTCGCCCAAAAACTATAATCGAGTCGGTTCCAATGGAGAGCGGCGCTGCATGGACTCTGCGGTCACGTCTCATCACGGGGTGATCTTCCGATGACGACGATCGAGAGGGCCGCCAGCGGCATCGCGGATCGCCCCGCGCCGCCCCCTCGCGTCACACTCGAAGCCGTGGGAGCCGAAGCGTGGGCCTACTGTCATTGGCTCGCCTGCAGCAACATGACGCCGTATCTCGAACGTCGTGGCCAGCGCTGGAATGCTGGCGCGTGGCTGGGTAAGGCGTCGAGTCGCGAGTTCCTTTTCGTGATCGCCGATCAGAGTCGCGCGGGATTCGTCTCGACCCACGACGACCCAGACAACAACGCGTTGCATCTGAGTGATTTCCAACTCGAGCCTCAGGCCCGCGGACGGGGCATCGGCAGCGCGTGCCTCGAGTTGATCGCCGACATCGCCCGCGGACGGGCGTGGCATGGTGTCAAGCTCCACGTCTTTCGCGACAACCCGGCACGTCGCCTCTATGAGCGCCATGGTTTTCGGACGATCGACCGCGGTTTCGACAAACTCACTCTCTGGCGCTCGATTGCGCGCCCCTTGACCCAGGAAGGACATCTCGCATGAGTTCCGTTCGCGAGGATCGCGAAGCGATGGAGTACGACGTGGTGATCGTCGGTGGCGGCCCGGCCGGCCTCGCCGCGGCCATCCGACTGAAGCAGCTGGCCGCCGAGAACCAACGCGAAGTCTCCGTCTGCGTGCTCGAAAAGGGTGGCGAAATCGGCGCACACACGCTTTCGGGTGCCGTGATCGACCCGATCGCCCTGAACGAATTGCTGCCCGACTGGAAGGACCGCTCGCCGCCCACCTTCACCCCGGTGACCGAGGACCGCTTCCTCGTGCTGACCGAGCAGAGGGCCTGGCGCATCCCCAACTGGTCGCTGCCACCGCTCATGAACAACCACGGCAACTACATCGTCTCGCTCGGTCGGGTGGCCAAGTGGCTCGGCGAGCAGGCCGAGGCGATGGGCGTGGAGATCTACCCCGGCTTTGCCGCCGCCGAGGTGCTCTACAACCCACAAGGTACCGTCATCGGCGTGGCCACCGGCGATGTCGGCATCGCGCGCGACGGTACGCACAAGAGCGAATTCCAGCCGGGCATGGAGCTCCACGCGAAGTACACCCTGTTCGCCGAGGGTGCGCGGGGCTCGCTGTCGCAGGAACTCATGAAGCACTTCAACCTGCGCGACGGCGTCGATCCGCAGAAGTACGGCATCGGCATCAAGGAGCTCTGGCAGATCGACCCGGCAAAGCACACACCCGGGCTGGTCATGCACTCCCAAGGCTGGCCGCTCGATTCGAGGACGGGCGGTGGCGCATTTTTGTATCACCTGACCAACGAAAACGGTGACCCGCTCGTAGCCGTCGGCTTCGTGTTGCATCTGAATTACGAAAACCCCTGGCTCTCGCCGTTCGACGAGTTCCAGCGCTTCAAGACGCATCCGGCCATCCGGCCGACGTTCGAAGGCGGAAAGCGGCTCGTGTATGGGGCACGAGCCATCAACGAAGGCGGGCTGCAGAGCGTGCCGAAGCTCGTCTTCCCGGGCGGCGCCTTGATCGGCTGTGCTGCGGGCTTCCTGAACGTGCCTCGCATCAAGGGCACGCACAACGCCATGAAGACCGGCATGCTCGCCGCCGAGGCCGTGTTCGGTGCGCTGACGAGTGATCGCCAGCGCGATGAGTTGCATGCCTTCGAAGACGCCTGGCGGAAGAGCTGGGTCTACACCGACCTCTACAAGGTGCGAAACGTCAAGCCCGGGCTCAAGTGGGGCATGGTGCTCGGCTCGATCCATGGCGGCATCCACATGTGGGCCAATGATCTCGGCTTGGGCAAGCTCGTGGGCTGGACGCTCCGCCACGGCAAGGCGGATCACGAAACGCTCAAGCCCGCCGACCAGATGCCGCGCATCGACTACCCAAAGCCCGACGGCGTCATCACCTTCGACAAGCTCTCCTCGGTGTTTCTCTCGAACACGAACCACGAGGAAGACCAGCCGGTTCACCTTCGCCTGCGCGATGCCTCGATACCCGTCAAGCACAACCTCGCCCGCTATGCCGGACCCGAGAGTCGCTACTGCCCGGCCGGCGTCTATGAATACGTCGAGGCCGCGGACGGCGGCAAGCAGCTGCAGATCAATGCGCAGAACTGCGTGCACTGCAAGACCTGCGACATCAAGGATCCGCTCCAGAACATCCACTGGGTCACGCCCGAAGGTGGCGGCGGCCCGGTCTACAGCGTGATGTAGCCACCGGGGCTCACGTGATCGACGCCCTCTTCGCTCTGGGACTGCTGGGGACGGTGGGTGCCGCGATCGCCTTTTTCTGGACGCGCGAGCCGCGTTACGGCTTCTGGGCTGCCGGTCTGCTCGCCGCGCTACCGCTCCTGCATGCGATCGTCTGGCTCACGAGCCCGGCGCAGCAGGTGCGAGGCACGGCCCGCGCCGCAGCGCTGTCGATCACCGTGTTCTTCGACCTGATCGCACTCTTCGCCGCGGCGTGCCTCGCCTGGCTGGCCAAGCGTCGCCGGGACACGCTGTAGCCAAATCGCGGTCGATGCGCGCCCGGCAAATCGTGCTGCTCGATAGCGTGAGCGCCGTGAGTGCCGAGACCGAGGGCGCGATCGTCATCACCGGCTCGCACGGCGGGATGAGCGCGGCGCGTCTCGCGCTCGCCCGCGCGTCTCGCGCTCGCCCATCCGCCTCGTGTCGTGGTCTTCAATGATGCCGGTGGCGGCCGCGACCGGGCTGGTGTGGCCGGGCTCACTCTGCTCGAGGCGCATGGCGTGGCTGCCTGCGCCGTCGCGCACGACAGCGCACGCATCGGCGAGGCGGCGAGCACGCTCGCCACCGGTGTCATCTCAGAGGCAAACGGACTTGCGCTATCCCTGGGCGCTGTGCCCGGGCGAACCGTTGCCGCCTGGCTCAGAAGCCTGCCTGAAGTGACGCATACCACCCGCGCTGGCGACGATCGTTCGTGAGCGCGCCGACGATCTGACCGAGATCGACGTAAGCGAGCGTGAGCGAGGTGTGCTTGCTCGGGAACCAGGCGAGAAAGACGTCGTAGGCCATCTGCTCGCGCAGGTTGAGCGCCGGGTTGGCGAGTCGTCCGCGCTTGGTGCGGCCCTCCACGCCGACCGCAAGGTCGGGCCGCACGAGGTAAGCAAGCGAGAACTCGAACTCCGGCCGGTAGCGATCACCATCCGGCCCGCCGAAGCCGAGAAGTCCGTATTGATTCGCCTTCGTGAAGCGCAGCGTTCCGTTGGCGAGGATGCCCGGCTCGAGGTAGAGCTTGGTCGCACTCAGATAGAAATCCGTGCCGCGGGTGCGGATGCCGCCGCCGAGTGCGCTGTTGAGAAACGGAATCACGGTGTCATCCCGATTGCGCTTGTGCTGCAGCCCGAAGGCGATCTGCGGCAGCGGACGATCCTGATCGTAGATCGCATCCCCGACGAGCCGCACCTTGAGCCCAAACGTATCCTGCTCGAGCTTGTAGCCCTTGAGCGCGGGCGAAATCGGAATCAGCACGTCGCGTGTGTCGAAACGCTGCTTCGCGGCGGACAGTTCGACGCGGTCGAAGAGGCCGAGCGCGACCCCGCCGGTCGCGAGCGCATAGTCGTTCGTTCGGACGGCCGTGTAGTGCGCATTGCCGCCGATTTGGCGGTCGGTGCCGTAGCCGGTGATGAGTGCCCAAGGGGTGAGTCCGCCGCCGCCTGCACCCTCGACTGTGGACACACCGCCCGTGGCGGTGAGCTTGCCCGTGAAACCCTGTGCAAGCGCCCCGTTGGCGACGAACGCCGCGGCGGCTGCGATCAATGTGCGGCGAAGGATGTCAGTTGCGTTGTCCATGGCGTGCTCCGGGAGGGTTGGCTGTGCCAGGCCGCGGCTGGCGCGGCGTGCGGGGTTTGAAATCGAAGGTGAATCGGGTCTGCGCGGCCAGGCCGACCGCGGGAATGCTGACTTCCGCGCGCAGCGGCGGGCGGAACTGGCCAAGATCCGGATGCCAGGCCTCGACCACGTAGTCGCCCGCGGGGACGTCGTCGATGCGCACCGCGCCGAGTTCGGCGGTCAGGGCGAACCAGGGCGTCTCTGTGACGTATACGTAGGCGCGCATCCAGTCATGCAGGATGCAATAGACGACAACTGCCCCTTCCTGATCGAAGCGGATCGGGTCGGGAACCGCGCCCGGCTTGTGCACCGGAATTTCGAACGGGCGTGAGGCGGAGAATGATTTGACGTGATGCTCGACCCGGTCTCGGTTCGGAAAGGAGACACTCGAGCTGCGACGGATGACCGTGACATAGGGTTTGAAGGCGAGATCCTCCTGATAGACCGTCGCGGTCGTCGGTGCAGCCGGGGTCGGTACAGCCCGCCCATCGCGTGGCTTGAGCGTGAAAACGACATTGGCCATGGGCACGCCGTCGCGGTCGAACGCGACGCCAGAAAACGTGCCTGCGGATGCGGTCAACGCCGCCAGTGCCAGCGTGCACGCCAGCACTGCGGGTGCAGCGGATTTCATTCGACGATCTCCCGCTGCATCGGCGCGAGCCGCGCGACCAGCCGACGCTGCGCCCACTGAGGGTAGCCCGCCTCGGTCATCGCCGCCTGCAGATCCTCGGCCAGAGCATTGAAGTCGGCCTGCCTCACCTTCATGCCCTCGTGCGCCTCGCGCATCGACTTTCCGGTGTAGCGGCAACCGCCACCAAGCACCGCGCAGAACTGCTCGGTCAGAAGCGCGGCGAGTCGGTCGGCCTCGACGTCCTTGAAGAAGTGACCGATCCGGGGGTTCTTCGTGACGCGCTCGACGAAACGCTCGGTCATCATCCCGAGGCCACGATAGCCACCGTAGGGCGCGAGCGCCGCTTCATCGAGCGGCGGTTGACCAGGCTGCGCGTGGAGCGTCGGCGTCGCAGCGACCACTAAGAGCGCAGCTAGCATGGCTGCGGGGACGGATCGCCACGGCAGGGGCGGTAGGGACAAAGGCATCGTCGGACTCCTCGATGGACCGGTCCGCTCCGGCGGGCGCCGACCATCGACCCCCCCTGCGGACTCGATAAGCCTTACGTGAGCCGCCGACGAATGGATGCAGCCGAATGTGCCGATGTCATCGCGGCGTCAACTGCGCAGCGCGCCCACGGCAACCACCGGCCCGGTCGGCACGCCGGTGGGTGATCCTCCGGGTGGTTCGACGCTTACCGCCAGCGCTGCAGCATCGCGAAGGAACGCCGGCGTAATGAGCGTGGTCGTGCCCCCTTCGGCCAGCACGCCGAGAGAGCGCGGCGCGCCGCTCGGGGGCACGGCCCAGAGCTCGAATGCCCGGTTCACGAGGCGGGTTTGGGCCTGATCGAGCGGCCGAATGACCAGCTGCTTACCGTCGCCCGCGAGGCTTGCGACGAAGCCGGCCGCACGTAGCCCCGCTTGGGCGGCATTCGGCTGCTCGGCCAGCACCACGATGATCGGCGGCGGCACCGCGGGCTCGCGCAGGAGCAGCACGCCAAAGACGAGGCCGACGACTGCGCTGGCGAACGTTGCCGTCTGCCAGGCCGTAACGCGCCTCCACCACGGCACGACGGAAGGCGACGGGAACAGCCGCGCCTCGATCCGCCACCAGAGCTCCGGGGTCGGTTCGGCCGGCGCGACGGGCTCGGCGAGTCGACCCAGTCGTCCCTCCCAGCGCGCGACCGCCTCCTGAAGCGCCCGATGCGCGGGCAACAGTCGTTCGAATCGTCGCCGCGCCGGGCCGCGCAACGTGCCAAGCACGTACTCGGCCGCGAGCCGATCCGCCAGGGTGCGTCGCCCGTAATCCATCAGCGCAACCCCGGCGCCACGCGCTCGAGACAGTTCTTGAGCGTGCCGAGCGCCCGGCGGATCCAGCTCTTGACCGAGCCGAGCGGCGCGTTCAGGTGACTGGCAATCTCGCCGTGACTCAGCCCGTCGTAGTAGGCGAGCGCCAGGCACTGCCGCGACCGCGCGGCCAACTCGCCCATGCAGACGGTCACCGCCGCGCGGTCGAAGGCTTCCTCGAGCAAGGCGAGCGGACCCGCCGCGTCGGACGGCATCCGGTCGAGCCCGTCATCCTCAGCCTCTTCGTCGCCAGCGGTCAGATCCGCCCGCTGGGCCGTGACGGGCTCGCCGCGTTCACGCCGGAGCTCGTCGATCGCCCGATTGCGTGCGATACGGGTGAGCCACGTCATGGGTTGACTCAAGGAAGCGTCATAGCTTTCGGCTGCCCGCCACACATTCACATACACCTCCTGCAGCACGTCTTCCGCACGAGCGCGGTCCGGTTCGATACGCAAGATGACGCCCAGAAGATGCGCTGCGGTCGCGCGATAGAACTGCTCGAACGCGGTCCGGTCCCCCAGTTTGATCCGGGCCATCAGAGCGCCAAGATCCGGGCGTGTTGCAACGCGCGTCACGTCTCAGGCAGTGACGAGTCCGCGCTTGCGCAGCATGGCCTCGGGCGTGGCATCCCGGCCGCGGAAGGCGCGGTAGCTCGACGACGGATCGCGACTGTTGCCGGCCGAGTAGATGTGTTCGAGCAGGCGCGCCGCGGTTTTCGCATCGAACGGATCGCCCGCCTCTTCGAACGCCTCGAAGGCGTCGTTGTCGAGCACCGCTGCCCACATGTAGACGTAATAGCCCGCGGCGTAGGAGGGATCCGAGAACAGGTGCCGGAAGTGCGTGAGCCGATGCATGGGGTGCGCTTCTTGCGGCATGCCGAGTGTGGCGAGCGTCTCCTCCTCGAAAGCGATCACATCCAGCCCGTCGAAGCGATTGCGCGTGTGGAGTGCAAGATCGGTGAGTGTGGAGGCGACATACTGGACATTCTCATAGCCATTGCCGAAGTTGGCTGCCGCCTTGATGCGCGCCACGAGTTCCGGCGGGATCGGCTCACCCGTCAGGTGATGGCGCGCATACTCGGTAAGCACCGCGGGTTCGAGTGCCCAATGCTCGAAGAGCTGCGACGGCAGTTCGACATAGTCCTGCAACACGGCCGTGCCCGATAGCCGCTCGTAGCGCACGTTCGACAGCATGCCGTGAAGTCCATGCCCGAACTCGTGAAAGAGCGTCCGCACGTCATCAAACGAGAGCAGAGTGGGCTGTCCCGCCGGGGCCTTGGCGAAGTTGTTGTGATTGCCGACGATCGGGATCACCTCACCGGTCGGGCTGTTCTTGGTCTGCACCCGATAGGAGGACATCCAGGCGCCGCCGCGCTTCGACGGCCGCGCGAAGTTGTCCGAGATGAACAGCGCGATGAGTCGGCCGTCTCGGTGGACCTCGAACAGGCGCACATCCGGGTGGTAGAGCGCCACACCCGGTGCACCGGTCACCTCCTGAAACTCGAGTCCGAACAGCTTTCCGGCCACGCCGAACATCGCGGCCATCATGCGGTCGAGTTCGAAGTAGGGCTTCACCTGAGCATCATCGAGATCGAAGCGCGACTGCCGGACCTTTTCTTCCCAGAAGCGCCAGTCCCAAGGCTCGATAGGCTCGGACACGTCATGGGCCACGCGTGCGGCGTCGAGCAGCTCCTTCTCCTGCGCCATCGTGGCCTTTGCCGCGTCCCAGACGCGGAGCATCAATGCGCGCGCCGCCTCGGGCGAGCCGGCCATCCGGTCACGAAGCGCGTAGTCGGCAAAAGACTTCTCGCCATGCAACTCCGCCTGCTCCTGCCTGAGCTTCATGATCTCGACGATGAGCGCGCGGTTGTCGGTCTCGCCGCCATTCGTCCCGCGGGAGGTCCAGGCGCGCCAAGCTTTCTCCCGCAGATCGCGACGGGTCGAGAAGGTCAGGAAGGGCACCACGGAGGCGCGCGAAAGCGTGATCGCGTAGCCCTCGGGCCGCCCGCGCTCGGCCGCGGCCGCACGTGCCGCCTCGAGTTGCGGCGGCGTCAGCCCTTCGCGATCGGCCTCGGTCTCGAGCCAGAGCACCCAATCGGTCTCATCCTTGAGCACGTTCTGCGAAAAGCGCGTCTGCACCTCGGCGAGTAAGGCCACGATTTCGGCGTAGCGCGTGCGGTGCGCTTCTGGGATGCGGGCCCCTTGGCGGACGAAGTCGAGGTGGATTCGATCCAGTAGCCGTCGATCTTGCTCGTCGAGGCGCGCGGCCTCCGGGCCCTGCTTCACTGCATCGATCCGGGCGAACAGACGGGCGTTCATGTAGATCGAGCTCTGGTGGGCCGCAAGCTTCGGCGCCATCTCTCGCTCGACCGACTCGAGTTCCTTGCTCGTGTGGGCGGCGGTCAGATTCCAGAACAGGTCTGCAATCCGGTTGAACAACCAGCCCGACCGGTCGAAGGCAACGACGGTGTTGGCGAAGCTCGGCGGCTCCGGATTCGCGGCAATCGCCTCGAGCTCGGCGTGATACCGGGCGAAGGCCTCGGCAAACGCGGACGGGAAGTGCTCGGGCAGCACCTCGGCAAACGGCGGCAGGCCGTAGGGTGTGTTCCAGGGCGTGAGCAACGGGTTGGTCATGGATCAGTCCCGCGTCGGTTTTTCGGCAAGGCGACGGTTCTTCTGCCAGAGCACGTCGGGCACCCCCGCGGCACGGTTCAAGGATCGGGCAAGGACGAAGGCAAGGTCGGACAGACGGTTCAGATACACGCGGGCGGCGTCTGATACTGCCTCCCGCGCCGCGAGTGTCACCACCGCCCGCTCGGCACGACGCGCCACGGTGCGAACGAGATGGGCAAGCGCTGCCTGGCGGCTCCCCCCCGGCAGGATGAAGTCAGCCAACTTCGGCAACTCGGCATTGAGCGATTCGGTCAGGGCCTCGAGGCGCGCCACGTGCGCCTCGCCGAGCGCCGTCCAGCCCGGAATGGAGAGTTCCCCACCAAGGTCGAAGAGATCGTGCTGAACATCGGTCAAGGCCGTGCGAAGCGCCTCGGGCAGCGACTCGGTCAGCAATAGCCCGAGCACGCAGTTGAGTTCATCCACCTCGCCGATCGCAACGATGCGAGGGTCGTCCTTGGGCACCCGCGAGCCGTCACCCAACCCGGTCGTACCGTCATCGCCCGTCTTTGTCGTAATCTTGGTCAGTCGGTGCCCCATGAGTACCTGAAATCGCTGGTATCCCCGCAAATCCGGCAAGGATGAACCGATGCTGAATGAACAATCGACCAGTGTAGAAGAGCCGCTCGTTCTCGCGAGCAAGGGAAGCCCCGGCTCACCCGACGAGGGAATCCTTCGCCTCGCACTGAACCGTCCACAGCAGTTCAACGCGCTCTCGAGCGGGCTCTTGGCCGCACTCGATGAGGCGCTTGTCCGCGCAGGCGAAGACCCTGAGGTGCGCGTGGTCGTGTTGGCCGGGACCGGGCGCGCGTTCTGTGCCGGCCACGATCTGCGCGAGATGCGCGCCCACGAGGATGAGGCCTGGCTGCGGAATCTGTTCAACCAGTGCGGCGCGCTCATGCAGCGCATCGGCGAGCTCCCGCAGCCGGTCGTCGCTCGGGTGCACGGTATTGCAACTGCCGCGGGTTGCCAGCTCGTTGCGGCCTGCGATCTCGCAGTCGCGTCGACCGAGGCGCGCTTTGCCACGAGTGGCGTGAACCTGGGCCTCTTCTGCTCGACGCCGGCGGTGCCGCTCATCGCGACCGTTGGGCCGAAAGCCGCGGCGGAAATGCTCTACACGGGGGAGTTCATCTCCGCCGAGCAGGCGGCACGTATCGGCCTCGTCAATTCGGTTGCTGCTCCCGAGGCGCTCGACGGGAGCGTCGATGCCCTGGCCCGACGCATCGCCCGCCAGTCGCGCCACGCCCTCGCCTCGGGCAAACGGCTTCTCGCGCAGCTCAGGCAGCGCGCTGGTTTCGCGACCGCCGATGCCTATGCACTCGCCGCCGAGAACATGGCGCGTGACATGATGAGCTGCGATGCGCGCGCAGGGATCGACGCCTTCAACGCGAAGCAGCCCCTGCCCGCGTGGCAGCACCGGTAGACTGTCCCGAGGACATGAGCCTCTGGGCGCCTCGCGAGCCGCCTGAACGCGACTGGCCGATGCTTCAGGCATGGCGCCAGCAGCCGTTCTCTGCCCGTTACCGTACGGCGCTTGCCTTCGTGGCGCGCGTGGTGAGCCTCGTCATCGCGGTGGCCGGTGCCGCCATCTTTGCCCTCGAGCCGTCGTTGCGCACGGTGCTTTTCGTGGCGGGCCTGTGGGCGGCTCTCGTCCCTCTGGCTGCACTCGGCTACGTGCGAAAGCTCGACCGCATAGCCCGGCGAGCACCGCCGATCAGTCCGGCGCGGCGGGACCCGAAGACCGCCACTGACATCCGGCGCACGAAGCTGTGAGCGGCAGCTTTGCGCGGCGACTACCGCTCCGAGCCCGGCACATGCAGCGTTCGCCGCGCGAAGAGAAAGTTCAGAATGAACCCCGCCCCCGCACCGACCACGATCGAGAGCGCGCTGAGTGCACGATCGCCCGCCGCCCAAAACAGAAGCAGCGTCGAAAGCGCGTAGTTCACGCTGGTCCCCAAGGACTGCACGAGCACGTAGCGCCCGAATTCCCGTAGCGAAGGCGCTCGGCGCGGCGAAAACACGAACGCCAGCGAGAACAGGTAGGTGGTCGTGAGTCCGACCGCCAAGCCGAGGGCCCGTGCCAACACGATATTCAGTCCAATGTCGATCGCGCAGGTGACGACCGCCATGTCGAGCAGGAGCGCCAGGCAGGCCCCCGCGAGATAGCGCAGCACCTGGGCGGGAATCTCGCGAGCCATCACTCGCCGTTTTTCGGCGCGCGCGCTGGCAGCACGATGCCGCCATGGGGCCGCGGCGACGGGCTGACTGCGACATCCCCCAGCACTTCGCTGACGACATAGAGCGGTCGCTGCTTGGCTTCGGTGTAGACGCGACCCAGGTACTCACCGAGCACACCGAGCCCGATCAGCTGCACGCCGCTGAAGAACAGGATCATCGTTGCCAGTGACGCATAACCCGGCACGTCGACGCCCTGAACAAGCGTACGGAGCACGAGGTAGAGTGCGTAGATCCCCGCGGGCACGGCCAGCATGAAACCTAGATAGCTCCAGACACGGAGCGGCGTCGAGGTGAAGGCGGTCAGTCCGTCCAAAGCGAAGCGAAACAACTTCCGGAAGCTGAACTGCGACTGCCCAGTCGCCCGCGGATCATGCGTGTAGGGCACGCGTACCGAGCACAGACCGACCAGCGCGTACAACCCCTTGAGAAAACGCCCACGCTCGGGCAGCGCCTGCAGCGCCATGACCGCGCGCCGATCGAGAAGACGGAAGTCGCCCGTCTGCTCCGTGACCTCGACCTCCGAGAGCGCATTGAACAGTCGGTAGAACGCCCGCGTCAATACGCGCCTTAGCCAGCCGTCGGTGTCGCGGTTCTGTCTCGCCGCGATCACCATATCGGCCCCGTTCCGCCAGGCATCGACCAGCGTCGGGACCACACTCGGCGGATGCTGCAGATCGGCATCCATGAGAATGACCGCGTCGCCCTGTGCATGGTCGATGCCTGCGGTGAGTGCCGCTTCCTTGCCATAGTTGCGCGACAGCCGAAGCAGGCGCACCCGGGGTTCGGCCGCACAACGCGCGCGGATCCGAGCCGCCGTTTCATCGCGACTGCCATCGTCGACGAAGATCACCTCGAACGAGGGTGTGATACCCGCGAGCGTTGGCAAGAGCTCGTCAAGCAGTGGCCAGACGTTCTCCGCCTCGTTGTGACAAGGGATCACGACCGAGATCATCATGAGCGCATTGTTTCAAAGGCCGGCAGCCCTGCGCCCGGCTGTGACGACGTTGACGAGCTCCGGCGCCAGCCCGCGGACGGTGAGCCGGAGGACGGTGGCCTCTGGGCAATTTTGGCACCGCCATGCGCGAAGCACCTGCGAATTCACTTCGGCAGGGCGAGGTTGCGCATCAAGCGTGAGTTCTGCCGACCAGCCGAGATGCAAACTGGTGAGCGGCGACACGAGCAGCACCTCCCTTGGCCCGAGCAGCACATCGAATGTCAGCACGGCGTCGCGGCCACGCTCCCAATCCCGGAGCCGCGGTGGATAGATCCGCTCGTTCGACAACCGGACCGGCTGGGCCGGAGAGACGACGCGGGCCGGCTCAAGCACGATCCAGCGGGCGCCTGCACCCGGGCCGTCCGGGTCGGCGCCGGCAAGGCCAAGCTGCTCGACCAGCCCTCGCGGCATCGGTAGCACGGGCTGCGCCGATGTGTTGCTGCCCGCAGGCCCGAAACGCAGGGCGTTGCGGCACGCTTCGCCCCCGGCCAGGCGAAGCTCGTGTGCCTGCGACGCATCGAGGGCTGTGGCTAGGGGTCCATTGATGGGTCCGCGGTCGCCGGACTCCGCGCAGAAGTCGCGGGCAAAACGGTCGCGGTGGGACACCGTGACATAAAACGCGTCGCGCGGTGTGCGCTCGGTTGACTTGACGCCACCGGATTCTGGAACGCGCAGCTTGACCCAGCCCCCCTCGAGTGCGCGGGTGAAGGCGAACGCCGTGAGCCACTGCAATGCGAGTGCGGCGACGATCAGCCCCACTGCAAGGGTCGGCCCTTTCCACACGCGGTGAGACAGCTGGACCCAACCAATGGCCAGCACGAGGGCGAGCGGGACGGAAATGACATAGGCCGCGTAGAACGGTGTCGCGCGAACGAGCTGTGCCACGATGACCGATGTCAGGAGCACGCCGACCCAACTCCAACGCGCCAGCGCACGCTCCGGAGCCGCCGCCGCAAGGGCGGCCCAAAGCGCCCCGGCCAGCGCGCTGCCCGCGAGCACGATCCACATCCCGTACCAGAGGCCCGGCGGTCGTTCCCCTGCGGCGAAGACCGTCCCGGCGAGCGTTTCCGGCTCGGTCCAGAGAACGCCTCGGAGCAGTGCGAAAACCGACCGTGGATCGTCACCGACCTCCTTTGCGTAGGGGCGTTGGGCCGACGGGTCGAACAGTTGCATCACGGCCGAGGCCAGGTCCGGCAGTGCCGGGAGAAGCGGCAGCACGCCGCCGACGATCGCCCAGGGCCCGAGCCGCACGGCTTGACGAACGCCGCCGGCACAGACCACGAAAAGCGCAAGCCAGAGCGGCAGTGCTGCCAATGCCGTGGGATGCGCGTGAAGGGCAAGGCAGAACGCCAGCGCCGACAGCGCCACCCACAGGCCGCCGGATGGTCGGAGGAAGCTCTGCCCCACGTCTTGCCTAAGCCGTCTGGATCGAAGCGCGAGGAGTGCAGCGAGCGAGAGCCAGAGAAAGACCTCGACGAAGTTCGTGTGGGTGACGCCGAAGAACTGGTAGGCAGTCACGCCCGGCAGCGCCACGGCTGCGATCAGGGCGGTCGCGAGCCGCGCGCCGCCAAGGAGGACACCGACCCATGCTGCGAGCGCAAACTTGAGGCTCGCGAGCGCACCCATCGCGATGGTGTAGGCGGTCAGCGAGGGCACCACAGCGAGCACGGCCGCCACGAGGTAGAACCACCACGGGCCGAGATGAAACCGGCCGCCGATCTCCGGCCCCTGACGCGGCGGTGTCAGGCCATCGAGAATCGCAAAGCCCTCGGTCACGTCGCGCGCAAGGTCGATGTCGAAGATCGCCGAGGACAGCGGCCACACCTGCCCGCTGCCTGCCAGGAGGACAAGCAGAACGAGAGGGACCCGCACGCCGCGGCGCGACGCGCCGTCGTCGTGATGAAGGGACGCAGGGGAAGTCACCCCGGCATTGTGTCGGATAGAGCAAAGTCTCCACGCGCCTGCGCCAGAATCGCTGAGCCAACCGGCCCCCTCGCCGGTTCCTAGAATCCGGTTTTCGCCGTTCGGGTTCCGGCCCCGGCGGGCACCGCCCAAAACAGCAAGGAGTTCGAGTTGAAAGTCCTCGTTCCCGTCAAGCGTGTGGTCGACTACAACGTCAAGGTCCGCGTGAAATCGGACAACACCGGCGTGGATATCGCCAACGTCAAGATGTCCATGAACCCGTTCTGCGAAATCGCGGTCGAAGAGGCCGTTCGGCTCAAAGAGAAAGGGATTGCCACCGAGATCGTGGCGGTGTCGGCCGGCGTGGCCCAGTGCCAGGAGACGCTGCGAAACGCAATGGCGATCGGCGCCGACCGCGGCATCCTGATCGAGACGGACGCCGAGCTGCAGCCGCTCGCGGTGGCCAAGCTGCTCAAGGCGGTGGTCGAACGCGAGCAGCCGAGGCTCGTGATCCTCGGCAAGCAGGCAATCGATGACGATGCCAACCAGACCGGGCAGATGCTCGCCGCGCTGCTCGGCTGGGGGCAGGCCACGTTCGCCTCCAAAGTCGAGATCGACGGTGGCGTTGCTCGCGTGACCTGCGAGGTCGACGGCGGCCTCGAAACCGTTCTGGTCAACCTGCCCGCGATCGTGACGACCGATCTGCGCCTGAACGAGCCGCGCTACGCGACCCTGCCCAACATCATGAAGGCGAAGAAGAAGCCACTCGAAACGGTCAAGCCGGTTGACCTCGGCGTCGATGTGACGCCGCGCCTCACGGTCCTCCGCGTGGAGGAGCCGCCCAAGCGTCAGGGCGGCATCAAGGTGCCCGATGTGGCCACCCTCATCGAAAAGCTCAGGAACGAAGCGAAGGTGATCTGAACATGCGCTGCCTCGTCATTGCCGAACACGACAACCAAAGCCTCAAGGCCGCCACGCTCAACGTGGTGAGCGCTGCCGCCGCGATCGGCGGGGAGATCCACGTCCTCGTTGCGGGCGAGAACGCCGCCGGTGCCGCACAGGCCGCGGCCTCGGTCGCCGGTGTGGCCAAGGTGCTCCACGCTGACGGACCGGCACATGCGCATCGCTTGCCGGAGAATGCAGCAGCACAGGTCGTGGCGAACGCAGCGGGCTACACGCACATCCTGGCACCCGCCACCGCCTACGGCAAGGCGCTCGCCCCGCGCGTCGCAGCACTCCTCGACGTCGCCCAGGTGAGCGACATCCTCAAGGTGGTCGATGCCGACACCTTCGTGCGCCCGATCTACGCAGGCAATGCCTACGCCACCGTGAAATCCTCCGACGGCGTCAAGGTCATCACCGTGCGGGGAACCGCGTTCGCGGCTGCCGCGACCACGGGAGGCAGCGCAACGATCGAAACCGTCGCTGCCGTAGCCGACACCGGGACGACTCGGTTCGTCTCGGCCGAAATCGTCAAGAGCGAGCGTCCGGAACTCACCGCCGCGCGGATCGTCGTCACGGGCGGCCGCGGCCTCGGCTCGGGCGAGAACTACCAGAAGATCATCATCCCACTGGCCGACAAGCTCGGGGCCGCCATTGGTGCGAGTCGCGCCGCGGTCGATGCGGGTTACGTCCCCAACGACTATCAGGTCGGCCAGACCGGCAAGATCGTCGCGCCCGACCTCTATGTCGCCGTGGGCGTCTCAGGCGCCATTCAACATCTCGCCGGCATGAAGGACTCGAAGGTCATCGTGGCCATCAACAAGGACCCGGACGCACCGATCTTCTCGGTGGCCGACTACGGTCTGGTAGCCGATCTGTTCGAGGCCGTGCCTGAGCTGACCGCAAAACTCTGACCGTCGTCATCGGCGCCAGCCTCCACTGAGGCTGGTGGGATGTTCCTTCCGACTGCACTCTCCCGCCTGCCATGCCCTACGCCGCACCGCTCAAGGAATTCCGTTTCCTGCTCGAAACCGTTGCCCCGATCGGCGAGCTCGCGGCGCTTACGCACTTTGCCGAGGCCACGCCGGACACGGTGCAGGCGATCCTCGAGGAGACCGCGAAGTTCGCGAGCGAGGTCCTCGATCCGCTCAACTGGCCGGGTGACCGCGAAGGCGCGAGACGCCACGACGATGGCTCGGTGAGCACACCCAGCGGCTTCAAAGCGGCCTACGAGACCTTCCGGGCCATCGGTGGCATGGGGCTGCCGATGCCCCCGGAGTTTGGCGGTCTGGGCATGCCCCGCTCAGTCGCCACCCTCACCGACGAGATGCTGCACGCCTCATGCATGAGCTTCGGGCTGATGCCGATGCTCACGCAGGGCGCGATCGAGGCGCTCCTGATCGCCGGCAGCGACGAACTCAAGCGCACCTATGTCGAGAAGATGGTCTCCGGCGAGTGGGCCGGCACGATGAACCTGACCGAACCGCAGGCGGGCTCGGACTTGGCGCTCGTGAAGACCCGGGCCGAACGTGCGCCGGATGGCACCTATCGCCTCTTTGGCACCAAGATCTACATCACCTACGGCGAACACGACTGGACCGAGAACATCATCCATCTCGTGCTCGCCCGCACGCCGGACGCACCCGAGGGGGTCAAGGGCATTTCACTCTTCGTCGTGCCCAAGTTCCTCGTCAACGCGGACGGCTCGGTCGGCGCGCGCAACGATGTTCGCTGTGTCTCGCTTGAACACAAGCTCGGCATCCACGGCTCACCGACGGCGGTCATGCAGTATGGCGACCACGGCGGTGCGGTCGGCTATCTCGTGGGCGAGGAGAACCGGGGCCTCGAATACATGTTCATCATGATGAACCTCGCGCGCTTCGGTGTGGGGTTGCAGGGCATCGGCATCGCCGAGCGCGCCTACCAGCGGGCGGCCGCGTTCGCGCGTGAGCGACTGCAGTCCCGTGATGTCGCCGACCCGAAGGGCCCAACCGTACCGATCATCCGGCACCCGGACGTGCGCCGCATGCTGCTTCGCATGCGGGCGCAGACCGAGGCCGCGCGCGCGCTCGCCATGGCCACCGCCCATGCGTTCGATCTCGCCGAAGCCCACCCCGACGCTGCGATCCGAAAAGCCAATCAGGCCTTCGTCGATCTCATGATCCCCGTGGTCAAGGGCTGGTCGACCGAGATGGCCCAGGACGTCACCTATCAGGGCATCCAGGTGCATGGTGGCATGGGCTACGTCGAGGAAACCGGCGCGGCCCAGTACTACCGTGACGCCCGCATCACCACGATCTACGAGGGCACGACCGCCATTCAGGCCAACGACCTGATCGGCCGCAAGATGGCCCGTGAAGGCGGTGTCACCGCCAAGGCGCTCATCGAGACGATGCGCGCCTTCGTCGCCGGCCTCGAGAGTGCGAGCCATGCCCACCTCGTGGCCGCGCGTCGCCGACTCGCCCAAGGCATCGATGCCTTGGAGCGCGGGGTCGATTGGAACCTAGCTCACTGGAAGACCGAGCTGCGTGCCTGCTACGCCGGCAGCGTGCCGATGGTCAAGCTCTTTGGCATCGTCTGCGGTGCCTGGGCGCTCGCCCGCGTGGCCAAGGCCTCGGCCGAGCGGCTCGACGCCGGGGACGCCGATCGCGCGTTTCACGAGGCGAAGCTCGCCACGCTGCGCTTTTACGTCGACACGATGATCCCGGAGGCCATTGCCGCTGCGGAGGTGATCACGGACGGCGCTGAGGGCACACTCGCGCTAGACGAAGCGGCGTTCTGAGCCCGACACGGACCGCCCTACCCCCGACCCTCAGCCCCCCGACCCTCGGCCGCAGAGAGCGCAAGCCCCCCGTTCCGCGGAGCCTAGAACGCGATGACGTGATCCAGCTGGAGGCGGATGCCAATCGATTCGCCGACCCGGTGGTTGTGATGGCTGGGCACGAGGGCCAGCACACTCGCACCGCTTGCAAGCTGCAATGTGTAGAGAAACTCCGCGCCCCGGAAGGCCCGGGCGAGCACACGCGCCGTCCAGGGGCTCGCATCGTCATGCACCACATCGTCCGGCCGGAGCAGCAGTTCGATCCGCTCGCCCTTCGAACGCGGGGTCGCCTGATCGAGGC
Organism: uncultured Burkholderiales bacterium; assembly: GCA_937944385.1. Classification (GTDB taxonomy): domain Bacteria; phylum Pseudomonadota; class Gammaproteobacteria; order Burkholderiales; family Casimicrobiaceae; genus Casimicrobium. The sequence continues at coordinate 13,769 of CALDYQ010000031.1, read as the reverse complement.
GTAGCAGTCCGAGTTCGCACTCGACGTGATGGGCATCGACCACGGTCGCCGGCAGGAACACACCCTCGCCCACGAAGTCGGCGACAAACCGTGTGGACGGCTGGTGATAGAGGTTGTAGGCGGTATCCCACTGTTCGAGCTGGCCATTGCGCAGCACGCCCACCTCGTCGGCCAACGCGAAGGCCTCGTGCTGGTCATGGGTCACCAACAGCGCCGTGGCGCCCGTCTCCAACAGCAGGCTACGAACTTCAGCCGAGAGCGTCTGCCGCGTCTCGACATCGAGATTCGAGAAGGGCTCGTCGAAGAGCACGACCTTGGGCCGTGTCACGATTGCACGCGCCAGAGCAACCCGCTGCTGCTGTCCACCCGAGAGCTCGTGCGGAAAAGCCGCCCTTTCCTTGGTGAGGCCCACGAGCGCAAGCGCGTCGTCGACCGCCCTCGCCCGCTCGGTCGCGGTCAGGCGAAAGAGACCGAAGGCGACGTTGTCTGCGACGTTCAGGTGCGGAAAGAGCGCGTAGTCCTGAAACACGATGCCCACGCCGCGGACCTCCGGCTCGACGAAGGTCCCCGCGTCGTTGACGATGCGATCTCCGATACGAATCACGCCGCCATTGGGCCGTTCGAGGCCCGCCACACAGCGAAGCAAGGTCGTCTTGCCGCAGCCCGAGGGACCCAGCAGGCAACCCACACGGCCTGTCTCGACCTCGAAGCTCACGTCGGCGAGCGTATCTCGCGCCGGTTCCCGACCGCGCGGTGGATAGCGGTGTGTGAGGTGCTGGACGATGAGGCGGTTGGCCATGCCTGCGCCGTCAGTGCGATGACCCCGCCGCCGGGGCAGTGACGGAGGCGATGATTGCCTTGACGCGCTCGATCGAAGGCGGCAACGTCGTCACATGCTGCGGCAGGTCGAGCATTCGGCGCTGCGCATCGGTGAGGGGCGGTTCGAATCCCACGGCTTCCCGCACTGCCGCGGCGAACTTGACCGGCAGCGCGGTTTCGAGCACGAGCGTCTTGCCATGGGCCGGGGCGAGGTCGCGAGCCACCTTCACCCCATCGGCCGTGTGGGTGTCGATCAGGACGCCCGTCCGCGCATGCACGGCGCGAATCGTTGCGATGCGCTCGGCGTGGGTGCTCGTCCCGGCCACGAAGCCGAAGCGCTCCTGCAAGCCCAAGAATTCCGGCGTGGCTGAGATGTCGAACGCGCCGCCTCGGTCCACCTCGCGCCAAAGCGCGCGCACGCGGTCGGCGTCGCCGTCGAAGAGGTGATAGACGAAGCGCTCGAAGTTGGACGCCTTCGAGATGTCCATCGACGGCGAGGAGGTCTCGAACGTCTCGCGGCTCGCCCGTGGCCGGTAGATACCGGTCTGGAAGAACTCGGCGAGGACGTTGTTCTCGTTGGTCGCCAGGATCAGCCGCTCGATCGGCACCCCCATCTCGCGTGCGATGTGGCCGGCGAGGATGTTGCCAAAGTTGCCCGAGGGCACGGCGAAGGACACGCGCTCGTCGTTCGACGACGTTGCCTGCAGATAACCGTAGACGTAGTAGACGACCTGGGCGACGATGCGGCCCCAGTTGATCGAATTGACCGTTCCGATCGCATGCCGCGCCTTGAACTCGAGATCGTTCGAGACCGCCTTCACGATGTCTTGACAGTCGTCGAACACGCCCTCGACGGCGATGTTGTGAATGTTCGCATCCGTCAGGGAATACATCTGCGCGCGCTGGAACGGGCTCATGCGGCCTGCGGGCGAAAGCATGAACACAGCAATGCCCGCGCGCCCTCGCATCGCGTATTCCGCTGCACTGCCCGTGTCGCCGCTCGTCGCGCCGAGGATGTTGAGCCGCCGCCCCGTGCGACCGAGCTCGAACTCGAACAATCGACCGAGGAGCTGCATCGCCATGTCCTTGAAGGCGAGCGTGGGACCATTCGAGAGCCCCTGCAGCCAAAGACCCGGGCGGAAAGCCTCGATGGAGGTGAGCGGCGTGATCGCCTCGCTGCCGAAGGTCTGAGCGGTATAGGTCTCCGCGGTCATGCGCGCGAGCTCCGCATGCGGGAGGTCGGCATCATCGACGAAGCGGGCGATCACCCGTGCCGCGAGCGTGTGATAGGGCAAGCCTCGCCAGGCGGTGAGATCGGCATCCGTGATCCGCGGCAGGGTCTCGGGCAACATGAGCCCGCCATCCTCGGCAAGCCCCGAAAGCAGCACCTGCGAAAAGGTCTGCGGCCTGCCGCCGCCGCGCGTAGAGATGTAACGCATCAGGCTAGGTTCTCCAGACGCAGCACGATGATCGGTCCGCGTGTGCTCGGCTGCGCTTCGATGCGCGCCATCGCATCGCGCACGCGCCGCTCGATCGTCTCGTGAGTCAACAGGATGATGTCGGTCTGCGCCTCGCCTTCGGCGGGCTCTTTCTGCAGCATGGCGTCGATCGAGATCTCGTTGTCGGCAAGCACGCGCGTGATGTCGGCAAGCACGCCGGGACGGTCATCTACGCGGAGCCTCAAGTAGTAAGAAGACTCCACCGCCTCGATCGGCAGCACGGGCTCGGTGCCCAACCGATCGTGCTGATACGCGAGATAGGGCACGCGATGCGCCGGGTCGGCGTCGATCAGGCGCGCGACGTCGACCAGATCGGCGATCACCGCCGAGGCGGTCGGATAGGCGCCCGCACCAGCGCCGTAGTAGAGCGTCGCGCCCACTGCATCGCCTTTCACGAGCACGGCATTCATCACGCCTTCGACATTGGCGATGAGGCGCTTTGATGGAATGAGCGTGGGGTGGACGCGCAGCTCGATCCCCTCCGCGCGCCGTCGCGCGATCCCGAGCAGCTTGATGCGGTAGCCCATCTCCTCGGCGTAGCGGATGTCCTGGGCCTCGACGTGAGTGATGCCCTCGACATGCGCGCGATCGAACGAAAGCGGTATCCCGAAGGCGAGCGAGGCGAGGATCGAAAGTTTGTGCCCCGCATCGATGCCTTCGATGTCGAAGGTCGGATCCGCCTCGGCGTACCCCTTCTCCTGCGCGGCCTTGAGCACGTCGGCGAACGGCAGCCCGCGCGAGCGCATCTCGGAGAGGATGAAGTTGGTCGTGCCGTTGATGATGCCGGCGATCCACTCGATCCGGTTCGCGACCAGCGCCTCGCGAAGCGCCTTGATGATCGGAATGCCGCCGGCGACCGCGGCTTCGAAGGCCACGATCACCTGCTGCGCCCGCGCGGCAGCGAAGATCTCGTCACCATGCAAGGCCAACAGTGCCTTGTTCGCGGTCACGATGTGCTTACCGTGCGCAATCGCGGCGAGGATCAGGCGTTTGGCCGGCTCGTAGCCCCCCATGACTTCGACCACGACATCAACCCCGGGATCGCGGACGACCGCCTCGAAGTCCGACGTGACCGGAATGTGCGACGGCACGATCCGCCGCGCCTTCGCCTCGTTGCGCGCGGCGACTGCGACCACCTCGATCGGACGACCGGCGCGGCGGGTGATTTCATGGGCATTCCTCGCGAGCACCTCGAAGGTGCCGCCGCCAACGGTGCCGATGCCGAGGAGAGCGATACGGAGTGGTTTCATGACGTATGCGTGTCGATTGCCCGAGAGCGACTAGAGAAGGCCGTCCTTGCGGAACATCTCCTTGATGCCACGAATGGCCTGCCGCGAGCGCGCCTCGTTCTCGATCAGCGCGAAACGGACATGGGTGTCGCCATATTGGCCGAAACCGATACCGGGTGAGACGCTCACCTTGGCGTCGGCGAGCAGCTTCTTCGAGAACTCGAGCGAGCCCAGCTTCTGATAGGGCTCGGGAATGCGTGCCCAGATGTACATGCTTGCCTTCGGGTTGTCGACCATCCAGCCTGCTTCGCGCAGTCCCTTGACCATCACATCGCGTCGCGACTGATACTTGAGGCGGATCTCCTCGACACAGTCCTGCGGGCCCTCGAGCGCGGTAATCGCGGCCACCTGGATCGGCGTGAAGGTGCCGTAGTCGTGATAGCCCTTGATGCGCGCAAGCGCAGCGACGAGGTGCGGATTGCCCACCATGAAGCCCACGCGCCACCCAGCCATGTTGTAGCTCTTGCTCATGGTGAAGAACTCCACGGCGACCTCCTTTGCTCCCTTGACCTGCATGATCGATGGCGCCTTGTAGCCGTCGAAGCCGAGGTCGGCATAGGCCAGGTCGTGCACGACCCAGATCTTGTGCTCGCGGGCCAGGGCGACGATCTTCTCGAAGAACGCGAGGTCGACGCACTTGGCCGTCGGGTTTGACGGAAAGCCGAGAATCAGCATCTTCGGCTTCGGGAAACTCTCGCGGATCGCGCGCTCGATCTCTTCGAAGAAGTCCACGTCGTCGGTCATCCGGACCGAGCGGATGTCCGCACCGGCGATGATCGCCCCATAGATGTGGATCGGGTAGCTCGGATTCGGGACGAGCGCCGTGTCGCCCTTGTCCATGGTCGCGAGCATGAGGTGGGCGAGCCCCTCCTTCGAGCCGATGGTGACGATCGCCTCGGTCTCAGGGTCGATCCAGGCGCCGTAGCGTGCGGCGTACCAGCTCGCGATCGCCCGACGCAGGCGGGGGATGCCCTTCGAGACGCTGTAGCCGTGGGTGTCGCCACGTTGGGCTGTCTCGACCAGCTTGTCGACGATGTGCTTGGGCGTCGGGCCGTCCGGATTGCCCATGCCGAAATCGATGATGTCCTCGCCGCGGCGGCGGGCGTTCATCTTCAGTTCGGTCGTGATCGCGAAGACGTAAGGCGGGAGGCGCTTGATGCGCGGAAAATCGGTTTGCATGAGGGTTTCGGTGCAGCGGCCCCGTCCGCTACGCCCCGATAGGGCGTGCGATCACGACCGGTTCATTGTTCACCTCTCCGATCCGGCAGCGAGTCTGACAGACAGAGGAGGCACCTCGGACGAGGCTGAACGATCTGCAAGGCAGCGCGATTACTTTGTCGCGTGCTCGGGCTTGCTTTCTACGATTGCTCGGCGCCGTCCTGATCGGGCGTCAAAGGTGAAGCCGAGCCGACTTGCCACCCTGTTGCCCCGAAGGGATTCTATGGCAGCGCAGCACAGGTCAGAATGATGGCTGTAAAGCGCCTTCACGCCAGAGGAGATTGCCGTGGCCATGCAGTTCGTCCGCGAAGCGGCTCCCGCTCATGCGATCCTTGCCTTCGATGATGTCTCGGTGCGGATCGGCGAGCGGATCTTCACCACCTCCATCGCGCTCTCGCACCGCACCGGCGCGGCGCCGTGGCCCACATCGGACCCCCTCGATGCCGCTGCGCTTGCCCATGCCGCGACGCTCGATGCCGAGATCATCATCATTGGCACCGGTCGTCGGCAGCGTTTTCCAGCGCCTTCGGCGTTGCGTCCGATCATCGAGGCGCGGCTCGGCTTCGAGGTCATGGACACCCGGGCCGCGTGCCGCACCTACAACGTGCTGCTTTCCGAAGGCCGACGCGTCGGGGCGCTCCTCGTCATCGGCGAATCCTAGAATGTAGACGTGCCCCGGTAGCTCAGTGGATAGAGCGACCCCCTCCTAAGGGGTAGGTCGGACGTTCGATTCGTCTTCGGGGTGCCACTCCTTCGGTCGAGGCTTCCTCACGCGGCTGACCGGCGCTTCGCTCCCATGCACTACAGCCTCGCCTTTGCGGACCCCGCGGGCCACCTGCTCGAGGTCACACTCACGATCGATGCGCCCCGCGCCGTCGAGTGGCTGCGCATGCCGGCATGGATTCCGGGGAGCTACCTCATCCGGGAGTTCGCGCGTCACGTCGTGTGGCTCGAGGCCCGCCAGGCCGACGAACGCCTTCCCCTGCGCAACGTCCGCAAAATCGACAAGGCCAGCTGGCAGATCGAGTGCGCGGGCAGCCTGCCGCTCGTCGTGCGCTACCGCGTCTACGCATGGGATCGTTCGGTTCGGGGTTGCTACTTCGATGCGTCGCGCGGCTTCGTCAACCCGGCGGCCGCGCTGCTCGAGCGGCTGGATTCGAACGCCGGCACGCTCACGCTGGTCGTTGAGCCACCCCGGTTCGCCCAGGGCCTGTCCTGGCGCTGCGCAACGACACTCACGCGGGTCGAGGTCGATACCCGCGGCTTCGGCTGCTACCGGGCAGCGAACTACGACGAGCTCATCGATCACCCGATCGAGTGCGCTGCGTTCGATGAGTTCCAGTTCGAAGCGGGCGGCGTGCCTCACCGCTTCGTCGTGTCCGGACGGCATCGCGGGGATCTGGATCGCCTCGCGCGCGACACGGCGCGCATCTGCCAGGCACACTGCGACCTGTTCGGGGACTCACGGCCGCCGTTCCCGCATTACCTTTTCCAGTTGCATGTCGTCGACGAAGGCTACGGTGGCCTCGAACACCGTACGAGCACGGCACTGATCGCCCCCCGCAACGACCTGCCCGCCCCTGGCGATGACGCGGTATCGGAAGGCTATTTGTCGCTGCTCGGACTCATCTCGCACGAATACTTCCACGCCTGGAACGTCAAGCGGCTCAAGCCCGCAGCGTTCATGCGCTACGACACGACACGCGAGAACCTCACCCGGCTGCTCTGGCTGTTCGAAGGCTTCACGAGCTATTACGACGAGCTGATACTCGCCCGCGCCGGGCTCATCAGCGAAGAGGATTACCTCCGGCTCGTCGGACGGCACCTGACGCAGCTCCTGCGCACGCCTGGGCGACAGGTGCAATCGCTCGCCGAAGGCAGCTTCGATGCCTGGATCAAGTACTACCGGGCCGACGAGAACGCACCCAACAGCCAGGTGAGCTACTACCTTCGGGGCGGCTTGGTGGCCTTGGCGCTCGACCTCACGCTGCGCGCCGGCGGACGGGGCAGCCTCGACGAGCTGATGCGCGCACTGTGGCGGGAATACGGTAAGCCGGGCATCGGTGTGCCGGAGGACATCGCCCCCGTGTTCTCGGACCTGACAGGCATGGACCTCGAACCATTTTTCGCCCGCCACATCGACGGCACTGAGGATCCGGACTGGGCAGCGCTGCTCCTGCCGTTCGGCGTCACCTTCAACCTGCGCGCCTCAGCGGGGCAGGCCGATCTGGGCGGTCGCGCCGATCCCGAGGCTGCACGCCTGAACCTGCGACAACTGGGCATCGTGCTCCGAGAGGGCAACGGGCCCCTTCCGGCGATTCAGCACGTTCTTTCGGGCTCCGCTGCACATGAGGCGGGCCTGTCTGCCGGCGACACCCTCGTTGCCGTCGACGGTCTCCGGGCGAGCGCTGCCACCCTGGGCAAGCACCTGGCACGCTTCTCGCCGCCGTGCGATATCCCGATCAGCTACTTCCGCCATGACGTTTTGCGCGAGACCACCGTTTCGCTTGATGTGGCACCCCTCGACACCGTCTGGCTCAGCCCCGCGTCCTCTGCCGCGTCAACGACCGGTCCGCTGCCGCGGCCGTGGAGCCCTCCTCCCGCCGTGACGGGCTGACCCGCGCCCGCGGACCGGCCGCGACGGCGTTTGTCGCATGAGGGGCCTATACAGGCTCATGCCTTTGTCATAACATCCCCGCCGCCCAACGCAGGGCACGCGGTCGGGGGCGACCGGTGTGCCTGCAGGAGTGTCCTCCGATGTCAAGCTTTACCCTCACCCTGCGTACCGTGCGCTCTCTGGCCGGAATCGCCGCCGTCACGCTTGGCGTACTCAGCCTGCCCACGCAGGCCCAGGTCTCGTCTTGCCCGTTCCGTGTCTCCGGAAACAGCACGCTTTCGGCCACGGTCGACGCGGTACTCCTTCAGCGCTATGCCCGGGGGCTGCGCGGCAGCGCGCTGGTCGCCGGCTTCAGCGGTCTGTCGTCGGCGACGGTCGAATCCAACATCACGACCCACCTGCCGCGGCTCGACATCAACGCCAACGGCATCCTGGATCGCGATGACGCGGCGGCCGTCGCCCGATACGCGTTCGGTCTGCCCGCGGCGGAATGGGTCAAGACGAACGCGGGTACGAACAACGATCACAACCTCGCGAGCAATTACGCGGTGCGCAACACCAAGGCGCGCATGGACGCCTTCCTCGCTGCGGGCTGCCCGACGTGGAGTTTCTCCGCGCCAACGGCCGACGAACTGGCCGCCGCGCGCTTCCTGATCCAGACCACCTTTGGCCCCACGCGCGCCCAAATCGCAGCGCTTGCCACGGGCCCGCTCGACCCGAGCGTGGGGGGCTCGGCCATGAAGCAGCGGGCTTCGCGCTGGATCAACGACCAGTTCGCGATGCCACGCAGCCAGAAACACTACGACTACGTCGCCCAACGCAAGACCGAGATCGGCAGCAACTACTTCGGTCCGTGGTACCTGCGCGAATCGTTCTGGAAGCAGGCCCTCGACTCGCCGGACCAGTTGCGCCAGCGCCTTGCCTTTGCGCTCTCGCAGGTGCTTGTCGTTTCCTCTGACGGTGGCACCGACAATCCGCTCGCGATCGCGGCCTACCTGGATGTACTGGCTGACAACGCCTTCGGCAACTATCGCGACATCCTCATGCAGGTGGCCCGCTCGCCGGCCATGGGCCTCTACCTGAGTCACCTGCGTAACGATGGACGCAGCGCCACGCCCAACGAGAACTTCGCCCGGGAAATCCTGCAACTGTTTGCCGTCGGGCTGTTTCAACTCGACATGAACGGCGAGAGGTTGTTGGTGGGCGGCGAGCCCGTACCCAGCTACGACGAAGACATCGTCAAGGGCTTCGCCCGTGTGTTCACCGGCTTCACCTACGACGACCCCTACTGCCGCGTGGATACGGCCGGGCTGCCGGCCGGCGCGGAACTGCCGGCGGCGGGCTATGCCGTGCCGCTCGCGTCCTGCGTCGATGGCTATGGCGGCACCCATCCGTCGTGGAACTGGAACCCCACGCGCAACGACCTCGGTGTCAACTTCCCGCCGGTCGACCGCGCCTGGCAGCGCCCCATGGTGGCCTTCCCGACGCGGCATCACGCTGGCAGCAAACAACTGCTGAAGTACGGCAATTACGCCGGGTCGGTGCCTTCATGCAGCGCTGCGATTGCGCTGGCTTCCGCTGCCACAAACCCCGGTCTGCTGCCGGAGATCGACACCACGGGCTCCGGGTTCACGACCGGCACGAAAACCAACAAGAAGCATGCCTACGACACCCTCGAGGCCGCCATAGACAACATCTTCTGCCATCCGAACGTCGGGCCGTTCATCAGCAAGCACCTGATCAAGTTCCTCGTCACCTCAAACCCCACTCCAGCGTATGTCGGCCGCGTGGCCGCTGTCTTCAACAACAACGGCAGCGGCGTGCGCGGCGACATGAAGGCCGTCATCCGCGCGATCTTGCTCGATGACGAAGCACTCTCGCCAAGCACCACGCTCAGTGCAGCCGAGTACCAGAAGTTCGGCAAGCTCAAGGAGCCGATGCTCCGTCTGTCGGCCTTACTTCGCGCCTTTGACTATCGCAACAGCGCTGGCCGCTACGAGTTCCACTGGGGCCTCGACAACCCCGAGAGCGGCATCAGCCAGGCACCGCTCCAGTCGCCCACGGTGTTCAACTTCTACAACCCGGAATTCGCGCCGCCTGGCCCGGTCACGATGGCCAGCGCGATCGCACCGGAATTCGAGATCACTACGACCGCGTCGATTGCGGCCACGCAGAACTATTTCGGCAGAGTTGTGACAGCCGCCAGCAACCGGCGTCAGTACCGCCAGGCGCCGATCTGGTGGGTTGGGGAGGGCTGCAACTACACGAGTGCGCCTGAGAACTGCCTGCGCGCCGATGTGCTGGAACTCTTCGCCATCGCCGACGACTCGATGCAGCTCATGCAGTACCTGAATCTCGTGCTCATGGCGGGTACGCTCAGCCCGGTCAACCAGGCGGCACTCGCAGCGGCGCTCGATGCTGCCTACCCGGTCAGCGCGATGCCCGCACCGCCCGCTTCACCCGATCCCGGTACCAGCGCCTACAACAGTTGGCTAAGCCAGATCACCACATGGCAGGACCGCCGTCGTGACCGCGTCCGGGGAGCCCTCTGGCTCGCCGTGCACACCCCCGAATTCCAGATCCAGCGCTGAGAGAGGCCCGACCATGAGCAACACCTTCGATCGGCGCGACTTCATGAAAACCGCCACCACGATGGCGGTGGCTGGCGGCCTGCCCACCTTCGAGACGCTCACGCGCATCGCCCATGCGGCGAGGCCCGTGACGCCCTCAGAAGTGGGCAATGAGTACAAGGCGATGGTGATCGTCTTCCTCTATGGCGGGCAGGATCACGCGAACATCGTGATCCCGTATGAGGACGGCAACACCGCGGGCACCGGCGGCGCGGGTACGTTCACCGAGTTCACCCGCTACGCGACCGATCGCTCGAACAACGGCGAACCGGCATCGCAGAGCACCTCGACCGGCAACCTCGCCCACACGCGGGCGCAGCTCGCCGGCACGCGCCTCACCACATCGGCCGGCACGGCACCGACCACCAATTTCCTTACAGGTACGGCCGACCCGACCGCAGGCGGCTGGACGACCAACACCTATGGTCGAATGTTCGCGTTGAACCCCAACATGACGGAACTGCACAGCCTTTATAACGCGGGCAACCTGGCGATCATCGCGAATGTGGGTCCGATGCTCTCGCCGATCACACGCGATCAGTGGTACCGGGGGACGGGCGGTCCGCGCCCGCTCAACCTCTACTCGCATGACGACCAGCAGAAGGGCTGGATGAGCGGCACCTCTGGCATTGCCAACCCAAACGTCGGGATCGGCGGACGTATCGCCGCACATCCGGTCATCCGCGACCTCAACCGCGCCGGCACGATCGACAGCAAGATCTCCACACAGGTCTCGATCAACGGCGTGAACACTTTCATGCTCTCGGAGGCGGGCGCGCCTCCGGGGGCGATCGCCTATCAGATGGGAACCGGGGCCTTGGGCCGGCTGACCGATCCGACCACTTGCAACACCAACAACCCGCTGACGTCCAATACGTCATTCCCCTTCTGCCTCTCCGGCGGCCCGGTCCGCATCAGCAACGGCTATTCGTGGAACGCCACGCTGATGAATGCCGCGGTGGCCCGTTACGCCGTGACGCCCGAAGGGGTGTCGATCTATCACGACCAGTGGCGCGGCATCATGCGCCAGTCGATCAACACCGAACAGGCGATCAGCGCGGCCTTTCTCGCCTCGCCCACGACGGAGGACATCCTCACGCCGTTCAATGACTCCGACCAGGTCGGCGGCCAGACCAACTGGCTCTCGCGCCAGCTGCGCATGGTGGCGGCGATGATCCGCGCGAGCAACCAGCTCGGGCCGACGACGACGCAACCGATCAAGCGGCAGATCTTCTTCGTCGGCATCGGGGGCTTCGACACCCACGGCCGCGAGTTCTGGCGCGACAATCCGCGCCTCAACCAAATGATCAGCAAGGCGATCTTCGCCTTCTGGCAGGCGCTCGGGCAGATCCGCGTCGTCAACGCGGCTGGAACCGGACTCGAGCCGCCTTCGGTCACGGCGCGCTCACGCGTGACGCTGATGACCATGAGCGAATTCGGCCGTACGCTCGACTCGAACGGCGATGGCTCGGACCATGGCTGGGGTAACTTCCAGTTCGTGCTGGGCGGCGCGGTGAACGGTCGCAACATCTTCGGCCAGAGCCACAACGTGACCACGGTCCCGGCGACGACGCCGATCTACATGGAGGTCGACAACACCGCCGGTGCCATGCCGCGGATCGGTCTGCCGCCCAACCCGTACTCCGGCACGACGCGGATCGCCAACCGACTGAATCACTCGCTCAACCGCGGTGAGCTGCTCCCCACGACGGCGAGTGATGCGATGGTGGCCACCGTGGCCAAGTGGTTCGGCGTGCCCGTGTCAGCCATGACCGGCCCGACCGGCGTATTCCCGACCCTGGCTGCCGTGCACGGCAGCAACTGGGACATGGGCTTCATGCAGCCGACGTGACGCCGCCCCGACCGGTCGGGTGGGGTAAGAGCATGACTGCACAGCGAAATGGCGCCAGGCGAGTGCCCGGGACGACGTGGCTTGGATCACTGATCGTCGGGCTCGTGCTCGCGCTGGCAGTGCCCGGTGTTGCTGCGCAGAACATCAACAAGGGCTTCACCCTCTACAACGCGATCCTCGTACCGGGCAATCCGAACTGCGCCTCCGGTGGCTGCCATGGTCCCGACCCGACCATGAATCAGAACAGGATCCGAAACGGCGATGAGCCAGGCGGCATTGCCTATGCCATAGCGACCGTGTCGCGGATGGCGTTCCTGCGCGGACGGCTGTCCACCAGTCAGCTCGCGGATCTCGCCGCCTACATCGCCAATCCCGCTGGGGTGACGGCGCAGCCAGCGATATCGGTCAGCCCGGAGAACGTGGAGTTCGGATCAGTGGTGGTGGGCGCCGCCGAAGTGCGCGCGATCACCGTGCAAAACACCGGCGCAGCCGACCTTGTCGTGAGTTCGATCTCGACCTCCGGCCCGCCGTTTTCGGCCTCGGCATCCGGCTGTGCGACTCTGGCACCTGGCGAGCCCTGCACGGTAAACGTGAGCTTTGCTCCCGGCGCGGCAGGCAACGTGACCGGCACGCTGACCATGCTCCACAGCGCTGCGGGCAGCCCGAGCACAGTGACACTCGGCGGTTGGGGCGCACAGGGCGTCGCGTCGATCGAGCCGGCCTCGCTCGACTTCGGCGCAGTCTGGCTTGGCACGTTCACGGCGCCGCTGTCGGCCCGGGTCGCGAATCGCGGCGATGCGGCCCTGACGCTCGGCACGATCGCGAGCAGCAGCTCAGCCTTCGAAGTCGTAGGCGGTGACTGCGGCACAGGACTACAGCTTGCGCCAGAGGCATCGTGTACGCTGCGGGTACGCTACCGGGCGCCGAGCGTGGGCTCGCCGACGGCCACGCTCACTCTCCAGCACAACGGCGCGGCGAGCCCGGCCACGGCTACATTGTTCGCCACAACGCGCCCACTGCCCCCCGACACGCGGCTGATGGTCGAGTTTCGCTTCGCGCCGCTCGACTACTACTTCATTACATCGCGCCCCGAGGAACAACGGCTGCTCGATGGCATGGCGGGTTTCGAGCGCACGGGGGAGGCCTTTCCCGTCTGGGCGGTACAGCGGGGGGACTATTCGGGCTTTCGCGCTACTTCTTCTCGGAAATCGCACGAGAACGCTCTCGGGGCAGCCACTTCTACACGGCCATTGAGAGCGAAAAGGAAGCTCTCCGCGCGCTCAATCCGACCAATCAATCCATCCCTCGACTGCCGGTGAACGAGGGCATCGACGCCTACGCTCTGCTGCCGGCGGTCGGCGGGGGGACCTGCGACGAAGGCCTCCAGCCCATTTGGCGGCTTTTCCGCGGCAACGATCGGTTTCCTGACGCTCCCAATCATCGCTTCGTGGCACGACGCGACTTGTACCTGGAGTTTCTTGCGGGCGGTTGGGACGGCGAAGACGTGCGCTTGTGCGTGCCCGGCCCCTGACCGGTCTAACGTATCGTTGATCGAATCACTTTCTAACCCCGAAGAACACCGACCGAACCGCATGTCCACGGAGCCGGGCCGTGCCACGGATCCGTGGGCGCGGTGCAGCCCCCAGCCCCGAAAGGCGTGACGCGAAACATTCTTTGACGTCCCAAACGGTATTCATGCTGATTTATTGACCCGGTAATTAAGCATTGAACTCAAGCCGCATACCGAACCGGCTCAGGCTCGAAGTAGCCCTTGATCCGCTCGGGCTGCCTTTGAACACTCCTGAGGTGTTTGGTGGTGGCTTTCACAAGCTGCAGCTTCGTACG
>CALDYQ010000030.1 GCA_937944385.1 uncultured Burkholderiales bacterium | reverse complement strand
GAGCACCAGTCCTGACCCGCCCACGATGATGCCGAGGAGCATCACGCCGCCCCAGAACCAGACCTTTTCTCCGGCGTTGAAGCGCTCGCTCGGAATGTGCTTGTCATTGAAGAGTCCGCCACCGGCTGCGATCCACTTCAGGTCCACCGCCTTGGGCCAGTTGTCACGGACGAAGGTGAGAAAGAGCAGCAGGCAACCAACCACGAACACCGGCCCGACGAAGTTATGCAGCGTCTTCGACAGCGTCGCAAGCCACGAAAACAGCGTCTGCCCGCCCGATCGGTAGTTCACGACCGGCGTCGGCGCAGGCTCCGGCAGCATCGCCTCGGCAACGAGTGCCGCAATCTTCGGGCCGCTGAACGTGCCCTGTTTCGACCAGCCGGCCGTTTCGCGCACGTTCACGAAACGCACTGTCGAGACCCGCTTCGCATCGCCAAGCGCTTCGCCGAGCAGGCGCATCTCCTGCGTGCAGGCGACGACCGTATCGCCCTCCGCCGTTTCGGCGAGCCGAGCGAGCTCGTGCCGGCACATCGCGTCGTATGTACGAATGGCGCCTGCACCCGCGAACTGACCCGCTTCGGCCAACGCGTGACGCTCGAGCGGGATCGAGCGGTTGCAGGTGCAGAGGTGAACCTGTCGGCTCATGGTCGCGCCGTCGATTGCTTGGGTTGAGCAGCCGCCTCGGGCTGGGACCGTTGAGCGATGGGCATTTCGCTCGGCGCCTCGGGGCAGGACAACACCGGCGACGCATCCGCAGCCGACGTCGAAGCCCGGCCCGGTTCGCACGACGCTTCCGTGTCCTGTACCGCTGGGCTCGCGCACGGATCGGCCTCGCGCTCGGCCGCCGCCCGCGCAGCGAGGATGGCCCGACCCTCCTCGCTTTCGACATCGACAGCGTGGCCGTCGGGACTGACCACATGCTCGAGGGGCTTCTGGATCGCGCGCCAGGCCGAGAGCTTGTCAAGCATGTCCTCGGGAATCGGCTCGAACCGGGTGTAGTCATCGATGTAGATGTCGAGCCCGTCCATCTGGTTGAAATGCGGATCGCGGAAGAGTGCCTTGAGCGCCTGCCGGCGAAGGAACTCGGGCACCTTGCGCTGCATGAAGGGCGTGAAATCGGACGCGAGTGAAACGCTTTCGATCGGCGGCAGTTCGGGCCCCTGCGTTCGCACCTGCGCCAGTTGTTCTTCGCGCGACGGCGCGGTGTCCAAGCCAGCCTCGGCCGGAGACGCTGCTTCGGCGTCGGCGATGGGCAGCGGCGTGAGCTCGTGTGTCGCTGGCTGCACCGACTCGAGCTTGAGTCGCGACCAGCGGGACAGGAACCCTGTCACGCGGGGAGGGGCCTCAGCCATGGTCGTCCGGGCGAGCTTCGCCCGCAGCCGATGTCGCAGTAAACGCCCGTGCTGGCGCATCCTGGAACGGGTCATTCCGGCGCACCTTGTGCCGAGTCTTTGGCGTGTAGTGCGCTGCGACCCAGGCCTCGAGCGCAGCACGCAAGGGTTCCGGCATCGGGCGCTGCTCCACCTGCTCGCCGGCATCCATCATGCGCCCAGCCTCGTTGTAGGAGAGCGTGACGACCGTAGGCACGGGCGCGGCATCGGCCGCTTCATGCCGCCACATCACGAACACGCAGGGCGCGGGGGAGTGCAGATTGAGCCAGTATCCCTCACCCTCGCTTGGGTGCACCTCGACGGGCTGTGCCGGGAAGAAGGCGTCACAGCCCTCGGGGATACCCTCGGCCGGCAGGCGCACCACAGCAAGCTCCCACACGGCTTGGACCCATCGACTTGTCACCGCCCGACGACGAAAACCCACATCCATGGCCCACCAGACGTGCCGCGGCAGCGCGGCGGAGGCGACAGCGGAAGACGTTGCAGCGGATTCGCTCACGGCGGGACTCACCCTTGCAGGGCCAGTAGTGCAGAGACTTTTAGCAAAATAAGGGGAGAAGGAATGTCGGGTGTTTCCTCGGAGGTATTCGCTTGGGTGAGTCGAGCCATAAATTCATACCGATTGCGCAGCAGGCCGAGACACGCTTCGTCGAGCCTCTCGCACGCGACGCCCTCGCGCGAGCCCTTGCGAGCCATCGCGTCGTCGATGCGCGTGGACGGCACCTACACGACCTGCGCATTTCGGTCACCGACCGCTGCAATTTCCGTTGCACCTACTGCATGCCCAAGGACGTGTTCGGCCCGGGCTACGCCTTCCTGCCGCACGGCGCGCTGCTCACCTTCGAGGAGATCGCCCGCTTCGCACGCGTCGCGGTCTCGCTTGGCGTCGAAAAGATTCGCCTGACCGGCGGCGAGCCCACGCTCCGGCGCGATTTGCCGAGCCTGATCGACATGCTCGCGCAGGTGCGTACACCGACTGGGCGCCCGCTCGACCTCACACTGACGACGAACGGCTCAACACTTGCGCGTCAGGCGCGCACCCTGCGCGCGGCCGGGTTACAACGCATTACGGTCTCACTCGACTCGCTCGATGACCGGACGTTTCAGGCGATGAATGACGTCGGCTTCCCGGTCGCTGACGTCCTGCGCGGCATCGAGGTCGCGCTCGATGCCGGACTCACGCCGCTCAAGGTCAACATGGTGGTGAAGCGCGGCGTCAACGACCACGGCATCGTTGACATGGCGCGTCACTTCCGCGGCAGCGGCGTTGTCGTCCGCTTCATCGAGTTCATGGACGTGGGCGCCACCAACGGCTGGCGTATGGATGATGTCGTGCCTTCGGCCGAGGTGATCCGGCGCGTGAACGAAGTGTTTCCGCTGGCGCCGGTCGAGCCCGAATACACGGGCGAAGTGGCCGAGCGCTGGCGCTACATCGATGGCGCGGGCGAGATCGGTGTCATCTCCTCGGTCACCCGGGCGTTCTGCCGGACCTGCACGCGCGTCCGGCTCGCAACCGACGGCCGCATCTATACCTGCCTGTTCGCCGATCGCGGCGTGGACTTCCGCACACTCCTCCGCGGGGGCGCGACCGATCAGGAGATCGCCGCCCTGCTCGCTGGCGTCTGGGCCGCGCGGGAAGATCGCTACAGCGAGATCCGCACGGAAGAGACGGCCAAGCAGCGCAAAGTAGAGATGTCCTTCATCGGCGGCTGAGCAAGCGCCGAGCGCGCTGCAGCGAAGCTTCCTTGCGACCGCTCACAGAGCGGCTCTATGGCTCGCCGCCGTGGAAGCGGCGACGATCTCAAGGCGTATCGATGAAGTTCTGCGTCGCGTACTCGGCCACCGGAAGTCGCCCGATCGTGCCGCGCGCACGGACGAAGTCGAGGAAGGGTTCGGCGTAGTCGAGGAACGTGTCTTCACGCCGTGTGCCGGTGATCGTCTTCAACGTGGCATAGCCGTCGCCGCCATCAGCCAGGAAGTTGTTGGTGATCAGGCGGTAATTCGCCGTGAGATCAAGGGCCACCCACTGTCCCGAGGCATTCTTGAACTGCAGGTCACGCACACGCTCGCCTTTGGGCTGGTTGAGATCGACCGTGTAGCGGAGACCTGCGGTGTACGGATAGGCACCCGTGTTGCCCGAGGCGGCCAGCAAGAAGGCGATGCCGTCCTCGAGCGCGGCCTTGACCTCGGCGCCGGTCATCGTGAGCCGGACGAGCGTGTTCTTGAATGGCAGCATCGAATAGATGCGCCCCACCGTGATGTCGCCCGCCGCGATGTCGGTGCGCACGCCGCCGCCGTTCTGGAGCGAGATGTCGGCGCCGCCGAACAGGCGACCGCGATCGAGGAAGACCTGCGCCACGAGTTGCTGGGTGTCGCCCCCGTGAGCGATGACTCGCGGGTCCTTGTTGCAGACATCACCGAGCGACGAGCGAGAGGTGTCACGCTTCGTCCCTGGCACGCGGCGCAGGCAGAGGTTCTCGGAAGCCACTCCCACCTTCACGCTGCCGAAAGCATCTTTCGCCGCCTTGAACGGTGCGAGCGCTGCCGAGGCCGCTGCGGAAAGCGACGTCGGACGGAGCACCTTCGATGCCGCCATGTCGCTGCGCATCGCCGCGAGGTCGGCTCCGGTCACAGGCGTGGTGCCCCGACGGGGCGTGTCGCCCACGAGGACGTGGGCGGTACCGCTGCACTCGATCACGTCCCCCTTCCCGTCAAACCTGACGTTCAGTTCACCCACGGCGTAGCTGTACTGCCACGCCTGTACGATACAGACCGGCTTGCCATCCTTGTCGGTCGTTCGGGTCGGATACTCGCCCGCCGGCGTCAAGCCGTAGTCGGCGAGATTCGCCCCGCCGAGCAGCGTGTGCGAATCACCGCCGACGATCACGTCCACGCCCGAGAGCTGACGCGCAAGCGCGCGATCGGCGTTGTAGCCTAGGTGGGTGAGCAGGATGATCTTGTCTATGCCCTGGCCGCGGAGGCGGTCGATTTCCCGCTGTGCGGCGGTCAGTTCGTTCTCGAAAGTGGTGCCTGGGCTCGGCCGAGACGAGTTGGCCGTCTTGTCAGCGACCGTGAGGCCGACCACGCCAATGCGCTGCCCGCTCCGGAAGAGCACGGCCGAGGGTTGGACGAACTGCCCGGTCGTGCCGAGCGGCGAGTTAGACCCGGGACGTACATTCGCCGAGAGCACGGGGGTACGGCAGGTGCCGCTTTGGAGAAAGTCGATGAACTTTTTGAGACCCGCGTCACCATTGTCGAACTCGTGATTGCCGACCGCCATGGCATCGAAGCAGACCGTGTTCATGAGCGCGGCGTCCGACTTGCCCTCATCGAGCGTGTAGTAGAGATCACCCGTAATCGCATCACCCGCATGTAGCCGAAGCACGTTCGGATTCGTTCCGGCAAGCTCGTCGATGGCCTGCTTGACCCGCCCGAAGCCGCCAAGGTCGACAGTCACCGACTCACGCGCACCGGTCGCGTTGGCGAGACGGAGCGTCGTCGTCTCGGCGTCGAGCCGGGAATGGTGATCGTTGACGTGGAGGATCTTCAGATCGAGGGGTGAACCCTCGTCGTCCGAGCCGCTGCATGCGGCCAAAGAAAATGCCGCGGCAAGCGCGACAACGACGTGAGGGCTGCGACGAGCGAACGGGAGGTGCGGCATGAGCTTCGGAGCATGACGATCGTGATGCCCGAATGCTGCTCACAGCGAATTTCCAGTCGATGACGGAACGGTTGCGGTTTCGTGACAACACCGAACGGCATCGCTTCGGTTCAGCCGCCCCGCTTCAGCCCGCTTTCCCGGGATGCAGATGCCCGCAGTGGGGGCAAGTCCGCGCTTCGACGCTCGCGTAGAACGCATCGAAGAGCGGCGGCAAGTCATCGACGATGCTCTGCAGTTGGACTTCGACCCGATGCACGAGACCATCGCAGCGCGGGCAATACCATTCGAAGCCATCCTTCAGCCCCGCGGGGCGCTGCCGTTCGATGACGAGACAGCGCGACTCGGGCTCGGGGCGCTGCGGCGAATGCCGCAGGTGCGGCGGCAGGAGAAGGATCGCCCCTTCCCGACACTCGATCCGGTCCCGCTTGCCGCGGTCCATGATGTTCAAGAATGCGTTCCCCTTGAACTGCCAGAAGAATTCCTCGAGCGGATCATCATGGAAGTCGGTGCGCTGGTTGGGCCCGCCGACGACGGTGACGATGAAATCGGTGTCCTGCCACACCTGCTGATTGCCGACCGGCGGTCGGAGCAGGTGCGCCTTCTCGGCGAGCCAGTCCGGGAAGTGGATGGGTTGCGGGAGCATGGTGAGCGTCCTCCTCTACTGAGCGCGCGCAGCGGGGCAGTAGGCCACCGCCTGCATCTCGATGCGCAGATGCGGATGTGGCAACTGATGCACCGCAACCGTCGTGCGCGTGGGGCCGGCTTCGTCGAAGAATTCCGCCCAGACCTCGTTGTAACCCGCGAAGTCGTTCATGTCGACGAGGTAGGCGGTAATCTCCACGCAGTCGGCGAGTGTTGCGCCCTCACTCGCCAGGATGTCTCGGATGTTCTCGATGACCGCGCGGGTCTGGACACGAATGTCGAGCCGCGTGGTGCCGAGTTCATCCACCTCAACCCCGGCGAAGCTGTTGTCCGGCCGACGCGAACTCGTCCCGGAGACGAACAGGAAATCTCCCGCACGCCGGACGTGCGGAAAGCGGCCACGCGGCCGGGCCTTGTGCGAAAGGACGCCCATCGCGATGTCAAGGAGGACTCGATGCGGACAGTATCGTCCGTCCGGCGAGACGCGCGGCAACCAGAAGGGCTGCCAACGAGACAGGTGCGAGCCTCAGGCGCGCGCGCGCTGAGGCACTGCTTCAGGGAGCGCTGGGACGCGTCGCGGCAGCTGCATGTCGCGCCAGAGGGTATCGAGCGCCTGGACGAGCTCTTCGACCAGCGCAGGCACATGCGCCGGGCCGGGCGCGATCCGCAGTCGCTCCGTGCCCCGGGGCACGGTGGGGTAGTTGATCGGCTGGATGTAGATCGAGTGCTCGGAGAGAAGACGGTCGGAGACCGACTTGGCCAGCACGGGGTCACCCACGAACACAGGCACGATGTGGCTTGAGAAACCCGCGGGCGTCTGCGACGGCATCATCGGCAGATTCGCCTCGACGAGCCGCTTGCGCAGGCGTGCCACGTGCTCGCGCTGGCGGGCCCGCTCGACCGGGGAGGCCATCAGGTGCGAGATGCTTGCGATCGCACCCGCGGCAAGAACCGGGGCGAGCGAGGTCGAGAAGATGAATGAAGCGCCGAAGCTGCGGATGCAGTCGACGACGGGCTCATCCCCGGCCACGTAACCCCCCTGCATGCCGAACGCCTTGCCGAGCGTGCCCTGGATCACGTCGATCTCATGGGCGATACCCATCTCCTCGGTGACGCCGCCACCGCGCGCGCCGTACATGCCCACCGCGTGCACCTCGTCGATGTAGGTCATTGCGTTGTACTTTTTCGCGAGTGCGACGAAGTCGCGGATCGGCGCGATGTTGCCGCTCATCGAGTACACGCTCTCGAAGACTATGAGCTTGGGCCGGTCCGGCGCGATCGTGCGCAGCTTCGCCTCGAGATCGCGCGGACTGTTGTGCTCGAAGATGATCTTCTCAGCGCCCGAGCGGCGGATGCCTTCGATCATCGAGTTGTGGTTGTCGGCGTCCGACAGGATGACCGTGTGCGGCAGGAGCGAGCCGAGCACCGAGAGGCTCGCGAGGTTCGCGCTGTAGCCCGAGGTGAAGGTGAGCGCGGCCTGCTTGCCATGCAACCCGGCGAGCAGCCGCTCGAGTGCGACGTGCCGGGCATTGGTGCCGCCGATGTTGCGCGTGCCGCCGGCGCCGGTGGCGCCCTCGGCCACGGCCTGCTGCATCGCAGCGTTGACGAGCGGATGGTGCCCCATGCCCAGGTAATCGTTGGAGCACCAGTTGACCACGCGCCGCGGACCGGCCGGCCCCTGCCAGAGCACGTAGGGATGATTGCCGAGAGGCCGGGTGAGCTCCGCGAACACCCGGTAGCGGCCCTCGCGCTTGAGCGCCGCGATGCGCTCGGCGAAGCGGGCAGAATAGCTCGAGGTCGGTCGGGCGGGCACGCTGCTCATTGCAAGATCAACCGTCCGGCGCGGCGTGTCAGACGCCGCGAATCGTTCACTGCGGCCCGGTTCCAATTCCTTCATGCCAGTACCTAACGACGGTTTCATGACGACTCTCGATTCTACGAGCGGCCGGATCGACTGGATTTGCGGCCGGTTCCGCTGGATGCGCGGTCACGAATATGCACAAACGTCCGACGGGGGCGATGCGTGGACAGCGCGTCCGCTGGTGATGGGGATTGTCAACGTCACACCGGACTCGTTTTCTGACGGCGGTCAATTCGCCACCGCAAAAGCTGCGATCGCCCACGGTCGCGCGCTCGCGGCCGCCGGGGCCGACATCCTGGACATCGGCGGGGAATCGACCCGACCCGGCGCCACACCGCCATCAGTGGACGAGGAGCTGCGTCGCGTACTGCCGGTGGTCGAGGCGCTCGCCGCCCACGGCCATTGCGTGAGCATCGACACCCGCCGCCCCGAGGTCATGCGCCGTGCCCTTGAGGCAGGGGCGGCCATCGTGAATGACGTGTTTGCACTGCGGGCCCCGGGCGCGCTCGATGTCGTCGTGGCGAGCGACTGCGGGATCGTGCACATGCACATGCAGGGCACACCGGAAACGATGCAGATCGATCCTCAGTACCCCGAGGGGGTCGTCACCGAGGTGCGGACCTTCCTTGCCGAGCGGCTGGCCGCCTGCATCGATGCCGGCATCGACCCCGCCCGTATCGCGCTCGACCCGGGCTTCGGTTTCGGCAAGACACCCGAGCACAACGCTGAACTCACGCGCGGCCTGCCCGCGATCGCCACCCTCGGGCGACCAATCCTCGCAGGCTGGTCACGGAAACGCTCGCTCGATCGCTATACCGGCATCGCCAAGGCGCCCGCCGATCGACTCTCCGAGAGCATCGCCGCGGCACTCGCCTGCGTCGCCCACGGCGCGACGATCCTCCGTGTGCATGACGTGGCGGAAACGGTGGCCGCAGTCAAGGTCTGGCAGGCGCTCGGACCACGAGGTAGAGCCCAGCGAGCGTGACCGCCATGCCGAGGGCGATGTTCCACGAAAGTCGTTCGTCGAACAGCACCCAGGCCATCAGCGCGGTGATGCCGGGCACGAGGTACATGCTGCTCGTGAGGCGCGTGACCGATCCGGTGCGGATCAGATAAAGCATGATCGACATGCCCACGCCCGAGAGGATGAAGATGCTCCAGAGCAGGGCGATGACGACGTCCGGCGTGAAGCTCACGCTGAAACTCTCGAACACCCAGGTAAAGGGCAGCGTGACGATGAACGAGGCGGCGAACTGCACAGCCTAGCTACTTGTCGCATCGACCTCGGCCACGTGCTTCTTCTGGTAGAGCACGGCGAGCGTGGCTGCAACGAGCGCAAGCACGCAAAGCGCGAGTGGCCCGACAATGCCCGCGGCCTCCGCCTCGCCAAAGCGGACCGCGGCAAGCTTGCTCCAAAGCACGATCACCACACCAACGAAGCCGATGAGCACGCCGAGCGCCTGCCGTGCGCTCACGCGCTCGCCCCACCACGCCGTGAGGCACAGCGTGAGCACCGGCTGCAGGTTGACGATCAGCGCGGCAAGCCCCGCAGGCATCCCTTCGCGGATCGCAACCCATACGCCCCCGAGGTAGGTGGCCTGCAGGAGCACCCCGACCCACGCGACATGCCAGAGCGCCCGCCCGCGCGGCCAGCGCACACCGGCGGCCAGGGCCAGCACCGTCATGAGCAGCGTCACCCCCATGTAGCGAAGCAGCAGGAATGAAAGCGCCTCGGCGTCGGTGGCGGCGAGCTTCGCCACGACAAAGCCCGAGGCCCAGATGAAGATGAACGCCGGGACGGCAAGCCGCGCACCCACGGTCAGCGCGTGTCCGAGGCGCGTTCACACGCCCTTGCGCGGCGTGTTCCGTGTTGAATAATCGCGTACTGCATTCATCGCTGCCCAGCCGGTCATCAGAAGTCAGTGTACGGTTGGCGGCTGTCCGGGCACGGCACATTCCGGGGCTCCCCATCGTCAAATCGCACACCTTCGACCCGCTCGCGCTCAGGCGCGCCTTTGGCAGCTTCGCCACCGGCGTGACGGTCATCACCGCGCTCGACGAGGCGGGCGCACCGGTGGGGATGACCGCCAATTCGTTCGGCTCGATCTCGCTCGACCCACCGCTCGTGCAGTGGAGCCTTCGCATCAACTCGGGACTGCATCCCGTGTTCGTTCGTGCCGAGCGCTTTGCGGTCAGCGTGCTCCGGTCCGATCAGGAATCGCTCGCGCGGCGCTTCGCCTCGCGGGTTGCAAACCGTTTCGAGGGCGTCGAGATGGTCGTTGCTCCCCCCGGGGACGACAGCCCGCCCCTCATTGCCGATGCGATCGCCCACTTTCAGTGCCGGAAGGTCAACGACATTCGGGTGGGCGACCATGAACTGTTCATTGGTCAGGTTCTCTCCGTAGAGACCGCACCCGGGGCACCGCTCCTCTTCTTCCGCAGCCAGTTCCAAGCGGGTTGATGCCGTTATGGCGTCCTGGTGGGCGGCTCGGATTCAGGCGCGCGCTGGCCCGGAAAAGGTCGCAGACATCGTGTTCAGACCGGCCCTGGTGCGCCGGCTTTGCGGCATGCACCAGCCCGGGGGCTGATACAGCATGACCTTGGGCAGTCTCCGACGAGCGACCCGAAACCAAACTGCGACCTCAGCAGAACAAAGCGCGCTGCCGCACTGGCGCAAAGCTCAGCCGATGCTCCGGGCAGGGTCCGAGTCGCGCGAGTGCGTCGAGATGTTCGGCCGTGCCATAGCCTTTATGCCGGGCAAAGCCATAGCCCGGATAGCGCGCATCGAGCGCGATCATGTAGTCGTCCCGCGCCGTCTTGGCGAGGATCGAGGCCGCCGACACCGCGCTCACGTCGGCATCCGCCCGGGGCTGCGCGTAAACAGGCGTGCGCGACTGCTCCCCCCACGCAGCCAAGGCTCGCGGCACCTGGGTACCATCGATCACGACACGGTCGAAGGCCAAGCCGCCGCGCGCGACCTCTGCATGGGCGCGTACCATCGCCGCGAGCGTGGCCCCGAGAATGTTCAGCGTCTCGATCTCGGCCACATCGGCCGAGACCACGGCCCACGCCAGCGCCCGCGCCCGAATGGCCGAAGCGAGCGCCTCACGGCGGCGTGCAGACAACGCCTTGGAATCGGCAAGACCTTCGATCGCCTCGCCCTCTGGCCCGAGCACGACCGCGGCCGCGAACACCGGCCCGGCCAAGGGCCCGCGCCCGGCTTCGTCGATGCCGCAGATCACTCAGCGGCCTCCCCGCGACGATCGAGGACGCGCAGAACCGTCTCGACGAGGAGGTCGCGGCCGGATGTGCAATCCACGGTGAGTTGATCACGAATGCGCGTGTAGGCCGCCTGCATCGCCGTGCGTCGCCTCTCGTCACGCAGCAGGTCGAGTACGTCTGCCGCCAGCCGTTCGGGCGTCGCCTCGCGCTGGAGCCGTTCGGGGACGACATCGGCCTGCGCGATGATGTTGGGCTGGGCAACCCAGCGCGTGGTGAGCTTGCGCCGCACGAGCCACGCCGTCACGGGATTGAGACGGTAGGTCACCACTTGCGGGCAGCCGAGCATCGCCGCTTCGAGGGTAGCCGTGCCCGAGGCAACGATCGCCGCATCCGCAGCGCGGAGCGCGTAGTCGGCATGACCGTAGAGCAGTCGAGTCTGCCCGACCAGCCCCTCGGCGCGTGCCCAGAGTTCGGTCTCGAATCGATGCCGCGTGCTTCGTGTCACGAGCGGCACGGCGAAACGCACCTCCGGAGTCTCGCGGGCGATGCACTGCATCGTGTCCACCATGAGCCGCGCGTGCTGGTTCACCTCCCCGTCACGTGAACCCGGCAGCAGGGCGATGATCGGCGTGGCGGAATCGGCGCCCTCCGGCAGCAGCGTGCGCTTCAAGCGCTTGCGATCGGCGCGAGCAAGCCGCGCCCGGGTGAGCGGATGCCCCACGAACGTAGCGGTAACCTGATGGGGCGCGAGCAGCTCGGGCTCGAACGGGAAGATGCAGAGCATGTGGTCCACCGCTTCGTGGAACCGCGCCGCGCGCTCCGGTCGCCAAGCCCAAAAGGTGGGAGCCACATAATGCAAGGTCATCAGCCCGCCCACCTTCAGCTCGCGCTCGACGCGCAGGTTGAAGTCCGGCGCATCGACGCCGATGTAGGCTGCGGGCTTGAGCGCGACGGTCCGGGCGAGAAGCTCACGCTTCAAGCGCAGGATGCGTGGCAGCGCCGGCAAAATCTCGATGAGCCCTCGCACCGAGAGCGTATCGATGTCTCCCCACGACGCAACGCCGGCTGCGCGCATCTTCGGACCCGTGACACCATGGAACCTCAACTGGGGCCGCTCCTGCCGGAGACGGTGGACGAGATCGGCAGCGAGCTGGTCGCCGGAGGCTTCACCGGCGACGATGACCACGTCGGACACTATCGTGCGAGCCCTCGTCCAGGGACGCCGAGAAAGTCGATCAGCGGTGCAAGCGCCCGCCGCACATCTTCCGGCGTCTCCTCCGCGGCAGCGGTCGACTCGAGTCGGGCGCGTGCATCTTTCAACGTGAGCGAGGCGCGGAAGACAGTCCGATACGCATCGCGAATGGCATGGATCGCTGTGCTCGAGAAGCCCCGACGCCGAAGACCTTCGACGTTGACGCTCGACACCGTGAAGGGGTTACCATGCCCGATCGCGTAGGGCGCCACGTCCTGCAAAACCACCGATCCGCCACCGATCATCGCGTGCGCTCCGACCCGCGTGAACTGATGCACGGCGGCCAGGCCACCAAGAATTGCAAAGCGACCGACCTTCACATGACCCGCCAGCGTGGCGGCGTTGGCCATGATCACGTCGTCCTCCACCACGCAGTCATGCGCCACATGGGCGTAGGCCATGATCAGGATGCGCGATCCGATGCGCGTCACGCCCGCCCCGCTCGCCGTGCCGCGATGCAGCGTCACGCTCTCCCGGATCACGTTGTCATCGCCAATCTCGAGCCGCGTGGGCTCACCGGTGTACTTCTTGTCCTGCGGCGCGAGCCCCACCGAGGCGAAGGGATAAATGGTGTTTCGGGCACCGATCACTGTCGGACCGTCGAGCACGACGTGCGAAACGAGCCGCGAGCCCGCGCCAACCACGACGTCGGCACCCACGGTGCAGAACGGGCCCACCGCCACGCTCTCGTGAAGTTCGGCCCGTGGATCGACGAGGGCGGTGGGATGAATGCGAGCCATGGTTTGTTGCCGGAAATGCTTTCAAACCCGAAGCGCCGCGATGAGCGTCGCCTCGGCTGCGAGCGTGCCCTCTACCGTAGCCTTGCAACGGAACTTGCCGATGTTGCGGACGATGCGTTCGACCGATGCTTCGAGGCGCAGCACATCGCCAGGGACCACGGGTCGCTTGAAGCGCGCGTCATCGATCCCGGCGAGATAGACCACCCTCTCCCGGCCGGGCTCGGCAGGGTCGGACTCGAACGCGAGCAAGGCTGCCGCCTGGGCCATGGCCTCGATGATCAGCACACCGGGCATCACGGGACGGCCGGGAAAATGTCCCCGAAAGAACGGCTCGTTGAAGGTGACGTTCTTGGTTGCAACGACCCGCTGACCGATTTCCATTTCAAGCACGCGATCGACGAGCAGAAACGGGTAGCGGTGCGGCAGAAGGGACAGGATTCTTTCGTGACTGATTGCGGTCATGGACGCTTCCCCCGAGGGCCGCGATTCTCTCAAATCGCTTGCCACGGGTACGGGCGGCACGACTCGCCCCTTATCGACTCACCCCTTGCGCTGGCCGCTCCGGCGTAGCGCCGCGGCGATCCTCATCCACGCGCGGTGATCCGTCGTCGGGAATACGCCAGTGTAGTGGCCGGGTTCATCGATGCTCGCCGCGACCAGCGTGCCGCCGGAGACGACGGTGCCATCGCAGATCGTGATGTGTCCCACGATCATCGCCGCGCCACCGATCATGCAGTTGCGGCCGATGCGCGTGCTGCCGGCAACGCCGGCGCAGCCCGCGATGATGGTGCCGGCACCGATCACGCAGTTGTGGGCGATGTGGACCTGATCGTCGATCTTGACGCCATCGCCGATCACGGTGTCTTCGATGGCGCCACGGTCGACGGTGCTCGAGGCACCGATCTCGACATCGTCGCCGATGATCACGCTGCCCATCTGCTGAATCTTGACCCAGCGCGCGCCGTCATGCTCGAAGCCGAAGCCGTCGGCACCGATCACTGCCCCGGAGTGGATGATCACGCGGTCGCCGAGCACCACGCCGTCGGCGATCGTCGCGTTTGGATGAATGACGCAATCACGGCCCACGCGGGCACCACGACCGATCACGGCACCGCTGCAGATCATGCTGCCCACGCCCACCCGCACGCCCGTACCGACCGTGGCGAAGGCTTCGACTCGTGCGCCGTCGATGATGGCATCAGGCGCAACCTGCGCACCGGGCGAAATCGAGGCAACGAACGCGGGCGGCGGATTCAGCAGATCGAGCGCATGGGCAAAGATCAGGCGCGGCTTCGGGTGGATCAACCGCACGGAGGAAGCCCACTCTCCCTCGCCATCAGTGACGATCAGTGCGGCCGCCGGGCGGAGGCGCGCCTCAACGAGTCGACGCGCATCGGCGATGAAGGCGAGATCACCGGTACCAGCAGCCTCGGGCGTGGCCACGCGCTCGATACTCGTGGCAGGATCACCATCGAGTTCGGGCACAAGGCGGCCCGCAGGGTCTAGGGCGCGCAGCTGTTCGACGAGTTCGCCCGCGGTGAGGGGCCGCGATACGGGGCGGCGCGCCATCAACGATCCGCGAGTGCCTTCAACACGCGGTCGGTGATGTCGATCCGGCCGCTCACGAACACGGCTTCCTGGAGGATCAAATCGAAGCGCTCAGCCTCGGCGATCTGCTGGATTGCGCGCTGCAGGCGCTCCTGGAGGCCGGCGAGTTCTTCGTTCCGGCGTAGGTTCTCATCCTCGCGCAGCTCGCGCTGGGCCCGCTGAAGCTCGCGTGCGAGCGTGTCGAGATCGCGCTGGCGATTGCGGCGATCATTGTCGGAGAGCGTGAACTGATCGCGCTCGAACGCGGTCGTGGCGTCGCGGAAACGCTTGGCCAGCTTCTCCACTTCGGCCTGCCGTGTGGCGAACTCGCGCTCCAGTTTGCGGAGCGCCCGCTGGGCCGGAGCCGATTCGCGAAGCAGCTTTTCGGTGTTGACGAAGCCGATCTTGAGTTCGCCGCTGCGCGCGGCGGCCTGTGCACTCTGGGCGCCCTGCGCGATCGCGCGGGGTGACGCGCCGAGGGAGAGTATCGACGCCGCGAGGGCCATGCCCGCGGCACTCAAGGCTGTTCGCCATGGGTTCAGTGGCATGGTACGCCTCCGATCCATCAGAACAACGTTCCCACCTGAAACTGGAAGCGTTGCAGTTTATCGGTCGACTTGCTCGCGAGCGGGAAGGCGTAGCTGAACTTGAGCGCACCGATCGGCGACTGCCACGCGATGGCCAGCCCCGCCGAGAAATGGAACCGCTCGTTGTCCTTCTGCAAGCCGCGTTCGTAGATCTGGCCCGCGTCGAAGAAGACGCTGCCGCGCACCGACTTGTCGTTCTTCGTGCCCGGGAACGGAAACAGGATCTCGTTGTTGATGACGATCTTGCGTCGCCCGCCGAGTGCGCCGCCCGTAAACGACTCCTTGGTCGTCGTCGAGCCGTCGGGGTTGGTCACGACGGAGGTGACCTTCTCCCTGGGTCCGAGCGAGTTGGTCTCATACCCGCGTACCGACCCCACGCCACCGCCATAGTAGTTCTGGAAGAACGGCAGCGGTCTGCCGCCGTAGCCACCGGCAAAGCCGATGTCTACGTTGACGCCGTAGACGAGATCCGCCCAGAGCGGCACGAAGAGCTGGCCCTGGTAGTTGACCTTGTAGTACTTGACGTTGGTGACCGGCAACGTGGATTCGACACCGATCGCCTGCAACCAGCCCCGGGTTGGGAAGGTGAGGCTGTCGCGCGTGTCGCGCTGCCAGCCCGCCGAAAGCTTATAGGCGTTCGAAACCCGGCCGAACTGCTCGACGTATTCGAAGTAGCGCGGCGGGCTCACGCCCTCCGTGAGCGTGAGCCCCTGCGACTCGGCCTGCAAGCCGACGCTCACGCTATCGGTTTCGCTGATGGGCACCCCGAAGCGCAGGGCCCCGCCGAGCGTGCGCAGGGAGTACGCCTCGAGACCGGTGCTGCTCGAGTTGTACGTGCGTTGGTAGAGGTCGATGCCCCGGCTCACGCCGTCGGCCGTCCAGTACGGATTCGTGTAGGACAGCACCGCCGTCTTCGACGCCTTGCTCGTGTTGACCTGCACCGCAAGCGCATTGCCGGTCCCCAGCACGTTGTTCTGCGAGACGGAGGCGGTGAGCACGAGCTTCTCGGCGCTGGAGTAACCCGCGCCTGCGTTGAGCGTGCCGGTGTTCTTCTCGGTGACCGTGACATCGATATCCACCTGGTCTGGCGCACCGGCCACGGCCTGATTGTCCATCGTCACTTCGGAGAAGAAGCCCAGACGGTCGAGGCGCACCTTGGAGCGCTGTATCTTCGCCTGGTCGTACCAGGAGGCCTCGAGTTGGCGCATTTCGCGCCGGATGACTTCGTCGCGGGTCTGCACGTTCCCCGCGATGTTGATGCGGCGCACGTAGACCCGGCGGCCGGGATCGACCACGAAGTTGAACGCGACCGTGCGCTTGTCGCGGTCGATCGTCGGCACGGCGTTGACGTTGGCGAAGGCGTAACCCTCGCGGCCCAGGCGGTCGCTGATCGCTTTGGCACTGTCTGCGAGCTTCACCCGCGAGAACGTCTCGCCGGGCTTGACGCGAATCAGCGAGCGGACCTCGGCCTCCGGAAGAAGCATGTCACCGCTCACGTCGACCGAGGCCACCGAGAACTGCTGCCCCTCGCTGATGTTGATCGTGATGTAGACCCGCTGACGGTCGGGCGAGAGCGACACCTGTGTGGACTCGACGTTGAACTCGAGGTAGCCGCGGTTCGTGTAGAAGTTGCGCAGCGCCTCGAGGTCGCCCTGGAGCTTCTGCTTGGAGTATTGGTTGTCCTTCGTGTACCACGAAAGCCAACCGCCGGTCGACAGCTGCATCTCCGAGCGCAGCGTCCGCTCGCTGAAGGCCGAGGCACCGACGATGTTGATGCCTTCGATGCGGGCGACCTCACCCTCGCGGACTGCGATGGCCACCCCCGTCCGGTTGCGCTCGAGCGGCGTGAGTGTCGTGGTCACGTCCACGTCGTAGCGGCCGCGCGATAGGTATTGGCGCTTGATCTCCTGCTCGGCCTTGTCGAGCAGGCTACGATCGAAGATGCGCCCCTCGGCGAGCCCGGCATCGCGGAGGGCCTTCTTGAGCGTGTCGACTTCGAACTCACGCGCGCCAGTGATGTCGAGCGAGGCCACGGTCGGACGCTCGACCACGCTCACGATCAGCACGCCGTCCTGCGCCTCGATCCGTACGTCGCGGAAGAACCCCGTGGCGAACAGCGCCTTGATCGCCTCGGACGCGCGCTCGGTCGTGAAGCGATCGCCAACCTTGACTCCGAGGTAGTTGAAGACCGTGCCGGGATCGGTGCGCTGCAACCCCTCGACACGGATGTCGCGGACGGTGAAGCCCTCGTCGCGCACGCCCTGCGTCGCAGCTGCGGCCGCCGGATTGGGCGCTGGCTGCGCGGGCCCGCCCTCTGCCGCGGCCCGCGTTGCGATCAAGGCGGTGGCGGCGAGGACGGAGACAGACAGGAGCTTCAGCCGGAACGGCTGCACGGAATGAGCGGGCATCAAGACAAGAGACGTAGAAAGTCGTTGTAAAGGGCCAGGAAGGTCAGTGCCGACAGAAATCCAACACCGATGCGCTGACCGATGAGCTCTGCCCGCTCGGAGAGGGGCGCCCCCTTTACAGCTTCCGCGGCATGATATAGCAACTGCCCGCCATCGAGCATGGGCACGGGAAGCAGGTTCAACACCCCAATCGACACGCTCACGATGGCCAGAAAAAGCAAGAACGCCGTCGTACCCTGCTTGAGTGTGCTGCCTGCGCCCTCGGCCATAGTCAACGGGCCTGAGACCTGACGCAAGGACACCTCACCACTCACCATTCCCCAAAGCAGCCGCACGGTCAGCAACGTTGCATCGATGGCGCGCTCCACCCCCTCCCCGGTCGCCTCGAAGAGTCCGCGCTCGACCCAAACCACGCGATCGCTGCCCTCGGCCATGGGTGATGCGACCCCCACGTCGATGCGGCCGACGTCCTGACCGTCGATGCGCTCGCGGCGCGGCGTGACTGTGACTTCGAAGCGGCCCCGCCCCGGTCGATCGACCGTCAGACGCAACGCCGTGTCGGGCGCGGCTCGCACGCGCTGCGCCACGTCGAGCCACTGGTCGACCGCCCGCCCATCGATCGCAACGATCACATCACCCGCAGCCAGACCCGCGACCGCCGCAGGTCCCTCCGCCTTGACGAAGCCGATTCGCGCAGGCTGGTCGAAGACCAACCCCCAGCCCTCCAGGCGGCTACGTGCCTGCGCTTCGTCCGAAAGCGGCGCGGCCTCGCGTCTGAGAAGGACCTCCCGCTCGACACCGCCGGACTCCACTGTCAGCGCGAGTTCCTGGGAGAACAGACGCGTAAGCAACTGCCAGCGCACATCCCCCCAGTGAAGGACACGATTGCCGTCAATGGCGACGAGGCGTTCGCCACCCCGCAGACCTGCGTTCGCTGCAGGCGACTGGGCCGGCGGCGGCGCAATGACTGTGTCGAGCCCCCGCTCCGGTAACGCGAGCGCAAAGGCGTAGAGCACCGCCGCGAGAATGAAATTGGCCAAAGGACCGGCCGCCACGATGAACGAGCGCTTCCAGAGCACCTGGCGATCGAAGGCGGAGGCGAGATCGTTCTCCGGAGCCAGTCGTCGCGCATCGGGATCTCTCGAATCGAGCATGCGCACATAACCGCCGAGCGGAATCGCCGAGACGGCGAACTCGGTGCCGGCGAAGATGCTCCGCCGGCCCATCCAACGGACGAGCACCGGACCAAAGCCAATCGAAAAACGGAGCACACGCACCCCACAGCAACGCGCAGCGAGGTAATGACCGAACTCGTGCACGGTGACCAGAATCGCCACCGCAAGCAGGAAACCGAGGATCGCGCTGCCGAAGAGGCTCATGCTGCCCTCCGGCGCCGCGTGACGACGGCGGCCTCGGCCAACCGTCTCACCTCGCCGTCGAGCGCGAACACGTGCGCGATGTCCGATGGATCAGCGGCTGTATGGCAGGCGAGCGTGGTTTCGATCACAGGAACGATGTCGGTATAGGCGATGCGGCGATCGAGGAACGCTTGGACCGCCACCTCATTGCTGGCGTTCAACGCGAGGCATGCGTCCTGCCCGGCTGCGAGCGCCGCGTAAGCCAGTTGGAGCGCGGGATACCGAACCGGATCGACCGGGAAGAACTCGAGGCGACCAAGCGTGAGCAACGACAGACGCTCGACATCGAGCGTGAGACGCTCGGGTAAGCCGAGGGCATGCGCGATCGGCACCGACATGTTCGAAGGGCCGAGGTGCGCGAGCACGCTACCGTCGACGAACTCCACGAGCGCATGCACCGTGCTCGTGGGATGAATGAGGACGTCGATGTCCGTCCCGGGCCGGTCGAAGAGGAGCGCTGCCTCGATCACCTCAAGCCCCTTGTTGACGAGCGTGGCCGAGTCGACCGAGATCTTGCGCCCCATCGACCAGTTGGGGTGCTTGCACGCCTCCTCCGGAGTAATCGAGCCGAAGGTGGCCGGATCGCGCGTGCGGAACGGCCCGCCCGAGGCCGTGAGCGTCAGCCGGGCCACCTGCTTCGGGCAGGCCGTGATGCCCCCCAGGCACTGATACAGCGCGTTGTGCTCGCTGTCGAGCGGAAGAATCGTTGCTCCGCAGGCGCGGGCCTGGGCGAGCAGCAAGCGCCCTGAGGCCACGAGAGCCTCCTTGTTGGCAAGCAAGAGCCGCTTGCCCGCGCTGACCGCTGCCCACACGGAGCGAAGTCCGGCAAAGCCGGAAATCCCGGCAACGACGGTGTCGACTTCCGGTGCCCGCGCAATCGCTGCGACCGCGTCCGCGCCGACCTCGATCCGCACATCCGTGTGATGACTCGCGAGCGCCTCGCGCAACGCAAGCGCCGCGTCTGCATCGTTCAGCACGACGGTGCGCGGCACGAACTCGCGCACGAGCGCGAGCATCCCCTGCCAGTCGGCATTGGCCGCGAGCGCCTCGACGACGAAGCGCTCGCGGTGCTGCCGAACCACCGCAAGCGTGTGCTGCCCGATGGAGCCCGTGGCCCCGAGCACGGCGAGATGGGTCACGGCACTCATGGCAACTGCCCCAGAAGCATCAGCGCCAGCGTGACGCCGGGCAGGACGGCGAGTTGAGCGTCGATCCGGTCGAGCACGCCGCCGTGTCCGGGCAGAAGATTCGAGGAATCTTTCACGCCCGCCTGCCGCTTGAGCTGCGATTCCCACAAATCCCCAAGGATGGAGAGCACGCCGAGCAAAGCGCCGGCCACCAGGGCCAGCAGCCATGCGCCGGCACTCCCAAGCAGTCCCGCGAGCCACGCCGAGACTGCAACCCATGCCGATGCCGCGAGCAGCCCGCCGATAGCCCCTTCGCGGGTCTTCTTCGGGCTTACTTGGGGCGCCAGCTTGACCCGGCCCCAACGTCGGCCGACGAAATAACCTGCGACATCGGCGACGACCGCGATGACCAGGGCCGCGACGAGCCAGGCCACCCCCTTCCGGTGCAGAAGTACGACCGAAAGCACCGTCGCCCCGACCACCACTGCGATCGCCAGCGCGCCCATCGGTGTGGCGGTGGCAAGGCGGGTCCTGGCTAATCCGATCGGCACGGGGACCACCCAGTAGACCACGGCGAGTAGAAGCCACAAGACGATCACCTCGCTGCCCGCAGCCGGATCGAGCCGTGCAGTCAACACGAGCGCGATGGCCACGGCCACGAGCCCAAGACCGAGTGCCAAAGGATCAGCAGCGCGCTCGCCTGCGCGAGCACCCCGCCCCACGAGCCGAGAGCCTTCCCAGACAGCCACCGACGCAAACACGAAGACGAGGAAAGCCCAGCCCCACGTCCCACCCACGGCCAACGTACCCAGCACCACGGCTGCGAGCAGCACTGCGGTGACCACCCGCACCCGCAGGTCGGATGGCGGGCGCGAGGCGTCAACCACCGGCGACCTCTCGCACCTGCTCGCCGGTCATGCCGAACCGCCGCTCTCGGCCCGCGTACCACGCGAGTGCCTGCTCGAGGTCCTCGGCGCCGAATTCGGGCCAGAGGACGTCCGTGAAGTAGAGCTCGGTGTACGCCATCTGCCAGAGCAGAAAGTTGCTGACCCGACGTTCACCCCCGGTACGGATGAACAGGTCCGGATCAGGCTGTCCCGCGAGCGCAAGGTAGTCGGGGAAGGCATGCGAACGCCCCGCGGCCACGGCGCGCGCGACCGCCTGCGCGATGTCCCAGCGGCCGCCGTAATTGACCGCGACGTTGAGCCACAGGCGATCGTTGGCTGCCGTCCGCGCTTGTGCCTCCTCGATCAACTGCTGGGTCTCCGGGGCGAGGCGCGAGAGATCGCCGATGGCCGAGAAACGCACGCCGCTGTCATGCAGGCGATCCATCTCCTCGCGCAGCGCGCGAAGGAACAGTTCCATGAGGAAGCCGACTTCATCCGCCGGACGCTGCCAGTTCTCGCTGCTGAAGGCGAACAGCGTCAGATGCCGGATGCCCCGCTCGCCGACCACCCGGATGATCGAGCGAACCGATTCGACGCCCTGACGATGACCGGCCACTCGCGGCAGCATGCGCCGCTGGGCCCAGCGGCCATTGCCATCCATCACCACGGCAATGTGGAGTGGCACTTTCGGGGCGGGCGGCATGGCGCTTGTATGGTCCGAGCGTGATCTTGAGTGGGCGCTCAGAGCGCGCGAAAGGCGCGTTGCGAGCGCCACAAGGACGAGGCGCGTGCGAGCGAGAGGCGAGACATACCGCTTGGGTAGGCGAAGCCTCGAGCAAGCAAGCAACAACGTACTGGCAAGCGGAGCAGAGTGTTTCCCACGCTCTCAGACCGCCATCAACTCGGCCTCCTTCGCCGCAAAAAGCTTGTCGATCTCACCGATGTAGCGGTCGGTCATCTTCTGGATCTCCTCCTGACCGCGCCGCTCTTCGTCCTCGGACACGGTCTTGGCCTTCAGGGCATCCTTGAGCGCACCGTTGGCGTCGCGCCGCGCATTGCGGACGGCAACACGTGCATCCTCGGCCTCGCCCTTCACGACCTTGACCAGTTCCCGACGACGTTCTTCACTCATCATCGGCAAGGGCACGCGAATGATGTCCGAGTTGACCGACGGGTTGAGACCGAGGTCCGCCTCGCGGATGGCTTTCTCGATGGTCTGGATCATCTTCTTCTCGAAGGGCTGCACGCCGATCGTCCGCGCATCGAGCAGCGTGATACTGGCCACGCCGTTGATCGGCGTCATCGTCCCGTAGTACTCGACCATCACGCCGTCGAGCATGCCAGCGTGGGCGCGTCCGGTCCGCACGCGCGAGAAATTGTGCTTGAGCGCTTCGATCGCCTTCTGCATTTTCTGCTCGGCGGTCTTCTTGGTTTCGGCAATCATGGTGTTCTGGTTCCTGTTTCAGCAGGTGACGGTGGTGCCCTCGTCCTCGCCGCAGACCACGCGCCTCAACGCGCCCGGCTTGAAGATCGAGAACACGTTCAAGCGCAGCTGCTGATCGCGGCACAGTGCAAGCGCAGTCGCGTCCATCACCTTGAGGTTGCGCACGATGGCTTCGTCGAAGGTCAGCGTGGAGAAGCGCGTGGCGGTCGGCTCCTTCAACGGGTCGGCCGTGTACACGCCATCGACCTTGGTCGCCTTCAACACGAGATCCGCATTGATCTCGCGTCCGCGAAGCGCCGCCCCGGTGTCCGTGGTGAAGAACGGATTACCCGTGCCTGCAGCAAAGACGACGACCTTGCCTTCCTCGAGGTGACGGAGCGCCCGGCCGCGGATATAGGGCTCGGCAACGGCATCGACGCGCAGGGCCGACTGCACACGAGCCTCCACGCCAGCACGACGCAAGGCGTCACCCAGCGCGAGCGCGTTCATGATGGTTGCGAGCATGCCCATGTAGTCCGCGGTCGCACGGTCCATGCCCACCGCGCTCGGCGCGATGCCGCGGAAGATATTGCCGCCGCCGATGACGATACCGATCTCCACGCCCAGTGCGTGCACCTCCTTGATCTCGGCAACGATACGATCGATGACGCCCGGATTGATGCCGTAGGCGTCCTCACCCATCAGCGCCTCGCCGGAGAGCTTGAGCAGGATGCGCTTGTAGACGGGACATCCGGCCGAAGGAACAGCAGCGGGGGCGGAGGCAACCGACGGAACGGTGGACGCTTTAGGCATAACCTTGAATTTTAGCCGTCCGCCGGTGTTGCGCGAATGGGCTTCGGGGCGGCGACTCACCAATGAAAACGGCCTCCCGAGGGAGGCCGTGTGCGGTGCCGCAACGGTGACTGCCCCGCAACGCGCGGGGTGAGCACTCCTACCCGGGTCAGAGCCCCTTGGCGGCCGCAGCCACTTCGGCCGCGTAGTCCACCGCCTTCTTCTCGATGCCTTCGCCGACGACGAAGAGTTGGAAGGCGTGCACGGTCGTGCCAGCACCCTTGAGAAACTTCTCGACCGTCTGATCGGGATCCTTGACGAAGGGCTGCCCGAGCAGCGTGACCTCGGCGAGGAACTTGTTGATGCGTCCCTCGACCATCTTGGCCACGATGTCGGCCGGCTTGCCGGATTCCGCGGCCTGGGCCGTGAAGATCTTGCGCTCGTTCTCGATCAGTTCGGCGGGCACCTGATCCTTCGACACGCACACGGCACGGGTGGCCGCGACCGAGGCCGCCAGGTGCATCGCGACGTCACGTGCCGCCTCCGCGCTGCCTTCGTAGGCGACGAGCACGCCAATCCGGCCGCCACCATGCACGTAGCTCGCCACCTTGTGGCCAGCCATGCGCACGAAGCGGCGGGCGCTCATGTTTTCACCGATTTTCTGGACCAGCGCTGCACGGCGCGCCTCGGCGGTTTCGCCGTCCATGGGCAGTGCCATGAGTGCTGCCAAGTCCCCCGGGTTGCCGTCCGCCGCGATGCGCGCGAGTGCGAGCGCCATGCCCTGCACCTCCGGGTTCTTGGCCGCGAAGTCGGTTTCGCAGTTGAACTCGACCATGGCGCCAACCAAGGCATCGTCGGTCACGTAAACACCGATCGTACCTTCAGCGGCCTGGCGCGAAGCCGCCTTGCTCGCCTTGGCACCCGACTTGATGCGAAGCAGTTCTTCGGCCTTCTTGAGGTCGCCGTCGGACTCGGCGAGTGCCTTCTTGCACTCCATCATGCCCAAGCCCGTGAGCTCGCGCAGTTCCTTGACCAAGGCTGCTGTGATTTCTGCCATCTTGCGGATTCTCGCTTTGCGATGTTTCTGGGTTATTGCTTGGCTTCGAGATCGGCCGGATCGATCTCCACGACTTCCTCGGTCTGCTCGCGGGTGATCTCGGTCACCGCCTGCGCCTTGCCCTCGAGGATCGCATCGGCAATGCCGCGCGCGTAGAGACGAATGGCCTTGGCCGAGTCGTCATTGCCGGGGATGACGTAATCGACGCCATCCGGGCTGTGGTTCGTGTCCACGACGCCGATCACCGGAATGCCGAGCACGTTGGCTTCCTGCACGGCAATCTTCTGGAAGCCCACGTCGATGATGAACATCGCGTCCGGCAACGAGGACATGTCCTTGATGCCACCGAGCGACGTCATCAGCTTGTCGTACTCGCGGCGCAGCGTGAGCGCCTCTCGCTTGGCCATGCGCTCGAAGGTGCCATCGGTCGACATGGCCTCGAGCTCCTTCAAGCGCTTGATCGAGCCCTTGACGGTCTTGAAGTTGGTGAGCATGCCGCCGAGCCAGCGGTGATCGACGTAGGGCATGCCGCAGCGCCGGGCTTCCTCGGCGATGATCTCGCGGGCCTGGCGCTTGGTGGCGACGAAGAGGATGGTGCCCCGATTGGCGGCCATCCGGCGGGCGTAGCCGAGCGCCTCGTTGTACTTCTCGAGGGTCTTCTCGAGATTGATGATGTGGATCTTGTTGCGGGCTCCGAAGATGTAGGGTGCCATCTTCGGGTTCCAGAAACGGGTCTGGTGGCCGAAATGAACGCCAGCCTCCAGCATCTGGCGCATGGTCGAGGACATGAGTTTTCTCCTGAGGGGTTGTACCGCCACCCGCGAGGAACCGCCCGACGACGCGACACGCCGCCTAGGCAGCACCCATCAGTTCATGCGGGTGTGTGGATTTTCCTGTCGGCGATGCAGACCACACGGGATGCGCGATGATCAGAACACGACGCCGAACCAGGACAGCCCACGATTATAGCCCGACGGCCCCCGGTGCGCCCGGCGGCGCGCCACCAAGGAGGAGGCCCGTCGCTCGGGTCAATGCCCTCGTTCACGCCGCCCTCGCGAGCGCGAGCCGTTTCATCTCCTCGTCCCGGAGTTCGCGGCGCAGGATCTTGCCCACGTTCGTCGTGGGCAGCTCGTTGCGAAACTCGATGTGCCTGGGGAGCTTGTAGCCGGTGAGCTGCTTGCGGCAGTGGGCCATGACCTGCGCCGCCGTGAGCGCCGGATCCTTGCGCACGATGAACACCTTGACCGCTTCGCCCGACTTCTCGTCGGGCACGCCGATCACGGCGCACTCCAGAACGCCGGGATGTGTCATGACCACCTGTTCGATCTCGTTCGGGTAGACGTTGAAGCCCGAGACGAGGATCATGTCCTTCTTCCGATCGACGATGTAGAAGTAGCCACGCGCATCCATCCGGCCCACGTCCCCCGTGGCGAGCCACCCTTCGGCGTCGAGCACCTTGGCCGTCTCCTCCGGTCGCCCCCAGTACCCCCGCATCACCTGCGGTCCACGGATGCAGATTTCGCCCGTCGTCTCATGATCATCGAAGGGGACCCACTGGCCGTCGTCACGGCGCAGCCGGATCTCGGTGCCGGGGATCGGCAGCCCGATCGAGCCGTTCCAGCCCCCGGCGCCGATCGGGTTGATCGTCGCACCGGGCGAGGTCTCGGTCAGCCCGTAGGCCTCGAGCAGCGGCTTGCCCGTGATGCGCTGCCAGTCATCGGCGGTCGCTTTCTGCACGGCCGTGCCGCCGCCGAGCCCGTAGCGCAACGTGGAGAAGTCGAGACTTGCGAAATCCTCGTGGTTCATGAGCGCGACGAACAGCGTATTGACGCCAGGCAACACCGTGAAGCGATGACGGGAGAGCGTGCGCACGAAGGCCGGGATGTCGCGCGGATTGGTCACCAGCACGATCTGAGCGCCCAAGGTGAAGTAGACGAAGGTGCAGGCGGTGAGCGCGAAGATGTGATAAAGCGGGAGCGCCGCAATCACGCACTCCTGATCGACTTTCACGTCCGATTCACGCTCGTTCGCGGTCAACCAGGCCCGGCACTGGAGTACGTTCGCGATGATGTTGCCGTGGGTGAGGATTGCCCCTTTGGAGACACCGGTCGTGCCGCCGGTGTACTGGAGGAACGCGATGTCATCGTGGCCGAGCGCTTCGCGCTCGAACCGTCCACCCGCGCCGTCGGCCAGCGCTGCGTTGAAGCGGATCGCCGCCTTGAAGGCGAATTCGGGTACGAGCTTCACTACGTGCCGCACCAGAAAATTGAAGCCTGGCCCGCGCCACCATGAGAGACGGTCCCCGATGCCGGTGACCACCACATGCCGCACATCGGTCTGTTCGATCACCTCTGCGAGGACGCTCGCCGCGTTCTCGAAGACGCAGATCCCCCTTGCGCCCGAGTCCTTCAGCTGATGCTCGAGCTCACGCGCCGTGTAGAGCGGGTTGCAGTTGACCACGGTTACGCCTAGCCGGAGGCAGCCGAGCAGCGCAATGGGGTACTGCAGCATGTTCGGCATCATGAGCGCGAAGCGATCGCCGCGCCGGAAGCCGTGCTTGTAGAGGTGCGCCGCGAATGCTGCCGAGAGCCGGTCGAGCTCGGCGTAGGACATGTCCTTGAAGGTGCAGTGAAATGCGATTCGCTGGCCGAACTGCCTCATCGCGCCTTCGACCAGATCCGCGAGGTTGGGCACGTGCGACGCGTCGACGTCCACCGGTACGCCCTCGGGATACGAGGCAAGCCAGGGGCGGGCGTCCATGCCCGGGCGGCCCGCCGGATGATCTCGGTCATTAGCCTGTGCCACGCCTCACCTGCTCTTCCCGTCGATGGGTCACGACGAGAGGAGGATACCGAATCGTGCGCGTCGCCGCGCGTATTGCTCGGACCGCAATGGCGGAGTACGACTCGACACAGGCCGACACAGGCTGGAGGGGAGCAGAACGCGCAAACGCTCTCCCATGGCGCGGCCACCTGCGACACCCCGCACCGCGCGGGTCGCGGGCAGCTCTCAGTGACCTGCCGAGCCGGCGACCGCCAGCTTCCTCATTTTTTCCCAGAGCGTCTTTCGGCTGATGCCGAGCACTTCAGCTGTCTTACCGACACTACCCTCACAATACCGGAGCGCCTTCTGGATGTGTGCGCGCTCGACGGCCTCGACCACCCGGCTGAGCGGGGCGATCGTCTGCTGAGTCTCTGCTGCCTCTATCCAGTCGCCCTCGCCCTGAGGCAGATCGAGCAACCCGCCTTCCGCCATCACCACGGCCTGCTCCAAGTAAGCGCGTAGCTCGCGAATGTTTCCGCGCCAGGGTCGGCGGATCAGTTCGCGCAAAAAAGGCTCCGATATCGCGATCGGCTGGCCTCGCTCGAGCACGATCTGCGCCAGAAACTTTTCGGTGAACCAACGGATGTCTTCCGGTCGGTCGCGTAGCGGCGGGATCTCTACGCGGATGACCGCAAGCCGGTAGAAGAGATCCTCGCGAAACCGGCCCTGATTCATCTCTGCATAGAGATCGCGGTTGGTCGCTGCGACGATACGAAAATCACTACGCACGAGTCGCTCGCCCCCAAGTCGGAAGAAACACTTTTCTTGAAGGGCGCGCAGGAGCTTAGCCTGCATGCTCGCCGGCAGTTCCCCCACTTCATCAAGAAACAAGGTTCCACGATCAGCCCGCTCGAGGTGGCCGCGATGGCTCCGTACCGCGCCCGAGAAAGCCCCTTTTTCGTAGCCGAAGAACTCGGCCTCGAGCATCGTCTCCGGAATCGCCGCGCAGTTGACGGCCACGAAATCGCCCTCGCGTACTCGCGGGTCGAGCTCATGAATCAGCTGCGCCGCAACCTCCTTGCCAACGCCTGATTCCCCCATCAGAAGCACCGGAACACGCTGCACTGCGATGCGGCGGATCATTCGCTCGACCTGTCGAATTGCAGCAGAAACACCGAGCAGTGCAGGCTCTTCCGGAACCTTCGGGGGCTGGGTGGCCGAGCGAATCTTCGCCACCAGTTGTTCCACATCGAAAGGCTTGGTCAGATAGTCTCGCGCGCCGGCGCGAACGGCACTGACGGCATCACTCACGCTGCCGTAGCCGGTCAGAAAAAACCAAGGCCTCGAGCGCAACCCCACAGGTAGACCGACGAACCACTCGGTCGCCAGCCCATCCGGTAGCCGCACGTCGCTGACTACAGCCGCGGGCGATGAGTCGAGCGCGGAGCGCGCCTCATCCAGTCTTCGCCGCCAGAGCACCGCGTAGCCTTCCAGTTCAAGCCGCATTTGAAGCGACTCGCCGACGATCGCATCATCCTCGATCAGCAAAACAACACTCAAGACAAGGCTCCTTGCGCAGCAGCTTGGTTGGGAACCTCGAACACGATGCAGGTCTGCACATCGGCGCACGGTTCGAGTGAGAATCGTCCCCGCAGGTGGCGAGCGATCTGTTGACAGACCCAGAGCCCGAAGCCGCGCGGATCCCGCGCACTATCGGTCGAGAGCGCCGACTCGAACGCTTCGGGCGCGAGCGCGCGCCCCGAGTTGCCCACGGTAAAACGTACGCACGACGCGTCGGCCTGCAGGCAGGCCTCGACGCGACCCTGCTGGCCGGCCGCATTGAGCGCATTGAGCAGGAGGTTCAGCATGACTTGGCGTAACGGCGCCGAGGGCACCTGAAGCGGGGAAGTGACATCGACACGATGCGCAATGCGGACGCCCTGCTGATCCGCCATCGGCTGCACGAGCCTCACCAAGTCTTCCAGGTCTTCCGGCCGCAGGGCCCGATCTTCGATCCGCGCCTGGGGCAGCAACGCCGTCACCGTACTCCGGATCTGCTGCAAGCCCCGCTCGAGCAGATCGACCGTGCGCTCGCGAATGAGTTTGTTCTCCCCGTGCAACCCGAGCGTGCGCGTCGCGGTCAGGAGCCCAGCGAGCGGATTGTTGATCTCATGCGCCACGGCGGCGGTGAGCTTGCCGACGGCGGCCAGCCGCTCGGCCGAGAGCGCACGCTCCTCGGCGACCCGTCGTCGCTCCAGTTCGTCGATCAGCCGGTAGACGGCCTTGCCGATGCGGTCCAGTTCAGGATTGCGTGTTCTCGGAACCAACGCCGCAAGCGTGGCAGCTTCACGACGCCCGATCTGGTCGATGACCCCGGCCAGTTGCGCGACCGGCCGCGCCATGCGCTGCCCTATCCACCAGCCCAAGGGCACGAGCGCTGCAGCAGCGAGCGCGATGCTGGTCGCAGCGATCTGGGCGAGCGATATCCAATCGGGCGCGAAGGCGGGCGCCTCGACCTCGGTGAACACAAAGCCGAGCGTCTGGCCATCCTCGCTTCGGACCGGATCGATCTCGACCACCGAGCCATCCGGCCAATCGAGACGCTGCCGCGTCTCAATCGCCTCGGCGCGTCCTAGCACTTGTCCGCGCCAAGGCTGGCCGAGCAGCGGCGTGCTCGTGTGGAGCACCGTGGGATCCGAGGAGGCCACCACCATGCCGTCGGTGGACAAAACAGCCAGCCGCGCCAGATCAGCCTCCGCGCCCGGGATGAGGCGCGCTGTGTCACGCAGCAGCGTGTAGACCCGCCACACATCATCATCGGCAAGCAGCGGACGAACTTGCGCCGTAATCAGAATCACGGCTCGGTCGAGCTGCACG
This sequence comes from uncultured Burkholderiales bacterium, assembly GCA_937944385.1. Classification (GTDB taxonomy): domain Bacteria; phylum Pseudomonadota; class Gammaproteobacteria; order Burkholderiales; family Casimicrobiaceae; genus Casimicrobium. Next base: position 5,700 of record CALDYQ010000030.1, on the reverse strand, counting down.
AGGATGTTGCTGCGTGCCTGTTGGGCCTGTCCCCGCGCGATCACCACGGTGACCGCGACCGCAGCGAACAATACCGCCAGCGACAACCCCAGAGGGATTTGAAGCCGGTAAGGCAAACGGTGCAGCATCAGCCCCCCTGGGCTCCACCGGTCACCTCGCGGGCAAGACGGCGGACACTTTCAAACAGGTCAGGGCGACCGAGAACGAAGCCCGAGAGATTGAGGGATTTGAGAAGGTGCCGTCCAGCGTCGTCCTCGCTCATGTTGAGGAGCGCCTGACGCAACGACGGAATGAGCGGGTGAGGCTCACGCTTGCGGGTCACCAGCGGCGGGAAACCAAACGCCTTGGATCGCCAGACGACTTCCGTTGCCCGCGCCGCCGCCATACCTTGTTCAAGCATCGTATCCCAGACGTAGCCGTCCACCGCGCCCGCGTCGGCGAGGCCCGCGGCTACGGCTTCCGTCGTGTTGCGGTGTCCATGACTGAAGAAGGTTCGCCGAAGGTCGGCCGGCGCGAGCCCCGCACGGCGAAGCTCAGCCTGCGCGACGAGCCAACCGGAGTTGGACAAAGGATCCGAGTAAGCGAGAACCCGACCCCGTAGGTCGGACCAGCAGTTGATCGACGCGCCGATTTTTTTCGACCGAATCAGGTAGGCCTGATAGGTCGGTTCGCCACGGTAGAGCGGTACGGCGAGAAGATCCAGCACCTGCTCGAACTGGGTGTAGGGATAGCCACATAGCCACGCGGCATCCACACGCATCGACAGCAACAGGCTCAGGATCGACTGGTAGGAGTCTCTTGCGACGAACTCGACCGGCATCCCCGTGCGCTCGCTCAAGTACGCTCGCCAGCGCGCGAGGAATGCTGCCTGATCGGCGAGGAACACAGGCGTCACGCCGATTCGGATCGAATCGAGTGCCCACGAAGAGCGCGACAACGCAACGGCGACCGCACACGGCAGTGACCGCAAGACAGTACGGCGATTGAGCAGCATGCGGGGAGCGCGCCTTCGGATGAGGGCACGCAAGTAACGTCGGCTTTTTGGTTACGATTTTGTAACACAATCCTCGATGACGTTACGGAAAGTCTACAAGCGAGCTCACACGTTGCGCGCAACTCATTGATTAATCAAACCCTCCGTCTCAGGCACGACGATTGCTTCTCTCGTTCGCCTTTTTTAAGGAGGAATGAATGGAAGACGTCAAGATCAGCCGCCGCTTCTTTTTGAAGTCGAGCGGTACCGCTGCTGCGGCAGCAGGCGCCACGGTCATCCCGATCCGGGACGCCAACGCGGCTGCCGCCGCGCCTGTCGGGGCAGTGAACCTGCCCTACCCGAAGACAACCGCGATCGCGGCCGTCAAGTCGATGCCGCTCAACGAGGCGGTGAGCTTCACCTACCCGGATGACAGCTCGGCCTGCATCGCCATCCGGATGGGCACGCCTGTGCCGGGCGGCGTTGGTCCCAACCGCGACATCGTCGCTTACAGCTCGTTTTGTACCCACATGGGCTGCCCAGTGAGCTACGACCCGGCAAACAAAGTCCTCAAGTGTGGTTGTCACTACTCGGTGTTCGACCCCGAGCACGGCGGCCAGATGGTGCTCGGGCAGGCCACCGAAAACCTGCCCCGCATCCTGCTCGAGTACGACGCGAAGACCGACAGTGTCCGAGCCGTCGGCGTCGACGGACTGATCTACGGGCGCCAGTCCAACATCCTCTGAGGAGCCCAGCATGAGCACCCAAATCAACGACCGGATCGCGTTGCCGCCAAAAAACGCGCAGAAGACAAACATGGCTTGCCACTTCTGCATCGTGGGCTGTGGCTACCACGTGTACAAGTGGGATCACAACACTGAGGGCGGTCGCGCCCCCGACCAGAACGCGCTCGGGCTCGATTTCCGCACCCAATTGCCGCCGATGGCAGTCACGCTCACGCGGGCGATGACCAACACGATCACCGACAAGAGCGGCAAGAAGTGGAACATCATGATCGTCCCGGACACGGAGTGCGTCGTCAACAGCGGCCTCTCCTCGACCCGCGGTGGCAAGATGGCGAGCTACATGTACACGCCGGACGGCATCACCCGCAACCGGCTGTCGACCCCGCGCATTTTCAAGGGCGATCAATGGTTAGTCACCGGCTGGGACGAAGCGCTCGCCCTGTACGCTGGGCTGACCAAGAAGATCCTCGACAACGACGGGCCGAACGGTCTGTTCTATGACGTTTTCGACCACGGCGGCGCGGGCGGTGGATTCGAAAACACCTGGGGCACCGGCAAACTCATTTTCACTGCGCTCAAGACCCCGATGGTGCGCATCCACAACCGGCCGGCCTACAACTCCGAGTGCCACGCCACGCGCGACATGGGCATCGGGGAGCTCAACAACAGCTATGAGGACGCGCAGGTCACCGACTGCATCATGTGCGTGGGTGCCAACCCGTACGAGACGCAATCCAACTACTTCCTGAACCACTGGATTCCGAATCTGACCGGCGGCACCTCCGACAAGAAAAAGAAATGGTTCCCGGGCGAAACGGTCGCATCGGCCAAACTCATCGTCGTCGACCCCCGTCGCACGGCCACGGTGGCCATTTCGGAACAGGTTGCAGGCAAGGACAACGTCCTCCACCTTGCGATCAACCCGGGCACGGACACCGCCCTGTTCAACACGCTCTTGACCTATGTCGTCGCCCAGGGCTGGATTGCCAAGGACTTCATCGCCAAACACACTGTCGGTTTCGACGAGGCGGTCCGCGCCAACAAGATGAGCCTCGAGGAAGGCGCCAAGATCACCGGTCTCAGCGTCGAGCAGATCAAGAAGGCGGCCGAGTGGGCTTACAAGCCCAAGGCGTCCGGTCACCGTCCGCGGACCTTCCATGCCTACGAGAAAGGCATCATCTGGGGCAACGACAACTATCGCATTCAAAGCGCGCTGGTCGACCTCGTCCTCGCCACGCAGAACGTGGGGCGGCGCGGCACGGGCGTATGCCGTCTGGGAGGCCACCAAGAGGGATACGCGCGCCCGCCGTATCCAGGTGACAAGCTGGTCTACGTCGACCAGGAGATCATCGCGGGCAACGGGCTGATGTACACGCTCTGGGGCACCAACCCGTTCCAGACCACGCTCAACGCGGAGCAGCATCGTCTGGCCCTGCGGCGGCGTGCGCAGATCGTCAAGGACGCGATGTCGCGTGCCCGTGGCGCCTCGGTACCGCAGCTCGTGGATGTCATCTACAACGCCTGCAAATATCAGGGCGGGCTGTTCGTGGCGGCGATGAACCTCTATCCGACGACGATCGACGAAGACTGCCACTTGCTGTTCCCAGCAGCGCATCCTGGCGAGATGAATCTCACCTCGATGAATGGCGAGCGGCGCCTGCGTCTGTCGGAGAAGTTCATGGATCCGCCGGGATCGGCGAAGCCCGACTGCCTGATCGCTGCCGACATTGCCAACACGCTCAAGGCGATGTATCAGAAGGAAGGCAACGCGGCCATGGCGAAGCGCTTCGAAGGCTTCGACTGGAAGACCGAAGAAGATGCCTTCAACGACGGCTTCCGTCGTGCGGGTCGTCCTGGAGCGGGTCACATCAACAGCCAGGGTGGAGACACCGGGTATCTCGCCACCTATGACCTGCTGCGCAAGGCGGGCAACAACGGCGTTCAGCTGCCGATCAAGGAAGTCAAGGGTGACAAGTTGATCGGCACCGAAATGATCTACGCCGACAACAAGTTCGACACCAAGGACGGTAAGGCGCGCTTCCTGCCGGCGCCCTGGACGGGCCTGCCGCCGATGGTCGAGGCGCAAAAGGCAAAGCACAAGTTCTGGATCAACTCGGGACGTGCCAACGAAGTCTGGCAGACGGCCTATCACGACCAGTACAACAGCTTCGTCCGCGACCGGATCCCACTCGCCTTTTTGGAGATGAATCCGGACGACGCCAAGTCGCTCGGCGTCTCCGCCGGTGACGTGGTCGAGGTGTGGAATGACCATGGCAGCACCTATGCGATGGCCTACCCCATCAATTCGATGAAGTCGGGGCACACCTTCATGCTCTTCGGCTACGTCAAAGGCGTGCATGGCGACGTCGTTACCCCCTGGACGGACCGGAACTACGTGCCCTACTACAAAGGTACCTGGGGCAGCATCCGCCGCGTCGGGACGGTCGATGACTACAAGCGGACGATTTCGTTCAAGGATCGCCGTTTTGCCTGATCGGCATCTCTAGTCAAACGGGCAGCCTTCGGGCTGCCCTTTTTACGTCCATCTCAATCTCACGATCATCGAAACCATGAATACGAAATCGATCGCTGTCACGTTGAGTGCGGTCGGCGTCTTTGCTGTGCCGGGCGTCTCTGTTCACGCAAGTCAGGAACTCGCCCAGCAAAAGGGTTGCCTTGCCTGCCACGCAGCCGATAAAAAGCTCGTTGGTCCTGCGTTCTCAGAAATCGCCACGAAATACGCTGGCGAAAAAGACGCCGAAGCAACGCTGGCCGCGAGCATCAAAAAAGGTGGTTCTGGCAAGTGGGGCTCCATCCCGATGCCGCCGCAGGCAGCGTTGAGTGAAGCGGACGCAAAGACGCTGTCCAAGTGGGTGCTGGCGGCGAAAAAGTAAAAGAAAAGGCTATCCAGATCAGAAACTGAATGGCCGGTCATGGGCGGGATCACACACAGGGTGAACACGAAAGCCTCCGAACAGAAATCGATGGGCGATGCGGACGACACCGCTACTGCGCTCGCATGTCTGTCGGCCACGGCCACCGCCGATCTCGCCCATACCCTCATCGTCTCCAGGCAAACGCATCTCCCCAAACGTCTCGGCCCGCCCGGTCCGGATGCCGAACAGCTCGAGAAATTGTTCGAGGCTGCGGCTGCTGCTCCCGACCACGGGCTGCTACAGCCTTGGCGTTTCATCCTCATTCCTGACCAACGGCGAGCCGACCTCGCCGAAGTCTTCGCGAAAGCACTGCGCGACCGTGACGGCGCGGCCACGCCCGAGCAGCTCGAGATGGCACGAGAGAAAGCCTATCGTGCACCTTGCCTCATGCTCGTCGTGGCACGATTGGCCAAGGCAGACCCCGATATCCGCGCCATCGAGCGAGTCGTCTCCGTGGGCGCTGCAGTACAAAACATCCTGCTGACGGCTCACGCAATGGGCTTCGGCAGCAGCCTGACGAGCGGCCAGGCGATGACTTCGCCCCATTTGAGGGCCTTGTTCGGGCTCGAGCGCGGGGAGAAGGCCGTCTGCTTCATCAACGTCGGCACGGTCACCCGTCGTAAGTCACCGCGCATCCACCCGGTCGTGTCCAGCTTCGTGACCAGCCTCTGACCGGGCCGGTTCGACTCCTTCGGGCGTCGTTCCGGCGGCGCGCTCGCGCCGCCTCCACCGAACCGCTCCGCGGGTTCTCATCCCGCTCTCGAAAAAGAAACGCCCGCTCGCGCGGGCGTTTTGAATTGGCGGAGAGAGCGGGATTGCTCGGCAGGCGCCTCGCGGCGCCTGTCCTCACCCCTCGCCGCCGTGCAGCGCACCGCGCTCGGGGCCGCCCTCCGGGCGTCGTTCCGGACGCCGCGCCGCGGCGCCCTCCACCGAACCCTCTTCTCGGGGTCTCATCCCTCGAACTTTCCGCGCCAAACAAAAAAGCCCCACTTCGGGGGCTTTTTTGTTTGGCGGAGACGGAGGGATTGCTCGGCACACGCTTCCC
>CALDYQ010000029.1 GCA_937944385.1 uncultured Burkholderiales bacterium | reverse complement strand
ATGCGGGTTGCGGCGAAGCCTGCGAGAAGTACGGCCAGACCCACCAAGCCAGCGGCGCCGACGGTCGGAATCGACGGGTTCAACAGCGAGGCGATCGGCACGCCACCGACGCCTGCAAAGGCGAAGATGAAGGTGTTGGGGCTGCCGTCCGTCGTGTTGCTGGGCTCACCGAACGAGTAGGCCTCGGCGCTCACTGCTGCAAGTGCGCTCAGGGCTCTAGCCCGGTTGGCCGCGGCGCCATGCAAAATCGTGAACGAGACGCTGCCGCCGGGCGCGACCGTGCAGTTGTCGAGCACCGCGTCGGCAGCGACACCTGCGCGCGGCGCATTCGGCTCGAGGTTGTTCGGGTGAGGCACGACTCGCGAGCGACGCGCCCGAGCGGCAAGCAGGTGGGCGCTTGCGTAGCGGTATCCAGACAGATTGCCACTTCGAGTTTATGACGTTTCCTAGGGAAAAAATGCGACACGTTGCCTTCTTGAAGCGCGAAAAGCCGACCGGGAACACCAAAGAGACAGGTGGATGCGGGGCCGTCGATCAGCGGTCGCCACTCTGGGAGTGCTCGCGCGACCGCACCTCGCCGTTGTCCTGGATGCGCCTGGCCTGCTCGAAGCGCTCGCGGTCACGCCGGCTCGGCCCGCGCATGACCCAGAGAATCAGGCCGACGAAGAGTGCGCCGGCCACGAAGGCCTCGACGATGAAGATCCAGAAGCCGCTTTCGATCACCCGGCACTCCTGTGGGCTATGACGTGCGCGTGATGGTAACGACGCCGGGCGGGGGTGCGCCTCCGGCAAGCGCTCCTGGCGCCGCCCCCGCGTACTGTCGTGCTGTCGGCTTGGTCGTTACTTGTTGCGGAAATCGTCGTGACAGGCCTTGCAGGTGCCGCCGACCACACCGAACTGTTTTTTGAAGCCTGCCTCGTCCCCGGCCTTCGCGAGCGCGGCCAGTTTGCCCATCTCTTCCTGCATCTTGTCAGCAGCTGCCTTGAACTTGGCCTGCTGCGACCAGATCTCCGGCTTCGCCTTGGTGTTGCCGACATTTTCCGTGCCGGGGGCGAAGCCTTCCCAAGGCATCGACGCCAGGGTGACCAGTCGCGCCGTGCGCGCTTCGGCATCCGCCTTGTTGAACGGCTGCTCGCCGCGCGCCACAGCCGCCATCGGGCTGAAGTACCAGCCGATCAGCGCAAAGGCCGATTGGCGCTGCTTGACGAAGTTCTCCGGCTTGGGCTGGGCCATGGCGCTGGCCGCGAGCGCTGACAGGCCGAGGGCGAGAGCGATCTTGCTCAGGGTCTTCATGGTTTCACTTCCTTTCTATGTGGGGAGAGACAGGGACGAAGAGCGCGGCGCCTACCGCGTGAGCGCGGGCCAGTTCACGGCCAGCACGACGACGGCAATCGCCAGGGAAAGCAACAGGAATCCGACGGCGGCGCGACCCGGGCGAGCCTGGGTGGCGATCTCTGCGTCCCGCGCGAGGTCGGGCGGCAGCGCCTTTCGGCCGGAGAACATCGCCGAGACGATACCCTCCTTCTTCACAACAACGTGAAAGATCACTGCAGCGATGTGAATGCCGGTCAGGACGAGCAGGACGTTGCCGAGCTGGCGATGCCAGCTCATGAGTCGAACGGATGTCTCCTCGGAGACATAGCGGTAAAGCGGTCCCGTGGTGGCGATCTCGTCGTTCGAGAAGAGGCCCATCACGCCTTGAGTCGCGAGCAGGAGGAGGAGGACCAGCACCATCCAGCCGCCGATGGGGTTGTGGCCGATGACGTGGGCCGGACCACGGGCGAGAAGTCGTTTGATGAAAGTGATCGCCGCGCTCGGTCCGGCAAGGAAGCTGCCCCATCGGGCATAGGCGCCCCCGGCGAAGCCCCAGAGCACGCGAAAAAGCACGAGCGCGAGGATCGCGTAGCCAATACGCATATGCCAGACGATCCATTCGCCACCCACCTTGCCTGTGACCACAGCCCCCCCGAAGAGCAGCACGAGACTCCAATGAAACGCCCGCACGAAGCCATCCCAGACGGGCGCGTGTTTGAGCGTTGACGGGGCGGTCACGGGTTCAGATGGCATGGCGCCCCGCCTTTTTCAGATCGTCCGCAGGGCCGCTGCTTTGCTCGAATGCGCCCCGCAGGCGGTCGAGCTGCACCGTGAGGCATTCGAGTTCCTCGGCGGCCAACCGGCCGAACGCGCAACCGCAGTGATCCAGATGGGCGGGAAAGGTGCGGGCGAACAGCGCCTGGCCCGCCTCCGTCAGCCGGACATGCAGCCGGCGCGCGTCCCCGGGTACACCCTCGCGCCGCAGCAGGTTGCGCGCCTCGAGTCGATCGAGCACACCAGTCAGCGTGCCCTTGGTGATGAGCGTGTGCTCACACAGCTCTCGGCAACTCATGCCATCCGTGTTACCCAGCGTGGCGATGACGTCGAACTGTGCGGGCGTCAGGCCGAGTTCGCGCACGTGGGCGGACGAGAAGTGCTCGAACGCCTGTGCGCAACGGACAAGCGCACGAAGCGCGGGCAGCCACGCGGGCTTGACATAGTCGAGGCGGCCGCCCGAGGCGGGCAGGGCGGCGGTGGCGTGTGCAGATGACCGCGCCGAGGCGCGTGTCGAAGCACGTGCTGAAGCGCGTGTCTTTGCGTCATCCACCGAGGACGATCGGAATGACATGGTTCTAACTAGAACAAATGCGGGCGAAAATTGCAAGCGGGGTTGCGTGACGCGCCCCTTCCGATAATCCACGGCATGAAAGCTCCTCCGGCTGTCCGTGCCTTGACCGTCGTTCTCGCGGCGTTCGGGCTTGCGCTCGTAATCACGGTGAGTGTGGCGGAGGCGCGGACGCGCGCACCGGTGGCTGCAGGGCTGCCGCCGCCCATCGCCCAGGCCTTCCGTGCGGCGGGCGTGCCGCCCTCATCCGTAGCCGTCTACGTGCGCGAAGTGGGCGCACCCGCGCCGCGCGTCGCGCACCGGGCCGCAGTACCGATGAATCCGGCGTCGACGATGAAGATCCTGACCACGTCGATGGCGCTCGATCTCCTCGGGCCCGAGTTCACCTGGAAGACCGACGTGCTCGCCGCCGGGCCGATCACCGACGGTGCGCTCGCCGCGCCGCTCATTCTGCGTGGCAGCGGGGATCCGAAATTTACGTGGGCGCATCTGCGCGACCTCGTCTCGCGCCTTCGGGCGATCGGGCTCACGACGATCGCGGGCGACATCCTCGTCGACCGCTCACGGTTCGGCCCAATCCGAGACACGGCCGAGGCCTTCGACGGGCAGACCTTGAAGCCCTACAACGTCGCGCCGGATGCGCTGCTTTTCAACTACAAGGCGGTGGGCTTTCGCTTCACGCCGGAGCCGGATGGCAACGTGAGGATCACCACCGAGGGTCCACCGCCCGATGGCCTGACGATCGTGAACCGGCTCCGCACCGGCCCTGGGCCCTGCGGTGAGTGGCGCCATCGGATCGAGAGCCGCTTCGACAACGGCCCGAACGCGGCGCGGGCAACGTTTGCTGGCCTCTACCCGAGCGAATGCGGCGAGCGCGAGTGGTATGTGAGCCTCTTCGACCACAATGGCCTGCTCGCCGGCACCTTCGCGCGGCTCTGGCGCGATGCCGGGGGCCAGTGGAGCGGCATCCTACGCGACGGCGCCACGCCGCGCGGCGCGCGGCTTCTCGCCCAGCACCGCTCGGCCCCGGTGCTCGATGTGATCGCCGACATCAACAAGTTCAGCAACAACGTGATGACGCGGCAACTCATGCTCACACTGGATGCGGAGTTGAACGGTCCGCCGGCGCGGCTCGACCGGCTCACCGACAATGCACGACGCTGGGCCCGCTCTCGCGCGATCGATGCCGAGACAATCGTCATCGAGAACGGCTCAGGCCTCTCCCGCATCGAGCGCCTGACCGCCGCGGGCCTCGCCCAGATCCTCGAGTACGGCGTCACCGCCCCGTGGTCGACCGAATTCATCGCCTCTCTGCCGGTGGCCGGCATCGATGGCACGCTGTCAAAGCGGCTCGCCGGTGGCTCCGCGCAGGGACGTGCCTTCCTGAAGACCGGCACGCTCGCGGGCGTGAAGGCGCTCGCGGGCTATCTCGTGCCGCCGGACGGACGCAAGCTCCTCTTCGTCTGCTTCGTCAGCCATCCGAATGCGGAGGCCGCGGTCCCGGCGATGGATGCCGCGGTGGAATGGTTCATGCAGCCGACTGCGGCCGCGTCGCCCCCCACGCCCGCGCTGCGTCATCCGCGGCGCGATCCTCAGCGACTGCGCTGAGCCTTGAAGGCTGATTCCTTACCCGTAAGGAGCCGAGCCATGTTGCTGCGATGGCGCCAGACGAGCAACGCGGTAATCGCGAGCACCGCCCAAAACGCCGGAGCCCTGCCCCAGAGCCAGAACGCCACGGCAGGCGCCGCGACCGCCGCGGTGAGCGCCGAGAGCGACGACACGCGCGTGACCGCAAAGACCGTGAGCCAGATCAGCGTGAGCCCGAGCCCCACGCGCCAATCGAACACCCAGAGCACACCGGCAGCCGTAGCGACTCCCTTTCCGCCGCGGAAGCCAAAGAACACCGGGTAGAGATGCCCGAGGAAGACGGCAACCGCAACCGCAGCCACGCCCGTGCCGGTCACCCCCCATTCGGGACTCGCTGCCCGCGCGAGCGCCACGGCGAGCAGCCCCTTGCCCACATCGCCCAAGAGCGTGAGAAGCGCCGCCTTCTTGTTGCCGGTCCGCAACACATTGGTCGCGCCGGGGTTGCCGCTGCCGTAGCTCGTCGGGTCAGCCAGGCCCATCGCGCGGCTCACGATCACCGCGAAGGACAGCGACCCGATCAGGTAGGCGAGGACGATGGCGACGAGGTCAGCCGGAAAGGCCATGAGGGACGCTCAATAGAATTCGAGGCCCGCGAGTGTAGTCCGCCGCTTTTCATGAGTTCGAATTCGATTTTCCTGCGTGGCCTGCGCTGCGAGACCACACTCGGTATTCACGCTTGGGAACGTGTGCGACTGCGCCCGGTGCTGATCGACCTCGAGATCGAACCCACCTGTATGGCAGCCTTCGAGACGGACAGCGCGCGCGGGCTCATGAACTATGACACGATCGCGAGGCGGCTGACCGAGCTTCTGCCGACGCTCGCCTATCACACGGTCGAGCGGCTCGCAGAACACGTGGCCCGCGTGCTGATCGAGGAATTCCATGCTCCACGCGTGCGGGTGACGCTCGGCAAGCCCGGTGCAGTGGCCAACGCGCAGATGGTGGGCGTGACCATCGAAAGGGGCGCAGCGGCGGTGGCCTGAGTCGCTCCGGTCTCATGCCCTCGTCGCTGGCGGGGCATTGCGCCGGTTGATCAGCCAGGCGATCAGGATCACGAGCGCGGCGCCGGTGACCTCGGCCGCGATGCGGAGCGTACTCGTCGCCGCGCCGAACCACGCAGTCCACATGACGTCGGTCACGATCATCCCGCCGGCGATCCAGCCCAGAAGGCCGCCGCCGAACGTGATGACGAGCGGGAAGCGGTCGATCAGTTTGAGCACGAGCGTCGAGCCCCAGACGATGATCGGGATCGACACGAGCAGGCCGAAGATCACGTAGCCCAGCTGATGATCGCCCGGCGTGTTCTGCGCCGCCGCTGCGATCGCGATCACGTTGTCGAGACTCATCACGAAGTCGGCGATGATGATCGTGCGCACCGCCCCCCAAAGCGTGGTCGCGCCTTGCAGGTTGCCATGCTCGTCCTCGTCTTCCTCGAGCAGGAGCTTGACGCCGATCCAGAGCAGGAGCAATCCGCCCACGATCTTCAGAAACGCCACCTGCAGAAGCGTCATCGCGAAGGCGATCAGCAGCACACGCAGGATGATGGCTCCAGCCGTGCCCCAGAGGATGCCGGCGCGGCGCTGCGCTGCGGGCAGGTTGCGGCAGGCAAGCGCGATCACGACCGCATTGTCGCCCCCGAGCAAGATGTCGATGAGGATGATCTGGCCAACGGCGGCCCAGTTGATGGCGGTCAGATATTCGAGCACGTGTTTCCTCGTCCACGCACGCCGGCAGCATCGGGCGCGGGCGTCGGTGTGTCTTTTTTCAGAGCTGGAAGTCTAGGCATCGACGCTGACAGGCAGTGGCTTTTCACAGCGCGACCCGTTCGTTCGCGGCTTTGCGATGAATTCTCGAGGAAGTCGATTGGTCGACGTTTCGCCCTCCAGGCCGCATGGGATCGCGATCGTGGCCAAAAGCCATCGGGGCGCTACGAGATGCCTCCATCGACCACGAAGGCCTGCCCCGTGCATGCTCGCGCATCGTCACTGGCGAGGAAGAGCGCCATGGCCGCGACGTCTTCGGGCACGAGCCGGAACTTGAGCGCCTGCTCGTCGAGGAACGACTTCTCGAGCGCCGGCGTCAGCACCTGCTCGCGCTGTTTGGGTGTATCGATCGCGCCAGGGACCAGTGCGTTGACGCGGATGCCTTGGCGCCCGAGCTCCTGCGCGAGGGTCCGGGCCAGACCATGGATGCCTGCCTTCGCCGTGGTGTAGCTCACGAAGCCGGGGCGTCGGCGCATCCAGCTCACCGAGCCCATGAGGAGGATCGATCCCCCGAGCCCCATGACGCGTGCCGCCGCCTGGGCGCTGAACACCTGGGAGCGGAGATTGATGGCCTGGTTGTCGTCCCAGAATTCGGGCGTGAGCCCGGCAAAGTCATGGCGTGCATCGTTCGCGGCATTTGCGACGAGCACATCGAGGTTTCCGCCAAGTGCAAGTACCGACCGCTCGATCGTCCGCTGGAGAGCGGGCACGTCGCGGATGTCGCATTTCCAGTAGCGAAGGCGCTCCTTCGCATCCAGGCGCAGTTTGAGCTCGTTCGCTGCACGATCGTCGATGTCGAGAAAACCGACCAGCGCCCCCTGGGCGACGAAGGCCTCCACCAGGCTCGCGCCGATACCGCTCGCGCCGCCGGTGATGAATACCGAGCGTCCACGCAAGGAGGGATAGGTGTTGGTGAGTTTTCTGAGCGTGTTCGGCGGCATGGGCACCTGCTCCTTTCAACCCGCGTAGCGGGGCTCGATGATGCCCGGCGCGTGATGCGCTGGGAGATCGACCGCGTACACCCCGCCCGCGGTCGGCAGCGCAGCAAGCTCGTCCTCGGTCATCCGGATGCGACCCGTCGTGATGTAGAGGGTGCGCCGGTCGCGCCCGCCCAGCGTGCAGCAGGTCGGACAGGGCACGGGCACGTCGACGATCGCAAGCAGCCGTCCGTCCGGCGAGAGCTTCTCGATCCGACTGCCCTGGATGACCGCGACCCAAACGTTGCCCTCGGCGTCGGTTGCCGCACCGTCGGGGCGGCCGCTCGCCGGCTCATAGCGGCGAATCGGCCGCGGGTTGGACGGCAGGCCACGCGCAGCGTCGTAGTCGCACACCCAGATCGTGTGCGCTGGTGAATCGGCAAAGGTCATGCGCGTGCCGTCAGGCGAAAAGGTGATCGCGTTCGAGATGACCACGCCCTGCGCGTGCGCGCTCATACGTCCGTTCGGGTCGAGCCGCCAGAGCGCTCCGGCCGCAACGTCGCGCGGCTCCCACATCGTGCCTGCCCAAAACCGGCCCTGGAAGTCGCAGCGCCCATCGTTGAAGCGTTCGCGCGCCGGGTCATGGAGCGGTCCGCCCAGGCGCACGAGGGCACCGCCGAAGCGCGTGATACGCGCGAACCCTGAACGCAGGCCGGCGATGAAGCCTCCATGCGCGTCCTGCGCGAAGCAACCGATCGCCTCGCCGATCTCCATCGTCTCGTTGCTTCCCGACACGGGGTCGAAGCGGTGCAGACGATGCCGGTCGATGTCCACCCACCAGAGCGTCTGTGCCTCGGCGTCCCAGCGGATGCACTCGCCCAGCTGCGCGCGGGCGTCGAGCACGAGTCGCGCTTCGAGGCGCTCGACCGAAGGCGCAAGGGCACCCGCCCGTGTCTCTGCCCGCGCGAGGGCGGCCGGCGACCAGGACGCCGCATCACGGCGCGGGTCACCCGTTGCGGCCGACGCCGCCCACGACGAGGCCAGTCGAGCGGCTGATTCGGGGTAAGTCATATAGATCATGTAAATGATATAGAGGAATCGTGCCCCGTTTTTGCGTTATTGTCGCGTCGGCGGAACCGCCCGACAGACCCCGTCGTCAACCGTTTGGAAAGGACAACTGCGGCATGAGCGCCGACGAACCGACCGGGAGCTCCCCGTCCGCACCCCCCACACCCGCGCGTTCCACGTTGCGCTCGGCACGCTGGCTCGGCGCCGACGGACAACGCGCCTTCGCCCACCGTTCACGCCTGGCCCAGGTGGGCTGGAACCGTTCGGACTTTCTCGGCCGTCCGGTGATCGGCATCCTCAACACCTGGAGCGACATCTCGACGTGCCACAGCCATCTGCGCGAGCGGGCCCAGAAGGTGCGCGAGGGCATCCTGCGCGCCGGGGGCTTTCCGATCGAACTGCCGGCGATGAGCCTGGGCGAAGTCTGGGTGAAGCCCACGACCATGCTCTACCGCAACTTCCTCGCCATGGAGGCCGAGGAGCTGATCCGCTCGCACCCACTCGACGGTGTCGTGCTGCTCGGTGGCTGCGACAAGACCACGCCGGGTCTGCTGATGGGGGCCTTCTCGGTCGACCTGCCTGCGATCTACGTGCCTGCGGGTGCATCGTCGAACGCCAATCACCGCGGCCAGAAGGTCGGCACCGGCACCCACACGATGAAGTTCTGGCACGAACGACGCGCGGGCCGGATCGACGACGCCGAGTGGCTCGAACTCGAAGGCGGCGTCACGCGCACCGCGGGTACCTGCAACACGGCCGGGACCGCAAGCACGATGACCGCAGCCGCCGAGGCGCTGGGCTTCTCGCCGCCGGGGGCAAGCTCGATCCCGGCGGTAAACGGGCGCCATCCGCGCATGTGCAGCGCCGCGGGCGAGCGGATCGTTGCCATGGTGGCCGAGGACCTGCGCCCGAGCCGCATCGCAACCCGTGCGAGCTTCGAAAACGCGGTCAAGACGGTACTCGCCTTCGGTGGTTCGACCAACGCGTGCGTGCACCTTCCCGCCATGGCGGGGCGGCTTGGCATCAGCCTGCCGCTCGCCACGTGGGAGCGGTTCAACCGCGAGATTCCGGTGCTCGCCAACCTGATGCCGGCCGGCAGCGCGCTCATGGAGGACTTCTTTTTCGCAGGCGGGTTGCCCGGGCTGCTCTCGCGCATCGCCCACCACCTCGATCTCGGCACCTTGACCGTCACCGGGCGCACCCTTGGAGAGAACCTCGCGGGTGCCGCAGTGCATGACGACGAGATCATCCGTCCGCTCGACCGTCCGGTCGCGCGGGAAGCGATCGCGATCCTGACCGGCAACCTGGCCCCGCGCGGCGCCGTGATGAAGCCGTCGGCGGCGAGCTCGCAACTGCTTCGACATCGCGGGCGGGCGGTGGTGTTCGACACCTTCGACGAGATGATGGCGCGCATCGACGACCCGGCGCTCGCGGTCGATGCGACGAGCGTGCTCGTGCTCCGGAACGTCGGCCCGGTCGGCGCTCCGGGCATGCCGGAGGCCGGCAACCTGCCGATCCCGAAGAAGCTGCTGGCCCAGGGCGTGCGGGATCTGGTGCGCATCTCGGACGCGCGCATGAGCGGTACGCACTACGGCACCTGCGTGCTCCACGTCTGCCCGGAAGCCGCCGTCGGCGGGCCGCTCGCCCTCGTCGAGACCGGCGATACGATCGAGCTCGACGTTCCGGCCCGGCGGCTTGAACTCCTCGTGGACGCAGCGACCCTCGCCGCGCGCGAGGCGGTATGGCGTGCCCGTCCGCCGGCCACACCACGCTACGGCCGCAGCTACGCCGCGCTCTATCAGCAGCATGTGCAACAGGCCGATCTCGGTGCAGACTTCGACTTCCTTGCAGGAAGCGAATCCCTGCCCGAGCCCACCATCTTTTGAGTCGCCCCGATGAGCTTCGTCAATCCCTTCAAGCAGGCGCTTCTCAAACGCCAACGCCTCGTCGGCGGCTGGTTCATGTCCGCCTCCCCGGTCATCGCTGAACTCATGGCGAATGCGGGCTACGACTTTCTCGTGCTCGACATCGAACACACGACGGCGAGCGTGCACGACCTGCACCCGCTCCTCCAGGCGACCGCGGAGCGTGGCCTTCCGACCGTCGTGCGCATGCCCTCCCACGACGCGACCGCGATCAAGGTCGCGCTCGACTTGGGTGCGCTGTCGCTCTACTTTCCGATGGTCAACACCGTCGAGCAGGCCACGCGGCTCGCGCGGGCCTGCCGCTATCCGCCCTTCGGCGAACGCGGCTTTGCGCGCATGCATCGGGCGAGCCGCTACAACACGCTTCCGGACTACTTCGAACGGATCAATCACGAGGTGTGCGTGATTGCCCAGTTGGAGACACCCGAAGCGATGGCGGCCGCCATGCAGATCGCCCAGGTGCCCGGCATCGATGGCCTGTTCGTCGGGCCCGGCGACCTGTCGATGGCCCTGGGTCATGGTGGCAACGCACTGCACGCCGAGGTCAAGGAGCTGATGGCGGAGCTGGGCGGGTACTGCCGTCGCGCCGGTGTGCCGCTCGGAACCGTCATGCCGACGCCAGAGTCCGTCGCGTGGGCGTTGTCGGTGGGCTTCACGTTCGTTTCGCATGCAAGCGACCTCGGGCTCCTCATGACGGCGGCGCGCTCGGGCCTCGAGCAGATCCGCACACTCGCAAGCGATGCCCCGACGGACGGCACGGCCTCCGAACTTCCATCCTCGCCTGCCAGCGCGTACTAAGGCCCGACGGTGAACATCGACTTCACGCGCTTCGATCGACTCCTCACCGTCACGCCGAATCCGGCCGCCGGGCGCTGCCTGACCGCGCTCACCGCCGACGGCGATGCGGTCGCGCTCGAATGGGCCGCCTATGCCTTGCCTCAAGCGGCCCGACGAAGCCGCGCTGGCATCGTGCGCCTGCGCATCGGGCCGCGGGCCAAGCCGGATTACGGACTGATCGTGGCCACCCCCACGGTAGACATCATGCCGACACATGATGACGCGGGCGACCATCTCGCCGTCGGGCCGACAACCCTTGCGCTCCATGCGAGCGAGCGGCGGGCGCTCGCGCTCCAGCTCGCGCATCGCGGCCAGACCGTGCTCGAAAGCATCACCGACGAACACTTCCGGGGCATGGCCAAACCGCTCGAGGCAACGCGCATTCCTGCGATCGGTCTGGGCGATAGCCAGGCCGTGGCCGCGTTCGCCCTCGGGCCAGACACACCCGTCTACGGCCTCGGCGAGAAAGGCGGGCGACTCGACAAGCACGGCCAGCTCGTGCGCTCCCGCGTCGACGATGCACTGGGCGTCAACACCGATGCCTCGTACAAGAACACCCCGTTCGCCTGGGGCATCACGCCGCATGGGTGCTGGGGCGTGCTTGCGCACACGACCGTGGATGTCCATCATGGCGTCGGGCACGGCGCCTGGTCGAACCGCAGCTACGTGATCGTCCCCGAGGAGCCGGAACTCGATCTGTTCCTGATCACCGGCGATACGCCGGCGGATGTTCTCGCGGCCTACCACCACCTGACCGGTCGGCCGGAGAATGTGCCCCTTTGGTCGCTCGGCGCGTGGATCTCGCGGGCCTACTACCGCGACGAGTCGGACCTCATGACCACGGCCCGCGAGGTGCGCGCGCGCGGTTTCCCGGCCGACGTCATCACCTTCGACGGACGCGCCTGGCAGGACACGCCAACCCGCTTCCACTTTCACTTCGATCCGGCGCGCTACTCCGACCCGAAGCGCGTGATCGATGCATTGAAGGCGCTCGACTACCGCGTCTGCTGCTGGGAGTATCCGCTCGTCTCGATCCATCACCCGGACTACGCGCGCTTTCGCGATCTGGGTTACTTCTTGCGCCGCAAGGACGGCAGCGAGCTCGTCTTCGAGTGGGACACCGGCAAGAAGACCACGCCCTTCGGTCCCACGCTCACACCATTGCCGCCTTCGGGCCTGGTCGATTTCACAAACCCGGCCGCCTACGCGTGGTGGCGCGACGAGCACGAGAAGCTCTGGGCCCTCGGCGTCGACACGATCAAGAGCGACTTCGGCGAGCAGGTGCCCGCGGATGCGCTCGCCTTCAATGGCGACACCGGCGAGCGGCTGCACAACGTGAACGCCCACCTCTACAACCGCTGCGTTCATGAAGCCTCGAAGGCCGCCCACGGCGAGGACGCCTGCCTCTGGGGACGCGCCGGGTGGATCGGCACCCAGCGCCACCCGATCCAGTGGGGCGGCGACCCGCAGAGCGACTGGGGGGGCCTCGCCAACTCGATCCGCGCCGCGCTCAGTCACGGGCACTCGGGCTCGCCGTTCCACGCCACCGACATCGGCGGCTTCTATGGGGCGGAGCAGCCCGATGCCGCGCTCTATCTGCGCTGGCTGCAGATGGCGGTGTTCGCCTCGCACTTCCGCATCCACGGCATCGGCCCGCGTGAACCCTGGGCGTTCGGGGCGGAGGCCGAAGCCCTGTGCCGCCATTTCTTCGAGCTGCGCTACCGGTTGTTGCCCTACCTCCGCGGAGCCTGCGACCAAGCGGTATCGAGTGGGCTGCCGGTCATGCGCTCGATGGCGCTGATGCATCCGGAGGACCGCGTCGCGCGCAGCTTTGAGCTTCAGTTCTACTCAGGGCCGCATCTGCTCGTGATGCCCATCGTCAGCCCAAGCGGCGAGGTCGAGGGTTATCTGCCCGACGTGCCCGGCGGCTGGCACGACCTCTGGAGCGGCATGCATGTAGACGGAGGTGAGGTGATCTTGCTTCACTACGACCTCGAGCGCATTCCCGTCTTCGTGCGCTCGGGGGTCGCGCTCCCGCTCGGCCCGGTCGTACCCTCGACCCGGCCGCTCGAAGGGCTGACGCCGGTGACAGCGGTCGCCGAGTTCGGCCCACCGGGACGGCGCGGTCATGCCACATGTGTGCGAGGCAATGCACTGACCTTCGACGGGCGCCACTGGCGAAGCTACGGCCAGCGCGTGATGGAGGTGTGTCGCTTCGAAGCGAAGCAGGCGCATTGAGGAGGAATCATGTCGGGGGTCACGCTCGACCAGGTGGTGAAACGCTTCGGGGAGGTGGAAGTCATCCATGGCATCGATCTCGACATCCGGGCGGGCGAGTTCGTCGTCTTCGTCGGCCCCTCGGGCTGCGGCAAGTCCACGCTCCTGCGCATGATTGCCGGGCTCGAATCAACCACCGGGGGCGACATCGTGATCGGCGACACCCGTGTGAACGA
>CALDYQ010000028.1 GCA_937944385.1 uncultured Burkholderiales bacterium | reverse complement strand
GCGCGTCAACGACTTGCACGTGCGTCACTGCCAGCGGTTGCCCATCGTGCTTGGATGACTAGTCCTGCTCTGCAACGCGCATGGCCAGTCCCAGATCAACCCTTCGGAGGGAACGGGTCGTCTCCGTAGCTGTTGCGCTCGCGGATCTGCCCGTCACGCCGCTGGATGATGAGCTCGCTTCGCTGGTTGATGGCGATGTTGCGTGCGCGCTCAATCGCCTCGTGCTGCGTGTCGTGGATGGAGGTGATGCGGTCGTTGCCTTGGCCGCGCACGCCCCACTGCTTCCCGCCATTGACAGGCACTACCCATTGGTTCTTGCCGCTCATTTCAAGCACTCCACAGTTTGAGTGAGATGGTTGAGAAGGGATGGGCTCTTGGATCGACGCGAGCCTTGGCGCAATGAATGTCTGGATCACGTCATGAGAGCTCCTCCTCTACCTTCGATGTCGTGAGAGATTGACTCCGTGCTTGTTGGGCTGCGCACGGCATCCAGTACAAGCCCGCGCGCTTCTGCGTGAATACGAGCACACGGTAGGCGGAGAGCGGCCCTTCGGCTTCCGGCTTGCCCTTGTCGCGCGCCTTCACCTTGAACACGTCGATCGGCTTGGCGCTCTCCAGCCCTGCACGCCGCATGATCTGTTCGGCGGTGCGGGGCTCGCCCTTGAACGACCACAGGGCCTCGAACACTGCGGCCTGAGCCTCGGTCAGTCGGATCGGGCTGTGCGGCCAGCCGGGCAGCGTGACCCAGCGGAAATCCGCCGAGAAAGGCCCCTTCACCGGCGTCGTTGGATCGCTGGCCTTCGGGTCTGGTGGCTCACCCGGCATGCCGATGAACGAGATGCCGCCTGCGTAGAAGGCGAAGCGGTCCTCCAGAGCCAACCACTCCACGCCGGGGCCGAAGGGTGCCCCCCGCGTCTCGCGTGGCTTCGGCGTGATGACGCGGATCGGCTCGCCTGCGACCCGCACCCGCTCCAGCAGGGCCGGCTCGCGCCATAGCCGGATCAGATCGCGCGCCAGCAGGACCGGCGAGCGCCGGGAATCGCCAAGGCGCCACACGCCATCGCCGAGGGCGTCGATGCCGTCGCGGCTCTCGATCGAAAGCGCCAGCCGCAGCTTTCGGCGCAGCCAGTCCTCGTCCAACCTCAACGCGACCGCGTCGTCGGCCGCGACGGCCACCGGCCCGCACTCGGGGCAAAGGCAGGTACGCCCACGGTGCCCGTCGCTCCAGACCTGCGCCCGCTGCTGGTGGCAGTAGGGGCACAGCACGAATCGCTGGTCCAGGGCCGTGGGCTTTACAGCCTGCCCGAGGGCCGGCAAGGCGGCGATCTCGCGGGGAGAGAGCGCGGCTCGAAGGATGGGCGTGCCGCCCGCGAACAAGCGGCACACCAAGGCCCAGGCGTCGGGCGTGGCCACCGATCAATCCTCGTAGACTGGCTGAGGATTGGCCGTGTCCGCTTCCGGCGGCGCTTCCCGGGCGTTCAGCGTCTGCCCGGGCTGCAAGATGCCCAGCGAGACCAGGTAGCCCTCCAACTGCGCCTGCAACGCGGCATCGAACTTGTGCAGGTTCAGCCGCCCGCGACGCGTCACCTCCACCGTGATGACCTTGGAACGAGCCTTTCCGGGTTCGGGCGGGTAGTAGAGGTTGATGCGTGCCGCCGTGATCAACCAGCCGCGCTCCAGCGGATCCTCACCGGGGAACTCCTCGCGCAGCAGTTCGGTGACGCAGCGCTGCTTGCTCGACGCCATCGCCGTGCAATCGAGCTTCAATGCCGTGCTCGGACTCAACACCGAGAGGGACTTGACCTGCAGCGCCACGAAGCCGTCCGCCACGGCCTGCGGCACATCGAAGCCCAGGCGCAAGACCGACAGGTCCAGCGTCGGCGGCTTGATGCGGTGCGCCTCCACCTTGACGCCCAGCAGGTGCTCGGCGAAGGCGTCCACGAGCATCTGGTGGTACTTGGCGCCCCCGCGCACGAGGGTGCGAACGACCCCGGTGGCCACTGCGTACTCCAGCACCATGTGGATGTTCGGGTTGCCGACGCGACGGGTGAGATGGGCGCCCTCGAACTCCAGGCGCAGCATGGCCAGGTCCTTGACGTGGACCGTCAGCAGGAACACGCCGGGGCGGCGTTCCACCAGGTAAGCCACGCTGCCGTCACCACACTGCAGCTCGCGCTGGTAGAAGGCCGAGATGGCCTGGCGCAGCGCGGCGAGCGCAGCATCCGAGGTGTTCGGCCGGCGCTTCACGCCGAGGTCGTGCTGCTGGGCTTGCGATCCGTGGCGCTCCAGGTAGTCGAATTCGCAGGCCCGCTCGAACAGCGCCGGGTGGCGGGCATACAGCCAGAAGGAGCGGTGGGTGTCGCTCCGGCATGCCACGAGACCCAGCAGCGCGGCGCCGTCTCCGGCGGCGGCCTGGAACATCGCCTGCTTCCCAGCGGCGTCGCCGAGTTGGACGCTGGCCATGAGGTTGCCGATCAGACGGTCGCGGGCGGCGACGTCGGGCCAGGCCCGAACGGCCTCCACCAGTGCCTGCGAGGTGCGCGGCGTGTCCTCCCAGTCGAAATCGTCGGCCACGGGCAGGCCCTGCGAGGCCAGGAA
Source organism: uncultured Burkholderiales bacterium (assembly GCA_937944385.1). GTDB lineage: Bacteria > Pseudomonadota > Gammaproteobacteria > Burkholderiales > Casimicrobiaceae > Casimicrobium. Next base: position 1,472 of record CALDYQ010000028.1, on the reverse strand, counting down.
CGTGCTGAGGGTCGCGTCCACCGGCAGTTCGAGCAGCACGTCGACGAAGGTCTTCTTCATCTTCTCGGTCCTTTCCGCAAGAGGTGTCGAGGGCTGCGGACCGAGGGGCGGGTTCGCGGGCCGGCGACAGGGTTACCGAACAGGGCTCTCACCAGCGTAAAGCAGCGAGATACAGCGCGATTGTGTCCCGCCCCATTCCGCCTGTCAATCATCGCGGCACGTCTGGCGCTTTTTGGTATATCGTGGCTATACTTTTGGGTCTGTTTTCCTACACTGACAGTCGATTCGAGACGGGACATCGCCATGGCTTCGGCGTTTGGAGTACGCCTGCGGCGATTCCGCGAGGCAAAGAAGTTGACCCTGCAGCAGGTGGCCGACGCGGTCGGCTGCACCAAGGCCTACATCTGGGAACTGGAGATGAAGGAGGGTCAACGCCCCTCGGCCGAGCGCGTGCAGGCGCTGGCCAGGGTGCTGGGCGTCACGATGGAAGACATCATGGGTGAGCCCATCCCGCAGGTTCCCGAGGCCAGTCCCGAGGACGTGGCGTTCTTCCGTGCCTATGCCGGCATGACCGAAGCTGAGAAGGACCGGGTGCGCCAAGCGCTGAAGATCATCTTCCCGGACAAGGATCTGCCGGAAAGCAAAAGGTGAACACGCCCCCGGCCCTCAACGGCGCGATCGCCGCCAACAAAGTCCACCACTGGTTGCGGGCTTGGTATGGCGCGGACGTGCCCGAGGCCATCGATCTCGATGTCGTGCGGCAGATGCTTCTGACCGCGCCCTACGGCAAAGGGGTTCGGGAAATTCGTCCCCCGGTGCAGTTCGACGACGATGCCTTCGAGGGCCTGCTGGCGCGGGATCCCGGTGACCCTGAGGTCTGGGGTATCGCCTACAACGGCACGGTCAGCCCGCAGCGCCAGCGATTCACCATCGCTCACGAGCTCGGGCACTTCGTCCTGCACCGCGACCGGCAGCAGCGCTTCAACTGTGACAAGGAAAGCGTCCACTCCGGCCACGAGACGCTTCGCTTGATCGAGCGCGAGGCCGATGACTTCGCCAGCAATTTGCTGATGCCCGGCGATCGGCTGCGCGAGTGGATCTCGAATCGACGCATCGATCTGCACGTCCTCAATGGCATTGCCAAGCGCTTCCAGGTCTCGTTCGAGGCGCTGTGCATCCGCTTCATCAAGTACACCGGCGAGCGCGCGATCCTGGTCTACTGGTACAACGGCTACGCGAGGTACGAATGGCGCAGCAGCAGCGCCGTCAGGACGCGGGCGCGCATCCGGCGCACCGGCGATCCGCAAGAGCCGTTACCCGGCACGCTCGCCGCCGACGCGAGCGTCGAGCAGGCGTGGGACGGCATCGAGATGTCTGCTGCGATCTGGTGTCCGGAGGAGGCACCCTACATGAAGCTGCGTGAGTTCAAGCACAGCTACGCCTCGAGAGATCGCGTCCTGACCCTGCTGCTA
>CALDYQ010000027.1 GCA_937944385.1 uncultured Burkholderiales bacterium | reverse complement strand
GATCTCGGCGTTGAGCGCGCGGATATCCACTGCCTGGCGCTCGTCCTTCTGTTCGATGTAGCTGGACACGGCAATGTTGTAGCCGTTCTTTGCAATGTCGGCGTTTTCCACCAGCCGTGCGAAGTGGGGCACATTGGCCCGCGCGGTGTAGGCGTCGAGGATTTTTTGCTGGTGTTCCGGTAGCAGCTTGTTCTTGTTGCCGCTACGGGTGAAAAGCGCGCTCGCGTCGATAAAGAGCGTGGCGTTGTCGTGCTTGGATTTCTTCAGCACGATGATGCAGGTGGCAATGGTGGTGCCGAAGAAGAGATCCGGCGGCAGTTGGATCACGGCATCGACGTAGTTGTTGTCGATGAGGTACTGGCGAATCTTGGCTTCCGCCCCGCCGCGATAGAGCACGCCGGGGAATTCGACGATGGCCGCCGTGCCGTTGACGGCGAGCCAGGCGAGGATGTGCAGGGTAAAGGCGAGGTCGGCCTTGCTCTTGGGGGCGAGCACGCCCGCCGGGGCGAAGCGTGGGTCGTTGATGAGCAGCGGGTTGGCATCGCCCGCCCATTTGATGGAGTACGGCGGATTGGAGACGATGGCTTCAAACGGCTCGTCATCCCAGTGCGCCGGATCGGTAAGCGTGTCGCCATGGGCGATGTGGAATTTTTCGTAGTTCACATCGTGCAGGAACATGTTGATCCGGCACAGGTTGTAGGTGGTGAGGTTGATTTCCTGGCCGAAAAAACCTTGCCGCACCTTGTCGTGCCCCAGCACTTTGACGAACTTGAGCAGCAAGGAGCCGGAGCCGCAGGCGGGGTCGTACACCTTGTTGACTTCACGCTTGCCCACAACGGTGATGCGGGCCAGGAGTTCCGAGACTTCCTGCGGGGTGTAGAACTCGCCGCCGGATTTGCCCGCGGTGGAGGCGTACATCTGCATCAGGTATTCGTAGGCGTCGCCGAACAGGTCGATGCTGTTTTGCGAAAAGTCGCCGCCGTTGGACAGGGGCAGGTCGCCGATGGCGTCGAGCAGCTTGACCAGCTTTTCGTTGCGCTTGGCAACCGTCGGGCCGAGCTTGTTGCTGTTGACATCGAGGTCATCGAACAGGCCCTTGATGTCGTCCTCCGACTCGGTGCCGGTGGCGGAGCCTTCGATGTTCTTGAACACGCGCGCCAGGGTTTCGTTGAGGTTGGCGTCCTGCCGGGCGCGGGCACGGACGTTGGCAAATAACTCGGACGGCAGGATGTAGAAGCCTTTTTCCTTCACCGTCTCGGCGCGACCGGATTCGGCGTCGGTATCGGAAAGTTTGGCGTAGTCGAAATCCGGGGTGCCCGCGCGGCGTTCCTGCGCGTTGAGGTAGCTGGTCAGGTTCTCCGAGATGAAGCGGTAGAACAGCATCCCGAGCACGTAGCTCTTGAAGTCCCAGCCATCGACGCTGCCGCGCAGGTCGTTGGCGATGCGCTAGATGGTTTTGTGCAGCTCGGCGCGTTCTTGCTCGCTGGCTTGGTGCATGGCGTTTGTCCTTGTCGGGGTTGTCGGTTGCAGGCGGCGGTCGAGCGCGGCCTGCGCTGCTCAATGCCGCGCGTAGTGCGGCAGCGCCTCGGCCTCGGCGCTGAATTTGCGCAGCCAGGCGAGGCGGGCCTCGCTCGCCTCGCCCCGTACCACCGCTTCGCGGAGCGCACAGTCAGGCTCATGCAGGTGGCGACAGTCCCGAAAACGGCACTGCCCGAGCCGCTCGCGAAATTCCGGAAAGGCTGCCTCGATCTGGCCGCGCGTGAAGTGCGCGAGGCCAAAGACCTGCATGCCGGGAGAGTCGATGACCCATCCCCCCTCAGGCAATGCGAACAGCCGCGTGAAGGTCGTGGTGTGGCGGCCGGAGTCGAGCGCCTCCGAGATCTCGCCAGTGCGCTGGGCTTCCGCGCCCACGAGCGCGTTGAGCAGCTTGCTCTTGCCCATGCCGGATTGCCCGATCAGCACCGAGCGTTCACCCACGAGGCGTTCGCGCATCGGCGCTGCGTTGAACTTGGCAGAGAACGGCACGACGTCGTAGCCAAGATCGCGGTAGCGGGAGAGCGTCTCGAGCGCAGCCGCGGCCTCGACGAGGTCGATCTTGTTGAGCCCGATCACGGCCTTGACGCCGCTCGCCTCTGCACACACCAGCCAGCGGTTGAGCAACTCCTCCGACCACGCAGGCCATGGCGCAAGGATGGCGACCACCTGCGTGACGTTGGCCGCGACGACCTTCACCTTGTGTGCATCGGCGCGGTAGATGAGGGTGGCACGCTCGGCCACCGCTTCGACCACGCCCTCGCTGGCGTTCACCCGGCTCACGTGTACGCGGTCACCGCAGGCGAGCACGAGGTCGCGGCCGCGGGTCACGCAGACGAGCTCGCTGCCCTCATCGAGCCGCACGGTCGCCCGGCGGCGCTGGGTCTCGATGACCAGGGCGTCGAGGCGCGCCGTCATGCCGAGAGCTTGAGCGCGAGGTCGATGCGGGCGGCGCAGATCAGGTCGTTCATCGTCACGCCACCGGCACCGTTGTCGGCATCATGCGTGCTATAGCGCACGACCACGCGGTTGTAGTGGACCGAAAGATCGGGATGGTGATCCGCTGCGTGCGCGATGGCGGCGATCATGTTCACGAAGGCGATGCTCTGGTGATAGTTCTCGAAGCGGTAGGTCCGCTCGATGTGGCGACCGAACCAGGTCCATTCGGGCAAGGCGGCCATGAGGCCCCGTCCTTCACGCTCGCTTAGGGCCACGCTGCCCATTTGCGGGGTCACGTCCCGGGCGGCGAGGGCTTCGAGGGTCGGCGGATCCTGACTCATGCGGCGAGGCCTTTCAGATGGGCAATCCGGACGAGCGCCGGCGGGTGGGAATGGTGCCAGGCCGAATACAGCGGGTCCGGCGTGAGCGTGCTCGCGTTGTCGCGGTAGAGTTTGATGAGGGCGCTGATCAGATCAGCGCGCGGGGCAATCTCAGCAGCGTAGCGGTCGGCCTCGAATTCGTGTTTGCGTGAATACCATGAGGCGAGCGGCGTGAGCCAGAAGAAGAGCGGCGGCAGGATCGTCGCCAGAATCACGAGGGCCAGGCCCGGGGATGCCATGCCTTCGATCGGGTCGATTCCCACTGCGGCG
>CALDYQ010000026.1 GCA_937944385.1 uncultured Burkholderiales bacterium | reverse complement strand
ACGCCCCTCACCTGCAGCACCTGCCGAAGCGCCTGCTCGAGCTGGTCGAGGCTCTTCACTTCGGCGGTGAATTTCATCTTGGCCATGTAGTCGCGGGTGAGCGTGTTCACGGCGGTCACGTTGATGCGCGCTCGGGCGAGTACGTCGGAGACATCGCGCAGGAGTCCCTGCCGGTCGCTCGCGATGACCTCGATGACCACACTGAACAGGTCGCCTGAAGCCGCCTGTCCCCACTCGGCCGAAATGATGCGGCTGGGCTCACGCGCTTCCATCCGAGCGACGTTCGGGCAGTCGGCGCGGTGGATCGTGATGCCTTTGAGCCGGGTGACGAAGCCGACGATCGGATCCGGCGGCACGGGTTTGCAGCAGCGGGCGAGACCCGTCATCAGCTTGTCCACACCGACCACGAGGATGCCGCCTCCGCCGCCACGTGCAAGGCTCTTTCCGGTGTGCACCTCGCGCGTGTCGGCGGGCTCGGTCGGTGCGGTGAGCCCGGCCGCGCGGCGGATCGCCTGATCGAGTTCGCGGTGGTTGATCTCGGCGCGACCAACCGCGGCGTAGAGATCGTCCACGCTCTTCTGGCCCAGCTCGTGCGCGAGACGGTCGAGGCCGAGTGCCGTCTGACCGTGACGAGAAAGTTCGCGCTCCACCGTCGTCTTACCCTGGGCCAGGGTCTCTGCCAGATCGAGCGCATTGAACCACTGGCGCACCTTGGCCCGCGCCCGGTTCGATTGCACGTAGCCGTTGTCCGGGTTGAGCCAGTCGCGCGAGGGTCCGCCTTCCTTGGCGGCGATGATCTCCACCCGCTGTCCGTTGCGTAGCGGCGTGTTGAGCGGCACCATCGCGCCATCGACCTTGGCCCCGCGGCAGCGGTGGCCGAGGTTCGTATGCACCGCGTAGGCGAAGTCGATCGGGGTCGCGTTCTTCGGCAGGTCGATGATCTTGCCCTGCGGCGTGAGCACGAAGATCGTGTCATCAAAGAGCGAGGACTTGAACCCGGCGAGCAGTTCGCCCGGCGAGCTCACCTCGTCACCCCAGGACAGCAGTTGCCGGAGGTTCGCGAGCTTGCTCGCGAACCGCTGATCACGAGCAGCTGCACCGCCCTCCTTGTAGCCCCAGTGTGCGGCGACGCCGAATTCGCTCGTCTGGTGCATCTCATGCGTGCGGATCTGCACCTCGAGCGCCCGGCCGGCAGGCCCGGTCACGCTCGTATGAAGGCTCTTGTAGCCGTTCGCTTTCGGCTTGGCGATGTAGTCGTCGAACTCGCCGGGGATCGGCTTCCAAAGGCCATGCACCACACCGAGCGCCGCATAGCAGTCGCGTACGTCAGCCACGAGGACGCGCACCGCGCGGATGTCGTAGAGCTCCTCGATCTTGCAGCGCTTTCGGAGCATCTTTTCGTGGATCGAGTAGATGTGCTTGGGCCGCCCGCTGATCTCGGCCTTGATGCCCGCCTCGGTGAGTGCCTCGCGCAGGATGGCCTTCGCCGTGTCGATGTAGGCCTCGCGTTCGATGCGGGTTTCGTCGAGATAGCGAGCGATCGCGTGGTAGCGCTCGGGGTCGAGGAGCCTAAGCGACAGATCCTCCAGTTCCCACTTGATTTCCCACACACCGAGACGGTTCGCGAGCGGGGCGAAGATCTCTTGTGCGAGCCGCGCCTCGGCCGTGGCCTGGGTGCCGCGCCGCGCCTCGGGCGAGAGCGCCACTGCACGCAGGCTCATGAGCCGCTCGACCAACTTGATGAGCACGACGCGGATGTCGTCTGCCATCGCGAGCAGCATCTTGCGCAGCACCTCGAGCTGCTGCGCCCGGTCGGCGGCCTTCGCATCACCGCTCGTGGAGAGCGCCTGCAGCGCCGCCATGCGGCGGACACCCTGGACGAGACCGACGACTTCGGCCGGGTAGCGAGCGGAAAGATCCTCGTCACTCACGAGCGCTACCGGCAGCACACAGAGCTCGGCGGCACGCTCCGAAGGGCCATCGAGCTTGAGCCGCGCCGCGAGTTGCCCGGCCGCCGTCAGGCGTGCCCGATCGGCGGGAGTCAGCCGATCGGCGAGCCAGTCGTGGGCGGCGTCGAGGGTGAGCGTCTTCTCGTTGCTCATGCGTGTGCCCAACTCGGTCACGGCTCGATCATGACGAGCGCGGCCATTCTCCCCGTGCGCGCGTCGCGGCGGTGAGAGAAGAAGCGCGCGGGGTCGCGGAAGGTGCAAGCGGCATCCACTGCGATGGCCCGAACGTCAAGGCCCGCGCGGGTGAGTTGTCGCGCGAGGATTGCCTTGAGGTCGGCGTATCGGCGCGTGGGATCGGCGTGATCACCCGGGGCATGGAAATCGGATGCCTGAGCGCCCGCAGCGACGAGGGCGTCGACCACCTCCGGGCCGACCTCGAAGGCGTCCGGCCCAATGCACGGGCCGATCCAGGCGCGCCAGAAGGCTTGGGGATGTCGTGCCCGCAAGGTGGCGATCGTCTGGCCCACGATGCCGGCCGCCGTGCCGCGCCAGCCGGCGTGAATCGCGGCCACCGCGCTCGCGTCCTCCGCGGCGACGAGCACCGGCGCGCAGTCGGCGATCTTGATTGCGGCAGCGAGGCCCGGGGTTTCCGAGATCACGGCGTCGGCCTCGATCGTGGCCCCAGTGCCGACAGTCGGTGGCAGGGCCTCGGCAAAGGCGATCGCATCGCCATGCACCTGGCGTACCCAGCGGATCGATTCGGGCGCGATGCCAAAGGCCGCGGCAAGCCGGCGTTCGTTCTCCGCGACGTTCGCAGGATCGTCGTCGGTCGCGTAGCCGAGATTGAGGCTTGCGAAGGGCGGCGGGCTCACACCGCCTGCGCGCGTAGACATCGCGGCACGAATGCGTGGGCCGAAGCGTTCCACGCGCACCAGCGGCGCGCGGGCGAGGTCAGTCACGGACATAAACGATCTCGACCCCATCGTCGTCGTAGCTTTCATCGTCTTCGTCGATTTTGGCCCGCTGATCGCGCTCGCGACGCAGGTTCTTGAGCAGCGTTCTCATGTCGGGCGGCAGCGGCGAGACAAATCGCACGGTCTCGCCGCTTTCCGGATGCTCGAGCGTGAGCCGCCAGGCATGAAGCGCTTGACGGGGGAAGCGGTCATCGCCCCGTCGCCCATAGACCGGATCGCCGACGAGCGGATGCCGGATGTGGGCCATGTGCACGCGGATCTGGTGCGTGCGGCCGGTCTCCAATTGGCATTCGACCAAGGTTGCGTTCCGGCCCGCCATGCCGGGGCCATCGAAGCGCTCGCGGGGGCGGTAGTGGGTGACGGCCGGCTTGCCGCTCGTGCCGACGACGACCGCCATGCGTGTGCGGTCGCGCGGATGGCGGCCGATTGCAGCGTCGACGGTGCCTGGGCGGGCGATCACGCCATCGACGAGCGCGAGGTACTCGCGCGAGGCGGTCCGGGCCTGCAGTTGCCGCACGAGAGCGGTCTGGGCAGTGAGCGTCTTGGCTACCATCATCACGCCGCTCGTGTCACGGTCAAGGCGGTGCACGATGCCTGCCCGCGGGATGTCGGCAAGCTGAGGTGCGTGATGCAGGAGCGCGTTGAGCAGCGTGCCGTCCGGATTGCCCGCGCCTGGATGGACGACGAGCCCCGGTGGCTTGTCGAGAATCAACAAATGCTCGTCTTCGTGCAGGATGTCGAGGGGGATGTCCTCGGGCGCATTCTCCGTGTCCGTGCTCGCCTCGGGCAGCGAAAGCGCGATCGTCTCACCGCCGGCAAGGCGCGTCTTGCCTGGCAGGTGCTGGCCATCCACGAGGATACGGCCCTCGGCCAGCCATTCCGAGAGCCGACTGCGCGAATGTTCGGGCAAGAGCCGCGCCAGGGCGGCATCCAGTCGAACGTCTGCCAAGTCGGGCGGCACGCAAAGCCGCATGGGTGCTCCTATAAACTCGATTGCTTCGATTGTCCCTGTTCCGGCGCGAGGTGGACATGCGACCCGACCCACGCTGCCGAAGCTGCCATGATGAAGCTCTTCGCGTCCGTTACACATAACAGTTCAAGACTGCTCGCCCGTCTTGGCCGTGATCTGCAGCTCGGCTTGTTGCTCGTGTCGTCAGCCGTGTTGCTGAGCGGCTGCGGCTGGTTTGGCGACCTGTTCACGAAGAGCGATGACCCACAGAAGATGGCGGTCGAGCAACTCGCGCGGCGCGCCAAGGACGCCTTGAATGCCCAGAGCTACAGCGAGGCGATCAAGCTCTACGAGACGCTCGAATCGCGCTTCCCCTACGGCATCCAGGCGCAGCAGGCGATCCTCGACACCGCCTTTGCGCATTACAAGCTCGGCGAGCGCGCGCAAGCCGTGGCTGCGGCGGATCGCTTCATCAAGCTCTACCCCAACCACGAGGCGGTGGATTACGCCTACTACATCCGCGGGCTTGCGAACTTCATCGAAGACCTGGGCCTGCTCTCGTTCATCGCCACCCAGGACCTCTCGGAGCGGGACCAGAAGTCGGCGCGCGAGGCCTACAGCACCTTCAAGACGCTGGTCGAGCGTTTTCCATCGAGCAAGTACGCATCGGATGCGCGTCAGCGCATGGTGTATCTCGTCAATGCCCTCTCGATGAACGAAGTGCACGTGGCGCGCTACTACTACAACCGCGGTGCGTATCAGGCCGCGATCAACCGCGCCCAAGCCTCGATCACCACCTACCCGAGCACGCAGGCCAATCAGGAGGCGCTGCGCATCTTGATTGCAAGTCACCGCGCGCTCGGCAACGAGCAACTCGCGAAAGACGCCGAGCGTGTGTATGTCGCCACCTACAAGGCACCGCCGGCGGAAGAGCGGCGGGGCTGGTGGCGCTTCTTCTGGTAGCCAACGAGCTCTAGAGCGCGCTCGCCGTCCTGCTGCGCTCGGCAAAGAACGCGGCCACGTCCTCGATCCGGCGGGTCCATGGCATGGGCGGCAGGCTCTTGCGGAGCACGCGCCCGTAGCCCTTGGTGATGATCCGGTCGTCGCAGATCGCGAGAACCCCGCGGTCGGTTTCGCTCCGGATGAGGCGTCCGGCGCCCTGCTTGAGCAAGACCGCGGTCGAGGGGAGTTGCCAGTCGGTGAAGGGGCTGCCGCCTTCGGCCTCGAGCGCGCGGAGCCGCGCCTCCAGCACCGGGTCGTCCGGCGGTGCGAAGGGCAGCTTGTCGATCAGCACGAGCGAGAGCGCATCGCCCGCGACGTCCACCCCCTCCCAGAAGCTCTGCGAGCCGATCAGGATCGCTCGGCCCGAGACGCGGAAGCGCCTGAGCAACTCGTGCTTGGGTTGCTCGTTCTGCACGAGCACCGGAAAGTCGAGCCCACGGGCGGCGAGCCGTGGGGGCAGCGCTTCGGCGCATTGTCGCATCGCGCGCAGCGAGGTGAAGAGCAGAAAGGCGCGGCCGCCCGAGATCGCGGTCAGCTCGACCGCGTGTTCGATCACGGCCTCGGTGTGCGCGGGCGAGTTGGGCGGCGGCAGGGTCTCGGGTACGTAGATCCAGCCCGCGTTCGGGTAGTTGAACGGGCTCGGCCAGCTTTCGGTGCGGGCGTTCTCGAGCCCAAGCTGGCGCTGGAAGTGCGAGAAGTCGCCGCCCGCCGACAGCGTGGCACTCGTGAACACCCACGCCCGGGCCTGGCCTTCGGTCTGCTCGCGCATGCGAGGCGCCACTGACAGCGGGGCTGCCCCGAGCGTCCAGCCGCTTGCCGAGACATCGCACCAGCGCACGAGATCGTCGCGGCCGCGATCCTGCCAGTCCGAGAGCGCACCGGCGAGGTTGTGCGCCCGGAGCGCGAGGCCGGGGAGGAGCGGATCCCGCTCGGCCTGGGCTTCGAGCTGATCGGCGAGCGAGGACACGGCGGCGATCAGGGCCGCAAGAGCCTCGGCCGCCTCCGTCTGGCCGAGAACGGCCTCCTGCGCGAGCCGCGGCGGGACGGCGGGCAGGGCGAGGCGCACTTGCCGGGTGGCGAGGCCCGCAGCGTGGATCGCCTCGGCAAGCGGTGCCGCCTCGGGCGCGGCCCGCCGCTGCACGACCTCGGCGTCCCGGCAGAGGTCGAGGAGCTGGGCTGCCGAGACACGCTCGCCGAAGAACTGGGTGGCGACCTCGGGTACGCGGTGCGCCTCATCGACGATGATCGCGTTGCAGGTGGGGAGCAGTTCGCCGAGGCCGTCGTCCTTGAGCGCGAGATCGGCGAAGAGCAGGTGATGGTTGACCACGATCACATCGGCGGCGAGCGCCTCGCGCCGCGCCTTGAAGACGAAACACTCCTTCTGGTGCGGGCAGTCGGTGCCGAGGCAGTTCTCCCGGGTCGAGGTCACCATCGGCCATACGGTGGAGTTCTCGGGCACGGCCGTGCACTCGGCGCGGTCACCGGTTGTGCTGTGTTCGGCAAAGGCGCTGACGCGGTCGAGGTGCCGGATCGCCTCGCGTGAGGTGAAGCGCCCCTCGGCGCGCGCGCGGGCTAGGTGATAGTGGCAGACGTAGTTCGCACGGCCCTTGAGCAGCGCCGTGTTCAGCGGCACCTGTAGCGCATCCCGCACCCGCGGCAGGTCGCGGGCAAAGAGCTGGTCCTGAAGGGTTTTCGTTCCCGTGGCGATGATGACCCGGCCGCCCGAGAGCAACGCGGGGACGAGGTAAGCGAAGGTCTTGCCGGTGCCGGTGCCCGCCTCGGCGACGAGCACGCCGTTCTGTGCGATCGTCTCCGCAACCGCCTCGGCCATGGCGACCTGCCCGGGGCGCTCCCGGTACTGCGGCAACGCCCGGGCGAAGGGGCCATCGGCGGAGAAGAGGCGGGCGAGATCGCTGGACACCCGCCCCATTCTAGGTGTCGAAGGCAGCCTCGAAGTTCGCCTCGAGGGCGGGGAATAGAATCCAGCGACCAGTCGAATTCCCCCGAATTTCCGTGCTCAAGACGTTCTTTGGCGGCTCGCCGAAATGGCAGAGCCCCGATCCGGCCATCCGCCTTGCGGCGGTGGCAGACCTGCCCGCCGATGATCCAGCGCTCGCCCAGTTGGCAACCACGGATACGGACGCCGGTGTGCGCGCTGCGGCAATCGCGCGCGTGAGCGCACGCCCGATCCTCGAGCGGGGTCTGGCCGATCCCGAGGCCCGCGTGCGCACCGCTGCCGCGAGTGCGTGGGCGAAACAACTCGGCGAGGACATCCCGCTCGGCACACCGCTCGAAGTCGTGGCACTCGCCGTGCGCGAGGATTCGCCCGAGACACTACGGCAGGCGGCCGTGTCGGTGGCGTTGAACGATCTTCGGGCATGGCTCGCCACCGGTGCGCCAGTGAGTATCAAGCTCGCGGCAATCAAAGCCTGCAACGATGCGGCGCTGCTCGACGCGCTCTACCTGGAATGGCGTGATTCCGACAAGCGACTCGGCAAGGCTTGCCACGACCGCGCGCAAGCGCTCGCGCTTCGTGACAAGACCGCGCAGGAAGCCGACGTGCTGCTCACGCAGTTGCAGAACTGGACTGAAGCGGATGACGTGCCCCTGTCCAAGCTGGTCGAAGCCCAGCGCACGTGGGCCAAGCTCAACCCGGATCAGGAGCGCAAGGCGCGCTTCGAGGCGCTGACCCGTGCGCTCCAGCTCAAGATGCAGAACGAGGCGCTCGCGCGCCGGTTACACGAGCAGTTAGCGCTCCAAATCGCCGGGTTTGCGCTCAAAAGCAAGCGCGTGGCTGACCTCTCTGGCGATGAACTCGCCCAACTTGCGAGCGAGGCGACGCGTGCACAGAGCTCGCCGGTGCTCGACGCGGGCCTTGCGCAGCAACTTCAGGCGGTGCATGCAGCCATCGCCACGGAGCTCGAGCTGCGCGAAAGATACGCGGTCGGTGAACAGCTCCTGGCCTCACGCCCGGTTCCCCAGCCGGCGGCGCAGCCCACGTCCGCGCCGGAGGCGTCACCACTCGCCTCGGCACCGATCGAGGCGGCTGCCCCGGCGACGGGTGCCCCGGCGACGGCTGATCCGGCGACGGCTGATCCGGCGACGGCTGATCCGGCAGAGGCAACCGACACCTCCGTTGAACCGCCCGCGTTGGCAGAGGCTTCCGCGGCGGTTCCGGCATCCGAGCCCGCCGCGACACCCGACGCACCTGTGACACCTGCCACACCGGCGGCCTCCGCGGCTGACGTCGCAGCACCGGCGGCAAGCGATGCGCTTGCCGAATGGCAGGCGCGCTGGGATACC